>CABZRL010000005.1:0-98036 GCA_902528165.1 uncultured Litorivicinus sp.
GCGGTGAAAGCTGAAACCCCACTGGGGATGGCTGCGAAAGAAGTGATGGATGCAGGACGATTGGTATCTGATGACATTATTATCGGTCTGGTCAAAGAGCGACTTGAGCAGCCTGACTGTGTCAATGGATGTTTGTTTGACGGCTTTCCGCGGACGATCCCCCAAGCTGAGGCGCTTCGTGATTCTGGCGTGGACATCGATCACGTCGTCGAGGTGGCGGTTGATGATGAAGAAATAATCGAGCGCATGGCCGGCCGTCGGGTGCATTTAGCATCGGGTCGGACTTACCACATCATTTACAATCCACCGAAGAAAGATGGGTTTGATGATCAGACTGGTGAGCCGTTGATTCAGCGGGATGACGACCGTGAGTCTGTCGTTCGTGATCGCTTATCGGTTTACCATGAACAGACCGAGCCGTTGATTCACTTTTACTCGTCCTGGGCAAAAAATCATCCGGCAACAGCGCCTTCAATGAACCGTGTGCAAGGTGTCGGTCAGGTCGAGGAGATCCGAGACGAAATCTTTAGTGCCCTTCGAGGCGAATAATCGATGAGCCGAAAGCCTCGGCTGCTTCTCTCAAGACAGGCGCTGGCAGATAACTACCAACGCCTGTCGTCTTTTTCAGGCCAAGCGGAGTGCGCAGCCTCAATCAAAGCCAACGCCTACGGAGTCGGTATCGAGTTCGCTGCTCCTGTCTTATGGGAAGCTGGGTGTCGCACATACTTTGTGGCCTATTTTGAAGAAGCCTTAGCACTGCGATCTTTACTTCCTGATGCGGTGATTTATGCATTTCATGGATATTCGCCGGATGAATTTTCAGTGGCCGGAGACAAAAACATTCGGCCTTTGATCAATACTTCTGACGAAGCAACGACTCAAGGTATCGCGAGCCTTCGTCCAGCATTGCACATCGATACGGGGATGCGACGGTTGGGGATTCCACACGATGAGTTTGAAAGGCTACCAGAGCTGATGGAGTGCTGTCAGCCATCACTCTTGATGAGCCACCTTGCCTCTGCAGACGAACTAGGCTCTTCGCAGAGTCAACAGCAACTGGCTCAATTTGAGTCTGTGAGGGCCGCTTTAGGGTCAACCTGTCCGCCCAGTTCACTGGCCAATACTGCTGGGATTTTGTTGGGTGAGAATTACCAATTTGATCTGGTTAGGCCAGGCATTGGCTTATACGGTGGATCACCCGACCCGATGGATCCCAAAGGATTTCAGCCAGTCGTGACATGGCAAGCGCAGATTCTTCAATTGCAGCAAGTCAAGCCAGGTGAAACAGTCGGCTATGGCGGATCATTTGTTGCCCAACATCAGATGCAACTGGCGACGATTGGTGTAGGTTATGCCGACGGCTATCAACGCGTGCTGAGTGATCGTGGTGAAGTCGCCATTGACGGTGAGCGCTGCCCGGTTGTCGGCCGCGTCAGTATGGATCTTGTGACCATTGATGCCAGTCGTTTATCCGGACATCGGGTTGGAAGCTGGGTTGAGATCATGGGTCCAACCATTTCGATCGATACTCTGGCAACAAAAGCGAATACCATTGGTTATGAATTCTTAACGCGACTGGGCTCTCGTATGGAGCGGACTATTGTTTAGGCATCGTTGGTTGGTTATGGGCGGATACTGATGGATTGTTTGTACATCGATGCTTCACGTGATCTACTCTCGATTGGATTAGTCTCTGGATCACTTTGGGTGACTCGTGAGCGAATCGAGGGTCGTCATGACGCAGTTTTACTAGAGTCGATTCGCAAACTCTGTGCTGAATGCAACCTTTCAGTGAGTGACATTGATCGATGCGTTGTGGTGAATGGACCAGGCAGTTTCACCGGTCTCCGTATCGCAGTGTCCTGTATTCATGCGCTAGATTTAGTGACTCCTTTGCAAGTGTTGCCTGTGGATCAACTCTCGTTACTTGCTGAGGCTGCTCAGTCGTCGCATGGGGCAATCTTAGATGCTCGGATTGATGAGGTGTATGTGGGCTTGGATCGACAGGCTGATGGCACATTCGAGTCTCTGCAATTGAAACTAGTCAATGAACTTTCACCTGATAAAACCTGGATTTGTCATCATGAAGAGAAAGACCGTTTTGCACTAGAGCTCATCCCGGCGATCCCGAGCCTGAAAACCTTACGAGATCTGGCGTCACAAATGGATTCTTCGCAATGGATCGATGGGCAACGACTGACCCCACGTTATGTAAGACAAACTGTCTCCTGGAAACCGTTAGCTGAACAACCCTCGAAACTTTATGACCGTTGAGTATGCGTTTTTCCTGGCGTTGATTCAGGGTTTAACGGAATTTCTTCCGATCTCAAGTTCTGCGCATTTGATTTTGCCGTCCGCGGTTCTTGGTTGGCCTGATCAAGGTCTCGCCTTTGATGTAGCGGTTCATTTTGGTTCATTGGGTGCGGTGATCGTCAGTCTGCGGATTGAAACCCGGCGCATTGCGACTGGGATGTTGGTTGATTGGGGGCGTCGCTATCGGCGACACGCGCGACTGGGTTGGTTGATCGGATTGGCAACGCTTCCTGCGGTCATCTCTGGTGTTCTGGCAAAGGATTGGATTGAGGGAACGCTCCGCAGCGAATTGGTGATTGCAGCTGCGACTATTGGCTTTGGTTTATTACTCTGGTGGGCGCATTATCAATCCGGACGTGGAGGCTTTGCGAGCATGGGAGTCAAAGAAGCTCTGTTCATCGGCCTCGCCCAGGCGTTAGCCTTAATTCCTGGAACATCACGCTCTGGGATCACCTTAACTGCAGGCTTATGGCTCGGTTTATCGAGGCGTATCGCTGCGAAGTTTTCATTTTTGCTATCGATCCCAATTATCTTGGGTGCTGCTTTATTGAAGACCAAAGATTTGCTTGACGCGACAGAACCGGTTGCCTGGGATGCGATCGGTATTGGTGTTCTGGTTAGCTTTTTGTCGGCCTATATGTGTATTCGCTTATTTCTGTCCTGGATCGAGCGTTTGGGTTTGTTGCCATTTGTTGCCTACCGCTTGGCCTTGGGTTTGATTCTATTGGTTCTGATTCTCTAATATTGGTCCGACGTCCGATAGCGCGCTCAAACGGCAGTCTTCGCATACAGTCTTCTCGCCAAACTTGAGGAGGATCTGATGCCCATTTCGATTGCTTGTATATCTCACCAACTTTTACTGCTTGAAGGCATTGAGGCTTCGGTGGCTGGGTCTGAGTTCGATGTATCACTCGGTCGATTCCAGGGCCGTCCGATGCTTGATAAGCTCGCGCTAGATCCTCCTCGACTGCTGTTGCTTGATGGTGGTTGTCCAAAGTTCAGCGCATTGGTTCTCGTCGATCGTTTGAAACGATCCCTGCCTCAGACGCAATCGATGGTGTATCTAAGATCGATTCGAGCGGTCGAATGTCAGTCACTTCTATCGATAGGCGTGATGGGCTTGGTCGATACCAGCGTCTCGGGTGTTGATCTCTTACAAGGATTGCGCAAAGTCGTTCGGCGTGATGTTCATTTGTCAGTGAAGGTTGCGCAAGCATTGGCTTTAAGTCGGTTTTGTTCGGATAACCCCTTTGATCGATTGTCAGCACGAGAGCTCACGGTGTGTGATTTGGTGGTGGACGGAATCCGCGCTCCAGACATCGCCGAGCAACTTTGTTTATCAGCGAAAACCGTGAACACCTATCGGTATCGCATTTTTGAGAAGTTGGGCATTAATTCTGATGTGGAGTTAACACACTTAGCCTACAACCATGGCATGAAGAGAGTAGAATCCAAGGATGGCAGAATTTGATTCCTCGCGATTCTTGAAAAATTTAACGGTGCGTCCGGGTGTCTATCAGATGAAGGATGCGTCCGGGAATATTCTGTACGTTGGTAAAGCGAAAAACCTGAAAGCCCGTGTGTCGAGTTATTTTCGAGGCAGCGGGCTTGCCTCAAAGACCATGGCAATGGTGTCGAAGATCGCACAGATTGAAATCACCGTTACTCGTAATGAAGTTGAGGCATTGCTGCTTGAGCAAAATCTCATTAAGGATTCAAGGCCCCTCTATAACATCTTACTCCGAGATGATAAGTCCTACCCTTATATTTTCATGAACACGAGCCATCTTTTCCCTGGCCTCTACTATCGCCGAGGTCATCGGCAGGGTGCGGGTAAAACCTTTGGTCCGTTTCCGTCAGCCGGAGCAGTCAAGTCGACCTTGAATTTGATTCAAAAGACGTTTCAGATTCGCCAGTGTGAAGAAAGCGTCTTTCAAAATCGCAGTCGTCCGTGTTTGCAGTACCAGATTGGACGATGCAGCGCGCCCTGCGTGAGCTATGTGACAGAAGCCGAATACGCGGAAGATTTGGATGATACCCGTCTCTTTTTGGAAGGGCGTGGTGGAGAGTTACTGGCATCGCTCGAGGCTCGTATGGATGAAGCTGCTCAATCGCTGCAATTCGAAAAAGCCGCTCGTTATCGTAATACCATTTCTCGGGTCCGACGGGTGCAGGCGGAGCAGGTGATGGAGAGTGACTCTGCGGATCTTGATGCGATTGCCGTTTTTCAACAAAGTGGAGGGATTTCTATTGCGATCCTGAGTGTGCGTGGTGGGCGCGTACTGGGCGTGAACAGCCAATTTCCAGATGCCGGTCTGCTTGAGACACCAGAAGAAATCCTAGATGCATTTATTCCACAATATTATCTGTCGTCGGCACGCTCGGTGCCGCCTGAAGTGATCTGTTCACATCCGGTTCACGAAGCGACATTGGTGGCTGATGCCTTGTCTCAACACTCTGGGCGAAAAGTGCGTATCGCGCATGCGGTTCGGGGCGTACGACAGCAGTTTCTGGATTTAGCGAAAACCAATGCCGAGGAATCATTGGCGCTTCGGCTGTCGACCCGCGACGGTCAGGCGAAGCGATTGAAGGATTTCGCGGAACGTTTTGCACTGGACATCCCGGAGCGTATCGAATGCTTTGATATCAGTCATACCTCTGGTGAGGCAACGGTTGCCAGTTGTGTTGTGTTTGATGCATCAGGGCCTTTGAAAAGTGACTATCGGATCTTCAATATTACTGATGTCACCGCGGGCGATGACTATGCGGCGATGCGACAAGCGCTCTCAAGACGCTATCGACGCGTCAAAACAGGAGAGGTTCCACTGCCGGATGTGCTCATCATCGATGGTGGGAAAGGGCAATTAACCGAAGCGATCGAGATACTCTCCGAGTTGGGGGTGCATCATCTCTTTGTTCTGGGTGTATCGAAAGGCCCCTCGCGAAAAGCAGGGTTTGAATTATTGCATCGCGCTGATACTGGTGAGGAGTTGTCATTACCCTCGACAGCACCTGCGCTGCATTTGATCCAGCATATCCGTGACGAGGCGCACCGGTTTGCCATTACAAAGCACCGGCAAGCGCGTGGGAAGGCTCGATCCCAAAGTCCCCTTGAAGGAATCCCTGGTGTCGGCGCAAAGCGACGTCAGTCGCTTTTGCGACATTTCGGTGGTCTCCGTGAATTGGCGCGCGCCAGTGTCTCTGATATCGCCAAGGTATCAGGGATGAGTCACCAAACAGCTGAATTAGTGTACTCTGCGTTGCATGCTGACTGAGAGACCTGTGTGAATTTACCCAATGTACTAACTCTAATCCGCGTCGCTTTAATTCCGGTATTGGTTCTCGTCTGGCTGACTCCCTTCCAATACGCAGGGGAACTGGCTGCTGTTGTGTTTGTGATCGCTGCGTTGACGGATTGGTTGGACGGTTGGCTTGCTCGCCGTCTGAGTCAAGAATCTGCATTTGGCGCGTTCTTAGACCCTGTGGCCGACAAACTGATGGTGGCGGCTGCATTAGTGTTGCTGGTCGACGCGTTTGATTCGGTGCTGGTGACCTTGTCGGCGATTGTCATTATCGGTCGAGAAATTGTGGTGAGTGCATTGCGTGAGTGGATGTCGGAGATTGGTCAACGAGGACACGTAGCGGTCAGTTGGCTTGGCAAGGTGAAGACGGCGACTCAGATGTTGGCGATTACAGTCTGCCTGGCGCTGCCAATTGAGCAGACGTTGACGCATCCGGGGTTATGGATTTTGGTCGTGGCTGCACTCTTGACGCTTTGGTCGATGGGCTCCTATCTGAAAGCTGCCTGGCCGCATTTGCTTCCCGTTACCGAAGACTCTGCAGTGGATTAGTCGCTTGGTTTGTAGAAATAATAGTGTAGTCTTAGCCGGTGTGATTTGGATCGAAATGCATGTTGACTAAAAATGCCGCCTGGATGGTGATGATGGTTGCCTTGTCCGGTTGTTCCAGTGTGAGCCATCAGACCGCTCGCGATATGGAGGCGAATCAAGTAGCGATTGCGAGTGAATCCTGTACGCAGGCCGTCGAAACCGCGTCCACCCATGACGAGCTCAAATGGGGTCGTATTGTGGCGACGCCTGTATTGACTGTCGCATCGGCTGGATTGATCCCCGCACTGATCGGTGCTAACGCTGCACTGGATTTTGCTGATCGGCAAAATGCATCGAAGATGCGCGTCGCTTGTGGATATCAGGCTTTGAGTCACGGGCGGATTCTCCGTGATGTGGCGACTAATGCGGGAATCAGCATGGGTTTGACGGCAATTGATTTAGGCCTTGGGTCTGATGTGGCTGGTGTTCAGGCAAACAGTTCCAACTGATCGCTTTTAAAACCAACTGAACGCTGTATAATCTGCGCCTTCGCTGACCAAGGGTTACACGCCGGTGTGATGGAATTGGTAGACATACCGGACTTAAAATCCGGAGGGGGAAACCTCGTGCCAGTTCGAGTCTGGCCACCGGCACCAAAAAAAACCGCTGCGTGACAGCGGTTTGGTGTTACTTAAGGCCTCATGCCTCCAACCTCGATCCGTCGGGTGATTCAGTGTCTATAACCCCCCACAGATTATGTGACTGAAACAAGCTCACCGAAAAAGCCTGTTAGGCGAACAAACGCTAACCAAGTCATGCAGGAAATAGAAGAGGTATTCGACTAATTGATTGAATTTAATCGTAATTTTTGTTTTTACATTTCGTTTGGGTAGCAAATCACTCGCCCATCGGTGAATTGCGATGAGATCCGTTGGTTTACAACTGTTTTCGATGCCGTTCGGTCAGCGATGCGATGATCGCACGCGAGTGTTCTTCTGATAGGTTAAATTCCTGCCGTAGACGATCAATATGCGCTGCCTCGTCTGATGTGATGACACCGTCGGCAAGCGCGTGATCGACTTCGGCTTCGAAGATGGCTTTTCGTTTTTGCAATTGGTTGGCAAAAGCGTTGCCGACAATTCCAGTGAGTAGCGCGACAGTACAGACTCCCATCAATGCGGTTAGTGCGCCAATGAGTTTCCCAAGCGGTGTCATGGGGGAGACGTCACCGTAGCCGACAGTAGTGAGGGTGATGATCGCCCACCACATGGTTTCCGGAATAGATGAAAATACTTGCGGTTGGACCTTGTTTTCAGCCACGTAAATCAGTGCACTGGCTAAGAAAAGTGCGATACCGAGAAGGTAAAGCGCTGCTCCAAATGCCCGTCTCTCTTCGTAGATGGCAGAGATGAGATCTTCGAGGGCCGAAGAGTAGTGGCTCAGCTTTAATAGCCGAATCATCCTGAGAACGCGGAGCCATCGTAGATCAGCGCCTGGAATTAGCCATTGTAAAAAGCTTGGTAGTAAAGCCAATAAATCGACGATTCCGGTAAAGCTGAACATGTATTGAAGCCGTTTAGCGGTCGCTGTTTCACCGTCTAAATCGCTCCGTTTCGGGGCTGACCATAGCCGTAATACATATTCGGCTGCAAAAATCGAAACAGAGATCATTTCAAATGCAAACAGTTGCGGTCCGTAGACCGCCGCGATACTGTCTACCGATTCCAAGCAAACAGCGATCAGATTTGCAAGGATTAGTAGAGACAACGCAAGGTCCACGCGCTTACTGACGCGGTCACCGAGGCGTCCTTTATTCATGATCTCTGCGACCCGTTGTTGAGTTGCTAGCATCAGTATTCCTTGATAATAGATCGGCAGAGTGTAGAGGATTTCGATGAAAAACAATAACGTATTGGTCGGCGTACTGCTTGTCTGTGTCATGGGGTGTGTGCTGGTCCTTCCAGGACCTGCGGCGGCTCAGACCGATGAGACCCACGAAAACTATGCGTTCATGAGTGCCCAGGATCTTTACGATGCGTTATCTCAAGAATCTCAGGTCGCTCTTGGTTATTTGCTCGGAATTGTTGACGCGAGGAAAGGACCTCAGTCTGACGGCTCATGTTATACCGTGCCATGGCAATCTGATGCCGATGAGGTATTGGTTAGCTCCTATTTGGAGTATTGGCCGGATGTTGCGGACTTTTCTATGAAAGCGCCTGATGCGTTGGTTCAAATGATGGTTAACCAATTTTCGTGCAATGAATTGTGAGGGCGCAGATAGGTTAATAGGAGCGTTATTCTTCGCGGGTATAAAGATAGCCAGTTTAATTATTTTCCGGTTGGTGAAGTTTATTCTATTTTGATTAATTAGGACTTTAGTCCTACCCAAACTTGGAAGGACTAAAAACATTGTATACTGGATAAACGGTTATATCGTTAGAACCAAAATTGAGGAGTCTTGTTAGTATGCGTTTTGACCTCTTTAAAGTCTTGATTATCGTGGCGGGTCTGGGGCTATTGCCGATGTCATCACTGGTGAGTACAGCGACTGCCGAAGAGGCGAAGACTTGTGCAGATGGGAAGCCTTGTCCAACAGACTCTGAGCTAGAGGACTCGTGTTCAGATGAAGGGGAATCGTTGTGACGGTGAGCTGCCTTCGAAAAAATAATCGAAAAGGAAATTGAAAATGGGTATCCAAAAAACACTAGCAGGAGCATTGGTAGCAGTGGCGATGACGATCGCTCCGTTTGCAGCCAACGCTGAAAATAAGCCAGTCGATATCACTTTTGGTGGAAAAGCGACTGCTCAAGTCAAGCATAACGGCAAGATCATTACGATCCAGCGTGTGCAGGATAACAGCAACAACGTAGACGCATCGTTTGCGAAAACGTCTCGTCCTTGTCCTCCATTTTGTATTCAGCCAATCAGTCTGGCGCCAGGTGTAGAAACCATCGGTGAAAACGAAATGATTGACTACCTCGAGCAAATGTCAGCAGGTGATGACTCGATCCTCGTGGTCGATTCGCGGACACCAAACTGGGTTGAGCGTGGGCAAATCCCTGGCGCGGTCAATTTGCCTTGGACGAAGCTCAACACAAGCAAGGGTGCAGATCCGTTGTCAATCGGAGAAATTATGGAGGGCGAATTTGGGGCGACCCAGTTCGATGGCCTCTGGAAGTTTGGTAAAGCAAAGACGTTGGTGATGTATTGCAACGGGATGTGGTGTGGACAATCTCCCGCTAACATCAAAGCCCTTCTGGACTTCGGCTACCCAGCACATAAGATCAAGTGGTACCGCGGTGGTATGCAAAACTGGGCGAACCTCGGTTTGACCACAGTCAAGCCTTAATCGCCTGATATATGAAAGAGCCCGCGCAGTGCCGCGGGCTTTTTTATGTTTGCATGTCGGGTTCTTGTAACGTAAGCCTGAGGGTTGTAGTATTCGCGACCTTCCACTATGGCGCGTTGGCAGAGTGGTTATGCAGCGGATTGCAAATCCGCGGACATCGGTTCGATTCCGGTACGCGCCTCCAGAATTAATCACAAGCCACTGAATTCATTGACTTTATAAATTCATACCTAGAATTACCCACCATTTTACCCACCACTTGGTTAGTCCGGATATTGGTTCTGGAACCGGATTATGCTGACGATCAAACACCGCTATCTTTTTCCTGTTGATTACAGTTCAAAGGAATAGATATGACAGACGAAGTTGAATCACACCCACTGAAAGATCGGTTGGTCAAAGCCTCAACTATCGAGCATTACCTCGATTGCTCGCATGGATACGTCTACAAGTTGATCGCCGATCCCGACTTTCCCGAAGCAATCCGTCTTTCTGCTGGTGCAGTGAGATATGACGGAAACCAAGTGTTGGCATTTTTGGAAACAAGGGTGGCCCAGTGAATGCTCTGTCTATTCATCCGAAAAACGATTTGCAGTTGGCAATGGCCGTTCTGAGAGACGTTGATAAGGCGATTGAACTCGCGTTTTCGAGAAATATCTGGATCGAGGAAGCGTGGTCGCTGGTAAGCCCTATTCGATTAACGCAAGAAGAAATCCGTTTGCAGATCATTTGGGCCGGAGCCGTCATATCTGAATCCAAAAAATTGAGGGCTGCCATATGAGTCAATCGAACATTGTGAGAAGTCTTGAGAGCATTAGAGAAGCGACTGAGTCAGGTTACGTAGAACCTTACGAACGCATCTTGATGGGCCATTCCAAACTCAAACCTTGGGAGTGGGCTGTGGACGATCTCGTACTGTTTAACGTCGCGATGATTTCGGGATGGCGTGCAGTTGGGAAAACCTCACTGATTACGACGCTCGCATTTGTCACTGCGGGATTATTGGAATTTGATGGCATTAAAACCAAGCGATGGCGGCGCGTTCTGATTTCGACAGAAGACCCAGAACAAATCGATCGGATTATTTATGGGATCAAAAAGCGTCACAGGGTCAATCATGATGACATTGATGATCGCATCGCCGTTGTACCTGCTCGACGTGGAACGCTGGTTGACTTCACCAGACTTGCAAATCAGTTCCAGCATCTTGTGTATCACGATGGTGTCAAAGATCGGTATCCACTTTTCATCGACGACACACTTTCTGCTAACCACAAAATGTCTGATGAGAATAACAACGCCGCTGGCGCAGACGTGGTGGATGTCTTGAAAAAGGCTTTTCCGCGTTGGGGTATCTGGTGTGTTCATCACATTGCTAAAGAAAATCGAAATCAAAAAGCTGAAAACCAAACATCGCGTGGTGCTGGTTCATTTGAGGGCAACACACAGGCAACTTACGTCATAGCACGCCAGAATCCCGACGATAAACACTCAGACTCTTTTATGACGACAACCAAAACGCGTGGGCGACTCAACCTTGAGATTGGCTGTCGTCTCAGATGGGAAATTGAGGAAATCGAAGACGATTACGGTGAGACAGTTGCCTGTGACTATCCCATTTGTGATCTGTATCTCACAGACAGCGAGGAACGCGAAAAGCTAGTCGCTGAATACAAAGAAACATATTACGAACCGATGAAGTCCGAATGTATCGATTTACTGGTTCGTCACTTCACTCAACTTGGGAAATCTTTGCCGCAAAGAGCCGCAAAAGAGTGGCTTCGTGACCAAGGCCATAAAGCATCAAATGACAAAATGATTCATTGGGTGAACGAGGCAAAGCGAGTCTACGAATATCAAGTTGCAACACAGGGTGAATAGCGATCCGTAATCCGCGCCCTAGGGGTCGGGATCGGGATCGTCGTAAAAAGAGGATTTGAAGATGACTAAACCTTATGAATACGACAGCAAGTTTCATGTTGCGCATGATGCGTTATCGCGCACCTTGCCAATTGTAAAAGGATTCAACGAGGACGATTTCAGAACTCAGATCGCGAGTGAATTTCATCCTGAATGGTGCTTTTTCACGATGGCATGGATGTATGACCAAGACAGAGAGTGTGTCTATGAATTCTTACCAGATATTGGGGGATGGACAAAAAAATATTGCACTTGGAAACAGTGGCTAGGGAACGCAGTCCATGCAGGAGCGAGGAATCAGAAAGAAGGGTTAGAAATACCCCTTGTGAGGGGCTATGGGCCTCTGACAGACATCATTTCCTTGCGGAGTAACGGCGAGGAACTAGATTCTGAAAAGTCTGTCGCTAGGTAGAAAGTGCGCCTCCGCGTACCCGTAAGCTAGATATGCCCAGAAGAACCTATGCGTGAAGCCATCCTCAATTCGCTCAACAGACGGCCCAACACAACCGAAGGGCTGATGTATCAGTTGAAGGCGACACGCAGATATTAATTATGGGACGCCACTGCTTCGATAATTGCCGATAGTCGTTCCACTGTTCCATTGTGATCAAAGCTTTCTTTCAGCGATGAAGCGTTACCAACCCAATCGTATTTATTGTAAGCGAATATCTCGACATGAGGAGTGAATTTGATTTCATTTTTCAAGAGTCCAGCAGGTATGTAAGTCAAACCATCTACAATTTCTGCCCTTGTTGCCATTCTGGTGCCACAGGTTCCGCAAAAATCAACTTCCAGATTTTTACCGCTACCGCCCTTGAAACAATATTTTCGTTGATCTCCTGAAAGTTCGATTTCATTTGTTGAAAATGCGAATCCCATGTAGAGACCGTTCCATAATTTGTCACAATCTTTACAATGACACATAAACTGGAGCAAAGGCTTTTCTGGAATTTTTATTTTTACGTCGCCACAAAAACATGTCTTCTCGTACATCTCTTTTCTCTCGTTATTTGTAGTGTTGTCTCAAAGCATAGACCGTGTCTTCACAGCCGTGTTCAGTATCCCAAGCCTTCATTTCATCAGTCGTCATGAAAGCCTCCATCGCTTCAAAATCAAGAACGTTCATCAGCATGATAGCGTTATGCTCGTCTACCTTCGCAATTTGATAGTTATCAACAAACTGAGACCAATTGGGCTCATCCTCCATCACCTTTGCTTTGAAAACTTCAAAGGTGCATTTGAATGATGATTTTATGCAAGTGTTCATTAAGTTCTACTCCTCACAGGTATCGCGACCGCACAGACCGCAATCACTGTCAAAACTGATTTTGTGTACTTTTCCATTTGCTACTCCGTTAGAGACGTTCGATCTTCGGCTATCGCGATGGTTATTAGCTGTAATGAATAACCATATAATATAGGGAGCATCGAAACGGCTAATGCTGGCCCCATCCTATCTACATCACCCCAAACAGAAAATCGATTACCGGTTATAGCAATTAATCCAATGAGAGTTCCAAGCCATCCAAAATAAATAGCACCTCGCCCGAAGTTAGTAATGTGTTTCTCTGGGTCATTTTTCATTACCAAAAAGCCAGTTGCTCCACCAAGAACAAATACAAAACTACTGACGTCAAAGAATAAATGAATTCCGACTGTTACTGCGGCTCCAACAATAATTCCCAAACAGATGGCTAAACCCAAAAATTTCATAGTTCGTGTTCCTCTTATTCTTACTGATAGACGGTTTTTGCGCCCATTTGACCTACGAATCAAACCGCTATTACGGTCAAAACTGCTTATGTGTACTTGTCCATGCTTCCAGTCCTAACTGGTTATTCAGAGCGGATCTCGTATGATCTAAAAACTGGATCTGCGGATACAAGAGGTGCGATGGCATCAAGCATTCCGGTGCTTACTCTCCATTCTAAATAAGCCTCTTGATGTGCTTTTGATTCCCATTCTTCGACAAGCAAGATGGAAGATCCATCCTGTTCAGCGTAAGTCTCAACTGAGATACACCCATCAAAAGCTCGTGTGTCCGGTAATGCCTCTGCCAGACTTGCCAACATGTCGCCCTGCTTACCGTCTTTTAAAGTGAACTCTACTGTAATCATGATGCTCATAGTTATTCTCCTAGTTTTGGTACAATAGATATAACGCATCTTATCCGTCGTGATCTACCGTTGTGGTAGCAATGATGAGAGCGATTTCAGAGGCAGAAGCAAAGCACAAAGCGGCTCAAGAAGAGTTACAAGAAACGAGGTTTTGACGTTTGACTATCGAGATGCCCAAGCCTGAAGGATAGCTAAGCCGAAAAGAAAACTACCACCCATCAATAGGCCAATCTGGCTACTAATGAATTCCGACTTCATAAAAAAGAGTGGCCAACACAGCATTAGCAGCATGAAAGCAAACATTCCTAAAACTTCCACGAGGAACATCACCGATATTTATTATTAGGCGCGGTACGCATATCAGCTATCCGCAGAATCTTTCTGCTGAGTGGGCTTGCGACGAGCGCGAGGCTTTTTAGCAGCAGGTTCTGATTCTGGTTCGGCATCTTGCCCCATCTCAATAACATCATCATCTACGTTATCGTCATCATCCTTGAACTGCTGTGCCATAGGCGAAAGCCACATCAAACTCAGTAATGCTCCAAAAGTTATCAGCTCTAAAGAGACAAACAGACCTTCTACCGAACCAACTAGAGAATGCTGACCGAAATCTACATCCATAAAAATAAAGATAGTGGTTGCCGTCAGAATTAAGCGTCCGAGTTTCTGAAAATTGTAGGCGGAATATAGTCCAAAGAAATAAACAACGAGGTAGAAAACTAAGACAAGGAGGTCACCTAAGATACTTGTGGGACTGCCGTAGAGACTGTCCATTGCTCTGGCTAATTGATCTGGCACGGTCGCTCGCTCGACGATGATTGCCAGAATTGCAAAAGCAAATAGGACACCGTTAGCGATGATTAGACGTTTGAAGTTCTTTTCCATAAGTCATCTCCTCTAACTTCAAGGAAACGCTAGCATAAAATCTTCATTTATTGTCAGCGCTGAGATGACACTTGAACAATCCAATTTTGTACCCCGCTTCGTCGGGGTTTTTTACCATCATCAAATATTCATATTGAATGACTACATTAAATCGTGTGTCGAAATTTGTTCTTTGGCAAATGCAGGCAACGAAAAATAAATCTTAAAAATCGGGAGATGTTTTATGTCGACTTACCTAATTACAGCGAACTATACGAGTTCTGCGATGAAGGGAATGATTGAAAATCCACATAACAGAGAGGAGGCCATTAAGGCGTTACTCGAAAAGATGGACATCGCTCTTGACCAATTTTACGTTTCCGCGACAGGCCATATTTTCATGGTGGTCAAAGGGAGCAACGTCAATCTCGCGGCAATGGCTTTGGTCGTGGGGTCCACAGGAAGCACGGAAAATGCCTCTGCAATCGAAGTTTTCTCAGCAGAAGAGCAAGTAGAGTTTATGAAGCACGCAGGATCAACCACCGGTGCTTACAAGCCAGCAAATGACTAACTAATGATTCCCCGCTTCGGCGGAGTTTTTCATAATGCAACATCAAGATCTTTATATAGCTTCATGGTATCGCAGCATTAGTTGTGCTATCAAGCTGATAACGTTGTAAGCAGTTAACACTAGAGGGTGTAGAGTGGCGAAAGGTTACGTAGTTGCAAATATCAGGGTCATGGACCAAGACAAGTTTGAACAATTTTCTGGCATGGCAGGGCCAACGATCAGAAAATATGGGGGTAAAGTCCTTGCCCGTGGTCCAGGTGCTGACAGACTTGAAGGCGATGTAAGTGGCATCGTTATGATGATTGAGTTTGAAAGCAAAGAAGCGGCGCACATTTTCTATCATAGTGAAGAATATCAGGCTGCGAAAGCTGTCAGAGAGGAATGTTCTGACACTGACTTCATGATTATAGAAGGTGTGGCTGACTAAATTCTGACATTCAAGTTATGTAATCACTCAACCAAACTAAAGCCCTGCTTCGGCGGGGTTTTTTATTCATCTTCTCCAGCCAATTTATAAACAGCAGATTTGAGATTGATGCTGTCGTAATTCTTAACCGCTTTGTAGCACTCCTTGACTTTGGTTGTTCCGATATCACGCATTCCAGCTACATCTTGGATCGCCTTTTCGTAGGGCTTTCCAGCCTTCATCATGAGCATAATGCTCGCTCCAATCTCTCTTTCTTCAGCAGACGGCCCTTCGATATGGAAATTTTTCCCTTCTAAAGCGTGAGCGATGACTTGCAGATACTTGTCGTCGCCGTAGTGATCCCGAAGCAGTTTGGCGCAATGAGTAACTCGATCCTTTTTGTTTTTGAGTTCCCAGAGCTTCATCCATGCACCGATCTTTTCATCTGACATCGATCTTCCCCCAACAGTAGTCGTTCCACACTTGCGCGACTTTTAGTCGCCTGTTGTATCGCTCGCGGCGGTTGTATGCCGATTCGATTGGGTCACCCATGCGGTGTTCGAGGAACTGCTGGATGCGTGTCGTATCGAAGTCGGTTTGTTCTTCTAAGTATTCGTTCGCACTGGAGCGAAAGCCATGAATCTTGGCATCTTCAATTCCCCAGACTTTCTTCAAGTGAACATTGCCACAATTTTCAGATACAGGCTTATTCTTGTTGCGATCTTGAGCGAACACATAGGTATCACCGGACAGGGGACGGACGCGTTCTAAGACGCTGATCATGGCATCTGTCAGAGGGACAGACCACGGCTTCCCATTTTTGGTTTTCGGGATATTCCAGATTCGTTTGTCGAGGTCATATTCAGACCATTCACTGTCTCTAACCGTCCCGTTACGAATACCTGTCAAAATGCAGAAATGAACGAATAGGGCCGACACCGATCCGTTCTGATTCAGACGCGCTAAGAAGTTCGGAACGTCTTCATATTTCATCGCCGCAAAATGATTCACTTCATAGAACGATTCTTTGGCCTGTAACTCGAATTCAAGATTGTGTTTCCACGTTGTCGGTAATGCACCGCGAGGGTAGAGCTTCTTGCTCTGGGCGTACCCTAAAACGTACGCAATATCTGATAAGCATTTTTCAGCAGTTCGATTCTTGGTTTTCCAGAGAGGCTCGATCACAGAAAGCACTGAGTCTGTATCAACCTCATCGATGGAGGTACTGCCAATGTGCGGGTAGATGTAATCACGAAGTCTCTGGACGAATGCCTCCTTGCCACGTTTTGCAGTGCTGTTATCGATCCTGATTTGCTTACAGCGTTCAGAGACCTCTTTGAAAGTTGCAGTACGCATTTCGGGAGGGTCATCCATCACATCGACAGGCTTCGCCGGAGTAATGACCTCAAGGATATCAATCCCGTCATCCACCATCTGTCGCCATTGCTTCAGGATGCGACGGTCTGCGTCCAGTTGAGTTGGGACTAGAGTCTTTTCCCTACGACGACCATTGATCTGATATCGGAAGTGCCAGTAGGCCCGCATTGTTACTGATTTCTGTTCTTCGACAACGAAGTAGGTTCCTTTCGCTTCCTGAATACGAACAGGCTTCTTTCGATTCGCATATTGCTTCACCGTGATCATTGATTTACCCACCACTTACCCACCACTTGGATGTGACTATGGTGAACTAATATGAATAGTGATGGAAGGGTTGCGGGCTGAAAGCCCAGTAAATAGGGGATTTCAGGACTACTATGGATAACAGTGAATTAGAGAGTGAAGGCGGTACGCGCCTCCACTTTTAAATATTTGCAAAAGAGAGCTTTAATTTTTTGGGCCGGGATTTTTCTTCTGAGGAAAATAATTCCGTTAGTGGATTCGATATTTATCAATGATATCTTGTTTAAATTCGAGTCCTACACCAGGTCGTTCAGGTATTGAGAGGCATCCATCTTTAATCTGATAAGGCTCTTCTAGTAGAGGATCGACCCAGTTCATCCATTCTAAATAATCAGCAGTGGGAGTAACACGCATAAGGTGGGCTGATACCTCGTGGTAGAGGTGTGAGGACAAGGGCTTTCTATAAGCCTCTGCTAGTGCTGCGGTTTTTAGCCATCCAGATATGCCGCCGATTCGCATAAGGTCTGGCATGATGGCGTCACCTGATCCTAGCTCAAGACTCAACGTGGCATGGTCTATTCCATGGAAGTTTTCCCCAAGAATAAGAGGTGTAGTAATATTTTTACAAAGCTCGGCGTAGTTTCGAAATTCGTAGTAGGGAATCGGCTCCTCAAACCAGTAAAGACCCCGATCATCTAATCCCTTCAATCGTTTAAGCGACTCAGTAAAACTCAGTACTTGGTTGAAGTCGCAAAGAAGATCATCTTCCGTATTCATCTGGTTTCGAACGGCCTCAATGGCCATCAAGTCTTGGTCAATTGTTGCTCGTCCTAGCCGGATTTTGAGGGCAGAAAAGTCGCCTTCTTTTTTTAATTCTTTGGCTTCTGCTGCCAATTGATCTGGGTTGAGTAACCAGAGACCTCCAGAATTATAGGCTTTTACATCAGCAATAGAGCCACCCAAATGTTCGCACAAAGGCAAATCAGCATCCTTTGCGCTCGCGTCCCAGAACGCGATATCCAAGGCCGCTAGCGCATACATTCCGATTCCAGAACGACCTAGGAGACTCAATTGGCGCATACCTATCTCGTAAAACTCGTTTGGTGCCAGGGGTTTATTTTCAAAGTTCTTGAATAACTCGAGGATCACGCTTTCGATTGTTTTCGTGTAATTGGCGAGATATGGACATATATAACTGTTTCCCACGACACCATTGTCGAACCCTATTTCAGTAATAATAAACGGCCATTTAGTGTAGTGACCGACTGCAGATACGATTGGTCGTTGCAGAGGTAAATTGATTGAAACAACGGATATGGAATTAACAAGTGGACGTCGCATGGAGACCTCAGGAAAAAATGTTTTTAATGATTAAAGTCTGCTGCTTTTATGGGTGCCGAGGGTAGTAGAACATTACTACCTACATGCAACGTTCGTTCTGAAGCAAGCGATACCAACATCATTTTGAACAAAAATGCAGTTAATAATACGGATGGTCATGATAATGATCGAGAGTTTAGTCCGCTGCTAATTTAAGATAGTCTTAGAACAATCGTTATAGCACACTTTTATTTTCACGAGTAAATACAGTTATTAAAGTGTTGTACAGGCTTTTGAAAATCCGTGGATATCCGTTCGATTCCGGTGTGCACCTCCAATTATTTTCATTAAAGGTCTGGCCGTGATATTTGGCTTTGATCAGATTGTTTTGAGATGGCGACGAGGGATTTGGGACGCCCTTGGTTATCGACGGAAAATCACCAACCAGCGCCAAAAATTGAGTAGCTGAAAGAGTGTGCCTGCGACATAAGTCAGAGCGGCGGCCATCAGGATCTGTCGAGACGGTTGAATTTGTGTTTCCGATAGATAGCCGGAGGCCAACAATGGCAGAGCCTTGTTGAAGCTTGCGTCAATCTCAACCGGGAGCGTGATGAATTGGACTAAAACGCCGTAGCCAAGAATTAAAAAGGCGCCTGCGAACGAGAACAATCCTACATGAGGCGATAGCGTTAGCGCTCCAAAGAGCGGGCTGACTGCCAACATCGCGGATCCCACTAATTGTGCGGTCGATGCAGACTGAGCGAGCCACTGACGTAAGTGAAAAAACGTTTCTCCACGCGCGTGCTGGATTGCATGGCCACATTCATGGGCGGCAATTACAATCGCGGCCAATGTTTTTCCGTCATATTTGTCTTGTGTCAGGGCGACCGACCGATCACGAGGGTTATAATGATCACCTGCTTCGGTCACGACGACATTGACGTCCTGTAAATCAAATCGATCCAATAGATGACGAGCTAGCTCACCGCCGGTTCCTGGAAAATTCGATTCCGGATTGCGATTATATTTTTTCAGGACATGAGAAACCCAAAGGTTCGGTCCAAATAGAATCAGCGCGCCAATAGCAATCAATATAATGAATACCAAGGGAGTCCCTCTTTTTGGTGGTGTGCCAGTGAATCACTGGTCATCGAGTTCTGTCTTCATCCTCTCTACTTGAGGACATCGCAACAAATGACAAGCAAAACACATGGTGAGACTAAGAGCGCAGTGTCCGAAGCACGCTATGTGGCAGCAATAAGTTGCCAGCCACTCTGGCGATTCAAAGATGTGCCCCAAACAACTCAATCGAGAATATACGATTGCCTTGAGGAGTCTGAATGAATCGAATCAATCCAGCGAAATTTCTGCACAGCAAATGGACGGCTGTTGAGCCCAAAAATAAAGAAAAGCATTTTTTGGTTGTTGAGGTTGACTACGATGAGGAGGGTATCGTGATCGATTGCCTTCTCGAAGCAGTCATGAGTCGCCGAAAAACCTCTGTTAATTGGCGAGATCTAACGAATAGCGACCAATGGAAACAAGGCTGGAAATGAATCAGTGATGTTGACTGTATGGCGAGCGTCGTGAGAGCGCTTTACGGGTCAAATGAAGTTCGTTGCGTAAGAATATATTGAAAGATTTGTTCGGATCCAGAGGGTGTTCGATGTGTCCATATCTGGCTTTTGACTGGTTTCCAGTTCGCGTCCTTGGAGTCGTTTAAAGTCGATATTAACGAATTGGCATCGTAGCGTTGAACAGGCAGCCCAGAACAGGTTGCAGGTCCATCTAAGTGAAATGTTGCCAATAAAGCGTAGCCACGGGGTCGGACCGCTCGATGAAGAGAGTGCAGATACTGTTGAATGGATTTGTGATCTATTTGAAAGTGAAAGACGGCTCGATCGTGCCAGAGATCAATGAGCGCCGTTGGTTGCCACTGATAGAGATTTCAAACAAACCAGGTGATGTGCGACGCTTGATCCTTGAGTTGATGTTGTAACGCCTGCGAAGCACACTGAGACCATTCAACATGAGTTAAATTGCGATAGCCAGCATCGAGTAGTGTAGGTAATAACATTGACCTACCTGCACCAATGTCTGCGATTGACGACGATCGGGTGAGGGTTTCACGAATCCATTGTTGCGATAATGATTGCGCACTCTCTGTCCAAGAGAGACTTTGGTCACCATGTTGCTCGTAGCGGCTTTCCCAATGATGTTGAGTGGCATGGCTCGATTGGTGAGATTGATGCTGGGCGTCCTTCATAGCGTTGTCTCGGGTTTGGTCGATGGTCAGATAGTAATCTGATCTTTGCCATGATGCATAAACGACTGAAGTATCGCTTCATGATGAAGAATTGAGACAATTGAGGTTTGGATGAGGCGATTAAACGCTTAGCGGTTGTCTTTCTGTGCGAGTTCGATCACTTGATCTTTCTTGATCGAGACGCTTTGGCCTGGATTGTCCTCAAATTGGACAATAATCGTTTCGCGTTTTTTCCCGATAAAACCAGTGACGGTTCCTTTCCTTTCGGGTGCGCCGATGGTGATCCGATCACCATATTTATAGGGTGTATTAAGGCTTAAGTTTGACCAATATTCGTTAGACACCTGATGGCCCTCTGACGGATGAAAAAGCTACGCCAGAATGGCGTAGCTTTAGCAGTAAACTCAGCTTTCGAGGCTGATGTTCGTTGCAGAGGTTTTACCGCGCTCTTCTTGCAACTCGTAAGAGACTTTTTGGCCATCATTCAAAGTACGAATGCCTTTCAACGACAGAGCTGAGATATGTACGAAGACATCTTTCCCGCCGTCATCTGGAGTGATGAAACCAAAACCTTTACTCGTGTCAAAAAATTTAACAACACCTGTGCTCATAATAATTTTCTCATATAGAAGATAGTATTTGCCCCACAGCATTGATGCCGAGAGATTCGTAGATTTCAAAGAGGAATTCGAAGAAAAGTCAGAAACTGCGCTAGGAAGATCTAATGAAAGCACTGGTAGTAGAACACACTGTTTGGGTAATAGATACTCTTTGTTCACGATGCGCTTGACCTGTTCGCGTCGAATTGGCGTTTTCGTCGCTGGAATGTTATCTTTTCCTATGCTCATGGATGTACGCACGACTTGCCTGTTGGACTGGATATTTGAGACAAGGTGGTTTCAATTCCGTTCAGTTCTTCGACGGTTCATTGGGGCTGATAGGCGTGATTCGTTACATCTAGTATCCCGGGTAGACGGATGTCAAGCGCGCAAATTTGGTTGATGGCTTCCTTGAAGGTCGCGAATGTCTCCACTGACTAAATCAGCGCCGGTCCATCTCCTATATACACAGCCAGAACTTCCTCAAGCTCTTCTCTTGCTACCCCGAGGCCGATGAGCGCTTTCATACGGAATGCGATGCAGGCCGAACGGTGCTGGCTAATCCCAAGGGCTAGCGCTTACATCAATTCAGATTACTCAGACTGAATTTCTCATCAAGTGGATGGGCTCAGGAGCTGCTTGGCCATCCAGTCAATCACAAACTGCCTGGCAACCCGACCACCGCGCCCGCCACGCCCAATCGCAAACCGGTTTGCCTCAATCGCCATAGTCTCGGAGAATTCGGGAAGGTCGAGATTTTGTCCTAATTCACGGTACCAGTGTTTGACAATTGTGATGTAAACCTCCTGAGAATAGGGGTAAAACGACAGCCAAAGACCGAAACGATCCGATAGAGAAACCCGTTCCTCAACCGCGTCGCCTTGATGAATTTCTCCATTAACAACGGTTGCCTGTTGATTATCGCTCATTGGCTCAGAGACCAAGTGTCTGCGGTTACTGGTGCAGACCACTAAAATATTGCTACCAAATTCCTCAAGGGTGCCATCCAGAACAGTCTTGAGACCTGAGTATTCGCGCTCTCCATCTTCAAAGGTGAGGTCATCGCAATAGATCAAAAATTGAAACGGTTGTGACCTGATGTGTTCGACGATTGCAGGCAAATCGCCGAGGTGTGCTTTTTCGACTTCGATGATTCGTAGACCACGGTCGTGATAGGCGCTGAGCGCGGCCCGCACCATCGACGATTTGCCCGTTCCGCGCGCGCCCCAGAGAAGAGTTGCATTGGCGGGAAGGCCTTTGAGGAACAATTCGAGGTTGGCCTTGAATTGATTGGCCTGCTGGTCAACACCGATGAGACCCTCGAACGTTTGATCAAGTCGTGGCTTTAAAGCACGCAGATGACCCATATTGGCTCGATCATGGACCCAGCGCGTGCACAGCGTTTCTTGCCATTGAATTTCTGGTGCGGAGGCCGGCAGTGTGTCGAGGAGGCGATTCGCCAAAGTCAGTAGCGTTGAACGTAAGTTTGTCATCATGGTTTCTTGATCAAAGTCCTTGTGTTTCGATGCGACGGTAGCCACATTCATGTCAACCCGAGGAGTATACAATGATTGACCTCTATTACTGGCCGACCCCGAACGGCAATAAAATTACGATGATGTTAGAAGAGTGCGGGCTCGACTACACTATGCATCCGATAAATATAACTGTAGGCGATCAATTTCAACCGGAGTTTCTCAAGTTGTCCCCGAACAACCGGATGCCAGCGATTGTCGATCACGATCCAAGCGACGGTGGTACTCCCATCGATCTGTTTGAATCCGGCGCTATTCTTCTTTATCTGGCCGAGAAAACGGGGCAGTTCTATCCAACGGATCTCAGAGAACGTTATTCGGTGATGAAATGGTTGATGTGGCAAATGGGTGGTCTTGGACCAATGGCCGGTCAGAACCACCATTTTGGGCGCTTTGCGGCAGAGAAAATCCCCTATGCGATCGAGCGTTATCGATCAGAGACTGCCCGACTCTACGGTGTCTTAAATGCAGCGCTTGATGGCCGGTCCTTTATCACCGGCGATTACTCCATTGCTGATATGGCATGCTACCCATGGATTGCCCGGTATGAGTGGCAGGAGATGGATTTGGGCAAGTATCCAAATGTACAGCGTTGGTATGAGCAAATCGCCGCACGTCCAGCGACACAGACGGGCTATGCCAAGGGTGAAGCGGTTCGCAAGGCTTGATCTTGCGCAACTCCTGACGCATTTCGTGTTGAACAGTGCAGAGAAATCCGTACATTGATGACCGGGATTAGTTCACAAGGGATAACAATGCATTCATGGATATTCATCGCAGCTTTGATGGCTGCATCGGTACAAGCAGCTGACGAAAAGACCGCCTTAGAGAGGGGTGACTATGGCCCCTTGGATAAGGCGCCAACAACCGCACTCTACGATTATCCGGTCCAAGTCAGCGAGCACGTTTACAGTGCAATCGGCGCCACGCAACCGCCGACTTATGAGAATGCCGGGCACAACAACAATCTATCTTTTGTGATCGGATCTGAGGCCATCTTGGTTGTGAACGGAGGATCGAATAATGCATTAGCGCGAGCGCTACATGATGAGATTAAAAGCAAAACGAACCTCCCGGTCAAATATGTCATCAGCGAAAATGGTCAGGGTCATGCCGTTTACGGGAATCACTACTGGAAGTCTCAAGGAGCGACCTTAATTGGGCACGTTGATGCGCAGCATGAGATGGATGAGAAAGGATTTGGTGGACTGGCTCGGATGCGCGAGTATGCGAAAGAATTTGCGCAAGACACGGAGTTGGTCAATTTTGATGTGACCTTCGATGATCAACATGCACTTGATCTTGGAGGTCTAGCTGTGATCGCTAAGATCTATGGATCGGCTCATTCACCGGGTGATGTCAGCGTCTTGATCCCGGACGATCAAGTGGTTCTGGCAGGCGATATGGCATTCCATGTGAGAATGCCGCCGATTTTTGACAACACCGACACCGCGCTATGGATCGAGAGCTTCGATCTCTTTGCTGAGGAGGTTTCCGACTGGACTATTGTTCCAGGTCACGGTGGTCCTACCGATCTCGCGACGGTGACAGCTGGAACGAAAGATTATCTGGTGTTTTTGCGCGATCAAGTGCAGCAGATTCTCGATGACGGTGGTTCGTTGGGTGAGGCTTATCAAATTGACCAAACGGCCTACAAGCATTGGCACACATACGATGAACTTGCAGCCAGAAATGCTGGCCGCGTCTTTGAGCGAATGGAATTTGAATAACGCCTAAGGAGTCAAGAAGTGGGTGATCAGCGTTTTTAACGTGGTATCGCCCGGTTCTCCAAACTGTTTCTGCGCGCGTCCACCCAGCACCAACAGCATATCTTCGAGTTCGTTGCCGCTTTGGCGAACAAAATCAAACGATTGAATATCATTTCCGGTATATCGCTCCGGTCCTAAGATCACGCACAGCTTGGATTCGACTTTGGAGAGCGTCCGACGCACGCGATAGCCATTGACGAAGACCCCTTCGTTGCGGTGACCGTGAACTTCGGTTTGCGTTGAGGGTGTGATGGCTGAAAAACTGACTGGCCGCCCGAGTTCCAATTGCATCACTCCGAGTGAGAAATCGTCGATTCCGAGTGTAAAGTTGGCTTCTCCTGCAAGAAAGATGACCCAGCTTTTGATCGATGACTTGATCACACTGCTGTCCCATTCCGCCAGAACCGGGGCGTCTTTATAGGACATTGCCAATTTCTCACTGATGGCATCAGTGACGGCATCGAATTGTTTTCCAAGGAATTTCTTTCGGTCTTCCGGCCCCAATTCTTTGGCATGCGCTTCAATTTGAGCACGTAATAAGCGCTCGCTGTGTTTGTGAAGAATCGGAACTAAGAGTGAATTAGACGGGTGCATCGCTATAATCTTGTCTGTAAAGACAAAAGGATACCAGTTTGCGCGAACTCCCTGATAGCCTACCGAGCAATTTGATTTCGGTTTTAGCCTCGCCATCTCACCCAGGAAATATTGGTGCTGTGGCTCGCTCATTAAAAACGATGGGGTTGTCATCGTGTCGACTTGTGAGCCCCGATGACTACCCGTCGCCGATTGCTTCCGCGAGAGCGTCAGGTGCATTAGATATCCTGAATGGCGCTTCTCTGTATGAATCCTTTGATGATGCGATTGCTGATTGTCGGATTGTGGTGGGGACGTCAGCGCGATTGCGATCGCTGGCATATCCGCACGTGACACCGCGTCAGATTGCGCCACTGTTGATCGAAGAAGCTGAAAAAGGGCGCGTTGCGATTTGTTATGGCCGCGAAGAATGCGGCTTATTGAACGAGCAGTTGGCGCGTTGTCACTACCACGTCGAAATCCCTGCCAATTCGCAATATTCGAGTTTGAATCTTGGTTCAGCGGTGCAAGTCATGTCCTATGAATTGCGTCTCGCTTGTCTAGAGCGTCAGGGCCAATCAGGGATTGAGTCGAAAGACAGCTGGCCGCCGACCTATGATCTTGAGCGCTTTGGGTGCGAGTCTTGGGACGAAGAGCCAGCCACAGCCCGCGAAGTGGATGGTTTGATTGAACATTTTGAGCGAGCGACAGCGCACAGTGGATTTCTCGATCCGAAAAACCCGATGCTTGGTATGGCCCGCTTGCGGAGGTTATTCAATCGAGCACGGGTCGATCGTGTCGAAATTAATATTCTGCGTGGGATTTTGAATAGCATTGAAAAGATGGATCCTCCAACCAATCAACAGACTGTTCAGGAGAATTACGGTTTGACCAACGGAGAGCGGGATGATGTTTAAAGGGATGCAAGAGGATGTGCGTGCGGTATTTGATCGTGATCCAGCAGCCCGCCATTGGTTTGAAGTGATCACGACGAGCCCTGGGCTTCACGCGATTTGGATTCATCGAGTTTCTCACGCACTCTGGTGCTGGGGCCTGAAATGGTTAGCTCGGTTTATCGCGCAAACGGCACGATTTTTAACCGGCATCGAGATCCACCCCGGCGCGAAAATTGGTCGTCGATTTTTTATCGATCATGGGATGGGTGTTGTGATCGGAGAGACCGCTGTAATTGGTGATGATTGTACGCTCTATCATGGTGTGACGCTCGGCGGGACGACCTGGAACCCCGGTAAGCGACATCCGACACTGAAGGACCGTGTGGTGGTTGGGGCAGGAGCGAAAGTCCTCGGGCCGATTGATATTGGTGAGGGTGCGCGTATTGGTTCAAATGCCGTGGTGACACGACCCGTGCCGCCAGACGCCACAGCGATGGGTATTCCCGCGCGGTTTGTGACCAAAGATCAAGCGGATCCTGAGTTTGAAGTGGAAAAGCGTCGTCGCGAGATGCATGAAAAAGCAGGGTTTGATTTGTATGCCCTAGGTGAAGACGTGCCCGATCCGTTGGTTCGGTCCATCCATGCCATTCTTGATCAACTGCATCATGTGGATCAGAAAATGCACACGATGGGTGAGCATTTGTGCCAGGTAAACCCGGAGTACTGCGATGAGGATTTACCCACACTGGATGAAAAAGAACTCATGGGCGAGTTGGGTGTGCCTGATGGGAAGTCGGATCGATCTGCATGATGACGGCCTATTTTGATAATGCATCCACGACGCCGGTTGATCCGCGCGTGATGGATAAAATGTCGACGTGTTTGGGGGCTGATGGAACCTTCGGAAACCCAGCATCGACGACACATGGCTATGGTTGGTTGGCATCCGAAGAAGTGGAGTGGGCCAGAGAGACCATTGCACAGACCATCGGTGCTGACCCGCGGGAGATGGTGTGGACCAGTGGTGCGACCGAATCCGATAACCTGGCGATTCGTGGTGTGGTTGAAGCGATGCGTCACTCGACGGGTCGTTCAAAAATCATCACCATGGAAACCGAACATAAAGCCGTGTTGGACACGTGCGCGAACCTGCGTGATGTCGATGTGGTTTATCTCAAACCCGATGCTGATGGTGTCTTGAACCTCACTCGGTTGGCTGAGGCCCTAGACGGCAATACCTTGCTGGTATCGGTTATGCTGGTCAATAACGAAACTGGGGTTGTGCAACCGATTCAGGAAATTGCCCGCTTGACGCATCAGGCGGGTGCAATCATGCATTCGGACCTGGCTCAATCAGTCGGCAAATTGGATTGGACTGTGGAGACATTGGGAATTGATTTGGGATCCTTGTCGGCGCATAAAATTCATGGCCCGAAAGGGGTTGGTGCGCTCTATGTGAAGCGCGGTGCTTGTCGGATTGCCGAGCAGCAGCATGGTGGACAGCATGAGCGTGGAATGCGCTCCGGGACGCTTCCGACGCACCAACTGGTCGGAATGGCTGAGGCCTACCGAATCGCCGCTGAGGAGAGCGGGGTGGAAATCAAACGAATCAACAGGTATCGAGAGCGGATCGAGACCGCTATTGAAGCGATTGGAGGGATTCGGATGAACGGTGCGCGAGGTGTTCCTCATATTGTGAATGTGACAATTGATGGTGTGGATGCTGAACGATTGATGGCCGCGATGCCCGAAGTGGCAGTGTCTACTGGAAGCGCCTGCAATTCAGCGACCCTCGAACCGTCTCATGTCCTTCGGTCCATGGGACTTTCTCGGCAAGAAGGACTATCCTCTCTTCGTATTAGCGTTGGTCGGATGACCACTGATGAGGAGATTGATCTCTTGGTGGATACTTTGAGCCACGCAGTTTCGCAATTAAGGAGTGCAGCATGAATTTGGTGGTAACCCCAGAAGCCGTCGACCATCTCAAGGTAGCTTTGGCGCGGAATACGGATGCAACCGCGATTCGGTTAGGTGTCAAGACATCGGGTTGCTCGGGCTATGCCTATGTGATCGATTATGCAAAAGCCCCGACAGAGGCGGATCAGTTGTTTGATGTGAATGGACTGACCATTGTGGTGGATCCGATTTCCGAGCCATTACTTGCCGGTACAACCGTGGATTTGAAGATCGAGGGAGTCAACCGCACGCTCCGCTTCGACAATCCTAATGTGGTTAGCGAATGCGGTTGTGGCGAGAGCTTTGCGGTTGGGGCCTCTGTTCCTCTATAATCCGCGCCCGGAATAGTCCGATTTCAGTTGTTAAGGAGAAGCCATCGTGGCAGTCGAACATACCCTATCTATTATCAAGCCAGACGCTGTTGGTCAAAATGTGATTGGCCAAATTGCCAGTCGTTTTGAAGCGGCGGGACTGCAAATCGTCGCGATGAAAATGCTTCAGCTAGATGATGAACTGGCTGGTGGGTTTTATGCAGAGCATAAGGAACGTCCATTTTATAAAGATTTAGTTGGATTTATGACCTCTGGCCCTGTGGTTGTACAGGTTCTGGAAGGTAAAAATGCGATCGCGAAAAATCGTGAGCTGATGGGTGCCACCAACCCGAAGAAAGCAGCAGCTGGGACTATCCGTGCTGATTTTGCAGACAGTATTGATGCGAATGCCGTTCATGGATCAGACAGCCCTGAAAGTGCCGCGCGAGAAGTTGCTTATTTCTTTCAAGCGTCTGAAATCTGTTCGCGTTAAATGATAAAAACCTCGGTTGAGAAGGTCAATCTGCTGGGATTGACCCTCCCAAAAATGGAAGCATTCTGTCTCTCAATCGGTGAGAAGAAGTTCCGTGGAGCACAGTTGGTGAAGTGGATTCATCAGCAGGGCGTCACGGACTTCGATCAAATGACCAATCTTGCCAAGTCGTTCCGAGACCGGCTCAAGGATATTGCCGAAGTGCGCCCTCCTCGGGTGACCTTTCAGGGAGACTCAACTGATGGAACTCGGAAATGGCTCATGGAAGTGGATGGTGGATCCAAAATTGAGACGGTCTATATCCCTGATGGTGACCGCGGAACCTTGTGCGTGTCCTCCCAGGTTGGCTGTTCGTTAGATTGTAGTTTTTGCTCGACGGGCAAACAGGGTTTTAATAAAAACTTAACGGCTGCAGAAATCATCGGACAGGTGTTTTTGGCCGCAAAGTCCTTCGGATTGCCTGTGAAAGATTCTCAAAAACGCTCCGTGACTAACGTCGTCATGATGGGGATGGGCGAACCACTGTTGAACTTTTTGCCGGTGGTGGATGCGATGGCATTGATGCTCGAAGATCAAGCCTATTGCTTGTCGAAACGCCGTGTGACCCTATCGACGTCGGGTGTTGTCCCGAATTTGAATGAGCTAGCCAAGGTCACTGATGTGGCTCTGGCAGTCTCGCTGCATGCGCCAAATGATGCGCTTCGCAATGAGCTTGTTCCGATTAATCGGAAGTATCCAATTGCGGTGCTGTTTGACAGTATTCGAAATTATTTGGACGGATTGAGTGACAATCGATCCGTTACCTTTGAGTACACCATGCTGAAGGGCGTGAATGATTCCGACGCGCTGGCCCATGAATTATCCGCGCTCGCCAACACGATCCGCTGTAAAATCAACCTCATTCCCTTCAATCCGTTTCCTGGGACTGATTACGAAGTGAGTTCACGGAATAGAATTTACGCTTTTCAGCGGATCTTGCTTGCGGATGGTCATATCGTCACTGTGCGTAAGACCCGTGGCGATGATATCGATGCCGCATGTGGGCAATTGGCCGGTCAGGTAGCCGATAAAACCAAACGGTCGGCGCGCTATATCCAATTACAGGATGTGACAGCTCAACTGGACCAGGTGCCCCATTGATTCGGGCGATGGTGGCTGGAGTCATCATCGCAACCAACGCTCTTCTGACGGGATGTCAGATATTTCCAACACCAGCAGACGACGCAATCTCACAACGAGTGCATCCGTTGTTGCAACTCGCTGATGCCCATATTGGGCGTGGTGATCTGACAGCAGCACTCCCTCTGATTATCCAAGCGGAACAGATCGCACCTGCTGCAACGACCGTCGCGTTAGAGCGTGCTGAGATTCTCGCGCGCCAGGGGGATCAGGCTGAAGCTCAGCGCATCTTTGGACGGTTGGGCCGCCAAGAGCCCGAGGTGAGTCACGCCTACGCGCGTTTTTTCCCGAGATCGGCCAACCAACGAGGGCGATTGGAGTCCTTGCGGTGGCTTGTGATGCGATTGATTACCCACATCGTTTCGAGGCCTTACAATTACGGACGTAACTAAGGATCGCCAGCCATCGATTTCTCGAGGAAGGTCATGATCTCGATCAGTTATCTCGGATGAGAACGGGTGATTCATCGATTCAATTGGTCCGTGTCCAGATGTTGTTGAAATCAGGACAGGTGCGTGAAGCATTAGATGTTTACCAGGCGATCAGTCGGTCAGCGAAAACGGGAAAGTTGGCTCAAGAAATCGAGAGAGACTTTCCTCAGTTAGCGAAGCGACTGAAGATCGTGGGACGAGACTTTGGTCCTTACGACTTCTGATGTATGATCTCAACGTATTCATTTCAGATTGATCGTATGTCGATAGAAAATAAGGATCCCGCTGTCGCTGGCACGACTGCTTTACCAGGGTCTCTCCTGCGGAAAGCGCGTGAGGAGAAGGGGCTGACCATCGATGAGATGTCGGCGATCTCGAATCTGACCAAACAAGTGATCCGTGGCATTGAGGCTGATGATTATGAGCAGCTTGCTGGGCTGAGTTTTGTTCGCGGATACCTCAAGCTTTACTCGAAAAAGCTTGGAGTTGATGAAGTAGAGATCCTCGATCTGTTTGATCGCTGGAAAGCAGAACAGAATGGTGAGCCTCGGCAGTACGCAAATGCGCCGCAAGGGATTTCAGAGCCATCTTCAGGTCCGAGTGAGAAAACCCTCATTGCCGCATCAATTGTGGTCATCGGCTTAATTTCAGCAGGTGGTGTGATTTCCTATTTGGAGTCGACAGATTCATCGCCTGAGGTGACGGCGGTCATTGAGACCGAACAAGCATCGGGTTCGAATGAAACCGATGCAGCACTGAACCATTCTCAGGATCTTACCCCTTCGCAGGATTCGTCGATCGATGCGTCGACCAATCAAATCGTTGATGCTCAACCTTTGGCCACTGAAGCGGAACCATCTGCTCCGGCCACGGTGATACCTGAGACTCCTGCCTCGCAGGGCGAAGAGGTCGTTGCACTGTCTGAACCTGCCACCCTGCAAACTGAGGCAGAGCCAGTGGTTGAGGCGCCAACACCAACGCCAGATCCTGTGCTGGTTGAAAAGCCAAAGGCTGTCGAGAAACCGAAGCCAGCCGAAAAACCCAAAGTCGCTGAAACACAGGCCTCAGCGCTTGCGGTGGCTGAGCCAGTCGAAGAAGCTGTCCAGCGACCAGTTGTGATTTCTTCGTCGAACTTAAGTCAGGGTGGGCGTGTGATCGCAGAAGCCAGTGGCCTTGCCCCTGCACCAAGTACTCCGGTACAAACAACTCAGGTCAGTCCAGGGCAAGATGATGGGTTGCGCGTGTTATCGGAAACGCGGACTGGTCCATCAGCAGATCAATTAGCGATGGGTGCTCAAGGTCGGTTGGAGATCGATTTTTCAGGTGAATCTTGGGTTGAAATTCGCGATGCACGTGGACGTTTGATCTTGGCCGATCTCATGAGTCCTGAGCAAGGCGTCGAACTGGACACCTTCGGCCCAGTTGAGATCCTAGTTGGGGCTGTGAGTGTCAGCACCGTTGTGTTCAATGGAGAGACTCAGGATTTGAAACGAAAGGCCTATCAAGACGTGGCTCGGATCACTCTGGGAGCTGAGCCGAATTGATCGAATCTCCGATTCAGCGTCGTCGTTCCCGACAAATACAGGTGGGTTCGGTCCCGATCGGTGGTGACGCGCCTATCGCTGTGCAGTCGATGACCAATACCAACACCTGCGATGTTGCCGCTACTGTCGCACAAATCGAAGCGATTGTTGATGCTGGAGCTGATTTAGTCAGAGTGTCGGTGCCCACCATGGAGGCTACCGATGCCTTTGGCAAAATCCGAGAGCAGGTGACTGTTCCGCTGGTTGCGGATATCCATTTTGACCACAAGATCGCCTTGAAAGTGATTGAGTTGGGTGTGGATTGCCTGCGGATTAATCCAGGGAACATCGGTCGCGAGGATCGCGTTCGAGCTGTGGTCTCATCCTGTCGCGATCACGGTGTCCCGATTCGGATTGGTGTTAATGCCGGTTCGCTCGAGAAAGAGTTACAAAAAAAGTATGGGGAACCAACACCTGATGCCTTAATTGAATCGGCCATGCGGCATATCGATATTTTAGATCGTTTGGACTTCACAGAGTTTAAAGTCAGCCTCAAAGCTAGTGAGATTTTCATGACGGTGGCTGCATATCGAAAAATAGCGAGTCAGATCGAACAGCCATTGCATCTCGGTATCACCGAAGCTGGTGGTCTTAGGAGTGGAACAGTGAAATCCGCAGCCGGTCTTGGCATGTTATTGATGGATGGTATTGGTGACACGCTCCGCATTTCGTTGGCTGCCGATCCGGTTGAGGAAGTGAAGGTGGGTTTTGATCTTCTGCGATCACTTCGTCTGAGATCCAGAGGGATTAATTTTATCGCTTGTCCCAGTTGCTCGCGGCAAACCTTTGACGTGATTGGAACCATGAATCAGTTAGAGGCGCGTCTTGAAGACGTCAAAACCGCTCTGAACGTGGCTGTCATTGGATGCGTTGTCAACGGGCCAGGCGAGGCGAAGGAAGCAGATCTTGGCTTTACAGGCGGTAACCCAGAGAGTCTCGCTTTATTTATCGATGGTAAGCCTGCGGCGCGGTTGCCGGGTTCTGACTTTTTGGATGAACTCGAATCCATGATTCGGAAACAAGCGAAAATCAAGGAAGACGAACGCGCAGAATTAATTGCGCATTCAGCGGATACACCCTAATGGCGATTCAATCAGTACGGGGAATGCCTGACATTCTCCCCGAGCAAGCTGGCGCATGGCGCTATCTTGAACAGACAGCGCAGCGTATTTTCAATGCTTATGGTCTGACCCAAATCCGAACTCCCATCGTTGAAGACACGGCACTTTTCGCACGATCAATCGGGAACGTAACTGATATTGTTGAGAAGGAAATGTATACCTTTGACGATCGCTCTGGAGACAGTCTGACCCTTCGGCCGGAGTTAACCGCCGGCGTGGTGCGCGCGGCCATCGAACATGGCTTGTTGCACAATCAAACCCAACGTCTTTGGTATCAGGGCCCGGCCTTTCGTTACGAGCGACCCCAAAAAGGCCGTTATCGTCAGTTTCATCAGATCGGTGTCGAGTGCTTTGGGATTGCCGATGCTCGAATGGATGTTGATTTGCTTGAGATGACCGATCAGTTATGGACGACGCTCGGGATTCGCTCTGCCGTGACACTCGAGATCAATTCTATTGGATCGCCTGAGGCAAGGAGTGCCTATCGATCGGCGCTAGTGGATTTTCTCGGCTCCGTTCAAGACCAATTGGATCCCGATAGCCAGGCACGGCTCGAGCGCAGCCCGCTGCGGATTTTGGACTCGAAAAATGTGTCGACGCAGACCTTGTTGGCAGATGCGCCTTCATTAGTTAACTATTTGACGGACGATGATCGACAGCATTTTGAGCTCTTCAAAGAGGGTCTCTGCGAGGCAAAGATTGATTTCGTCATCAATCCGCGTTTGGTCAGAGGACTCGATTATTATGGTCGGACTGTTTTTGAATGGACCACCCAAGCGCTTGGTGCCCAGGGTACCATTTGTGGTGGAGGCCGATACGATGGGCTTGTCGAACACTTGGGCGGACGAGCAACACCCGGTGTGGGCTTTGCGCTTGGCATGGAGCGTGTGGTTTTGTTAATGGAGGCGCTTCAGGTGATTCCAGATACTTATCAAACCCAAGCCGATGTATATTTAATGCCGCAACACCCCCATTGCGAATCGGCCATCCGAGAATTGGCGCGCGCATTGCGAACACACTTTCCAGAGCTCCGGGTCATGACTAATATCGGAGGCGGGAGTTTGAAAAGCCAATTGAAAAAAGCGGATCGATCAGGCGCAGAGATTGGTTTGATTATTGGAGAAGCTGAGCTCGATCGTCGACAGGTTGTTTTCAAACCCCTTCGTGGGGGTGAACAGGAAACACTCCCAGAAGGTGAGATATTCAACCGAATTTCAGAATTAAAGGATACATCATGGATTACTTAAAGACCGATGAAGAACAAGGTGAAGCTCTCAAACGTTGGCTGGCTCAAAATGGTCTTGGGCTATTGATTGCGATCGCCGTTGGAGTTGGATCTGTTCTCGGATATCAGCAATGGCAGGATTATCAAGTGAACCAACAATCTGATGCTGCCGGCCGTTATCAGGAACTCATTGAGTTATCAGCGGTCAATTTCGCCGAGGCTGAGACAGATGCAGATTACGACCGATTATTGAGCGTTGCTGATGGATTACGTCAAGCACATGATGGCAGTAATTACGCCGCGCTGGGTGCTGGAATTGTGGCGGCACAAGCGGTTGAACGCGGTGATTTCGATTTGGCTGTTAGCCAACTGACGTTCGCGGAATCTCAATTGGAATTGCCTGAGTTGAAGGCCATGGCAGCGCTGCGCTTGGCTCGACTAGAGTTAGAGCTCGGCCAGGGTGATTCGGCGCTCGATCGAGTTCGCTCGATGTCATCTGAATTTTTTCAAGGCTCGCGTAGTGAGCTCGAAGGCGATATTTTGGTGACCTTGGAAAAGCCCTTAGAAGCACGTCAGGCCTATCTCAAGGCTCAGTCGTCGCTGACCGAGGCTGGCCTGAATACAGCTGTGGTTGATCTGAAATTATCCGCCTTACCTGAGGGTTCCTGATGCGTCATAGTCTCTGTTTGGGTGTGTGTATTGCGCTAATTGGTTGCTCGAGCGCCCCAGAAAAACCAGATCCAACGCCACTTGAGCGGATTACGGAAGTGATCGAGCTCGATGATGTGGAGTCGATCGGATTAGGCGGTGGTGATCAGACGGGATTAAGTCCTGCGTCGAGCGACGGTGCGATTGCAGCAGCATCGGCTTCCGGTGAGGTCTATCTGTTGGACCAACAACTGAATGAGCTCTGGAATGTCGACCTTGATCAAACCATCGTCGGCGGCGTGGGTGCTAACGCGACGGCAGCCTATGTGGTCACCACTGATGCGAAGTTGGTGGCATTGTCACGCGACAATGGTTCAACACTCTTTGAAGTCGCGCTTCCGAGCAGTTCAACCGTGCCACCGCTTGCGACAGAGACTTTGGTATTTGTGAAAACACAGATTGGCCGGTTGCTTGCCATTGATGTGATAACCGGTGACATCGTCTGGCTTGAAGAAGCACAAGAATCTGGCGTCGGTATCCGTGGTGGTGCACCCATGACGCTGGCTGGTGATGTGTTGTTTGTGCTCTGGGAGTCAGGTCGTATTGTCGCGTATCAAAGTGATACGGGTCGTATTCTCTGGGAACGGCAAGTCGCGGTATCGCGCGGTCGAAGCCCTTTGGAGCGGATCGTTGATTCGAAAGGAGCACCATCGGTTCGCAATAATGAGGTCGCAACAGCGACACGTAACGGTCAGGTTAGCGTTCTCGATGCGCTATCTGGGCAGGTGATTTGGAGTTTGGATGCTGATGCCTATCCGGGTGTGTTGCTGGCGTTTAACGCGGTGACTGTTGTTGAAACTGATGGGACGATTTCTGCCTATAGTGCGCAATCAGGGGGGTCTCTTTGGACCAATGAAGCGCTCAAGTATCGCGAGTTAAGCCCCCCAGTTGTCATTGCAGATGCCATTGGTGTGGTTGATTTGGAGGGTGAGTTGCATCTTCTTGATCCAACGAAAGGTGCATTGATTGGTCGGCTTGATGTGGGTGGTGACAAAGGCAAAGTGGCTCCTGTCGCAACAGAGACTGGCGTTTTGATTCAGCTTCTTGACGGGCGATTGAGCCTGGTGGAAGTGGTGCGTTGAACACACCCGTCATCGCGCTGGTTGGACGCCCCAATGTTGGAAAATCGACCTTATTCAATCGCTTGACGCGAAGTCGTGATGCCTTAGTTGCCGATTTTTCGGGTTTGACTCGTGACCGGAAATACGGGCGCGCGCTGTTATCAGGACATCCGTTTCTCGTGATTGATACTGGTGGTTTAACCGGTGGCGAGGCGGGGGTTGATGCGGCCATGGCCGAGCAATCGCGCGCAGCAATTGATGAGGCTGATGCGGTCCTGTTCATGGTCGATGCGACCAGTGGTGTGTCGGCGTCGGATGATATGGTCGCTAACATGCTGCGTCGTACTGATAAGCCGGTGTGGTTGGTCGCTAATAAAATCGATGGCCAGAATTCTGACATCGCCTTGTCTGATTTTTACGAGTTTGGCTTTGGTGAACCTCAACCGATAGCAGCCTCGCATGGTCGCGGCGTCAGTGCTTTGTGTGATCAAATCCTTGAGCACTTCGGCTTATTGGATGTCGAGCCCTCAGACACCAACGAAGAACGAAAGGATGCTCCCGGAATCCGAATCGGTGTCGTCGGTCGGCCAAATGTTGGGAAGTCAACACTGGTGAACCGGATGCTTGGCGAAGACCGCGTTGTGGTTTTTGACCTTCCGGGGACCACTCGAGATTCGATTTATATCCCGTTTGAGCGACATGATGAGACCTACACGCTAATTGATACCGCAGGGGTGCGTCGTCGAGGACGTGTCAGCGAGACAGTTGAGAAATTCTCGATTGTGAAAACCCTACAGGCGATTGAAGATTCACATGTGGTGATCTTGGTGGTTGATGCGCAAGAGGGCCTGGTTGAGCAGGATATGCACCTGATGGGGACCGTGGTTGATTCCGGACGCGCATTGGTGGTTGCTGTGAATAAATGGGACCACTTAGAACCTGAGGTGCGCGAGAAGATTCGTGAGACCCTGCGGCGTCGTTTGAATTTTATTCCTTGGGCAAAAATTCATTACATCTCAGCATTACATGGCACCGGAGTGGGCGACCTGTATGGCTCGATTCGTCAGGCCTACGATGCTGCCGTCACAAAATTCTCAACCAACGTATTAACTCGAATTCTTGAGGACGCGGTGGCCGATCATCAGCCGCCATTGGTTCGCGGTCGTCGGATTAAATTGCGTTACGCACACCAAGGTGGCATGAATCCCCCAAGGATCATCATTCACGGTAATCAGACCAAAGATGTGCCTGAGGCCTATCGTCGCTATCTCGAAAATATTTATCGGAAAGTTCTGAACATTACCGGTTCACCAGTGAAAATTGAGTTTAAATCTGGTGAAAACCCCTTTGCCGGCCGTAAAAACAAACTGACCGAACGGCAAATGCAGAGAAAGCGTCGTTTAATGAAATTTGTGAAACAAAAGAAATAGCTAGGTGCGTTGCCAGCGGTCAGCAAATAATCCGCTGGTGACTGCATTGACCACACCAACCCCGCCATCGGAGCTTCTTGCGCTCGCAAAAGCTACAATGTCAGGATTATTTTTGAGCCAGCGATTGACGTAGGCTTTGAGTAACGGGCGTCCGTCCTCGCTGTGTCGACCAACACCGTGCGTAATTCGGATGTGTGTCAGACGACGTTCTCGGATCGTCTGGAACAGCGCGGTAATTGCGTGGGCTGCTTCATCGACTGTGTACCCATGAAGGTCGATTGCGCACTGTGCTGGGAATGGAACTTCATCAAGTAAGCCAAGCACGCGTCGATCAATTTCGTAGGCGACATATTCCAACGGCTTCATCGGATCGATCAGGGGTGGTTCTTCCGTCGACAAGCCATGATGCGCTTGCGTGGCTACTGCGTCTTCAGCCCGTGCTCGAGCGAACTCAATCTCTTCTTGAGACCGAACTTTCTTTGGGCGAACGCGTGTTTCGCGCCTCAAGGGTTGCACACCTGTTTCTATCATTAATGATTTAAACGAATCCTCAGCCATCCACTTACCATAGGGTGAAATGGCCAACTTTCAAAGTCTGCTTGCTCTGAGCACGTCATCTGTCTAGTCTTCCGCCATGACTGAACTGCACTCAATCCGTGATTTTCTTCGCTTTGCACTGTCTGAATTTGGACGGCACCCGATTGAATTAGGACATGGCACAGACTCGTTGTGGGACGAAGCGCTTGCGTTGGTGTTCGGTGCTGTGTCACTACCGCCTGATGGGGATGAGCGTTTATTGGATGCTGTGCTCACGCATGACGAACGCCAGCTATTATTAGAACTGATCAAACGGCGCGTGAATGAGCGTGTTCCAGTTCCTTATTTGACGAAGAAAGCCTGGTATGCAGGGCTACCTTTTGTGGTAGATGAACGCGTACTGATCCCAAGAAGCCCCATTTTTGAACTCATCGAAGTGGAATGTAAACCTTGGTTCCGTGCACCGCTTGATCGCCCAGTTCGGTTCCTGGACTTGTGTACTGGATCGGGTTGCTTGGGAATTACCCTGGCACTCAGTGTTGATGAGAGTACCGGTGTGTTGGCTGATCTTGAGGCAGGTGCGTGTGAGGTTGCTCAGGAAAATGTTGAATTCCATCAGGTCGGTGATCGGGTGGAGGTGATTCAATCAGATGGATTTAATGAGCTCTTTGATGAACGCTTCGACCTGATCATCTGTAATCCCCCTTATGTCGATGCTGAAGAAATGGCTGAGCTGCCTCCTGAGTACCAAAAACAACCTGCTGTTGCACTCGCATCGGGGGAGGATGGGCTCGATTTGGTCAGGCGTTTGTTGGGCCAGGCAACTGATTGGCTGTCTGACGAGGGGGTCATGATTCTCGAAGTGGGGAATACTTGGGGCCTGCTGGATCGGGAGGTCGTCGCTCGCACGGGCGAACCTGTGCAGTGGTGTCAATTTGAATTTGGCGGCCATGGTGTGTGCGTGCTCTCAAAGCGGGAGCTGAACGCGCTATACTCGGCGTTTTAATCGGAATTTGTTATGAGCGGTAATACCTTCGGAACCTTGTTTACGGTCACAACAGCTGGTGAGAGTCATGGACCAGGCTTGGTCGCTGTCGTTGATGGGTGTCCGCCACAGATTCCATTATCGGTTGAGGACATTCAGGTTGACTTGGATCGTCGAAAGCCAGGCCAGAGTAAGCACACTACTCAACGTCGTGAAGCCGACGAAGTTGAGATTTTATCTGGCGTGTTTGAAGGGATGACAACCGGAACACCCATTGCGCTGCTGATCCGAAACACCGATCAACGATCCAAAGATTACGGTAATATCAAAGATGTGTTTCGTCCTGCGCACGCGGACTACACGTACGAGCATAAATATGGGATTCGGGATTATCGCGGCGGTGGTCGAAGTTCAGCCAGGGAAACAGCCATGCGAGTGGCGGCTGGTGCCATTGCGAAGAAAGTGCTGGAGCATTTGTTTTCTGTCAAAGTCAGAGGTTGTCTGACGCAGTTGGGTCCAATCACATGTGAGATGAAAGATTGGTCCATTGTGGATGCCAATCCGTTTTTCAGCCCAGATCCCGATCGGCTTGATGAGCTTGATGCCTACATGAATCAACTGCGCCGCGATGAGGATTCTATTGGTGCCCGCTTAACGGTTGTGGCCGAGGGATTACCTCCGGGGTGGGGTGAGCCAGTCTTTGATCGGTTGGATGCCGATGTTGCGCATGCGTTGATGTCGATTAACGCCGTCAAAGGGGTGGAAATTGGTGAGGGCATGGCCGTCGTCAATCGCCGAGGGTCAGAGCACCGTGATGTGATGACACCTGATGGTTTCTTGACCAATCATGCCGGGGGTGTCTTGGGTGGCATCAGTACCGGTCAACCACTCGTGGCGCATCTTGCGTTAAAGCCCACCAGTTCGATTACAACACCCGGGCAAACGATCACCAAGCAGGGCGAGGTGACTGATGTCATTACCAAAGGACGCCACGATCCTTGTGTTGGAATTCGGGCCACGCCCATTGCTGAGGCGATGGTTGCTCTGGTTCTTCTCGATCACGCGCTTCGACATCGTGGACAAAATGGCCATGTGGTTACTGACTCGCCGGTGATTCCCGGGCTTGCTTCCACGTGACCACAGCTGTGCCGAGCGCCAGACTCGGCGGTCTTTACGGTCTTTACTTTGCGGTTGTTGCCTTAAGTATTGGTTGGTTCGGTCCGTTTTTCGATTCACTTGGCTTTAGTGCGCCGCAAATCGGTCTAGCCATCGGTGTTCTCACCGGATCAAAAATTATCGCTCCCTATCTGTGGGGGACGTTGGGGGATCTGCTTCCGAATCGATTGCGAGTCATCCAGATCGGGATCATTGGGGCAACGTTGGCCGCCAGTCTTTTACTGATCGATGTCGATTTCATTGGGCTTTGCTTGGTATTACTGCTGTTTGGCTTGTTCTGGAACGCCATTATCGCGCAGTTGGACACCTTGACGCTTGAGTATCTGACAACCGAGCACCATCGGTATTCCTCGATCCGAGTGTGGGGATCTATTGGATTTATTGTGATGATGCTTGGCTCTGGCTGGCTGTTTTCTGACGTCGACTATGCAGTTCTTCCCTGGCTGATCATCATCGGGTTATTGGCGTCGGCCATGATTTCGTTCGGGCTCCCTGCGCGCCCGGAGACTCATCTGGCCTCGGCGGATCACACGGGCATTGGTGACCGGTTAAGACATCTACCGGTACTTCTGTTCTTTGCTGTGGCTGCGGTCAATCAACTGACTCATGGGCCTTTGAATGTATTTTTTACACTCTATGTTCAAGCGCACGGTTATACGGCTTTTGAAGCAGGTCAGTTGTGGGCACTTGGTGTATTTGCTGAAGTCGTCTTGTTCTTCGTGTTGCCACAATTTATTCGATCGATGGATTTACGCGTGTTATTAACTGTTTCTCTGACGTTGGGATCTTTTCGCTGGATCTTGATTGGTGCGTATCCAGATTTGCCATGGCTGGTTATTGGTTTGCAGTTGTTGCATGCCTTTACATTCGGCGCGATTCATTCGGTCAGTATTGAATTTATCAGGCGATGGTTTCCTGGCAAGTTGTCAGGACGCGGTATGGCGTTGTACAGCGGATTTGTTTTTGGCCTGGGTGGATCCCTAGGAGCCATGCTTTCTGGACTGCTCTGGGAGTCGTTCGGCGGGAGTCTGACCTTCATGCTGTCAGGCCTGATGACAGGAATGGCAGCGATGATCGCTTGGTTTGGCCTCAAAAAAGCAAACTTGGACGTGCAATCCAGTTAGGTGAGTCTTTGGTCTGGTTGGATTTCTGATAAACTGTTGGGCTGATTTTCCAAGGAGATTGAAATGGCCGGTCGCACCTTATACGACAAGCTGTGGGATAGTCATCTCGTGACACAACGGGATGATGGAAGTGCGTTGATTTATATCGATCGTCACCTGTTGCACGAAGTTACCTCGCCTCAGGCATTTGAGGGCCTGTCGCTGGCTGGACGAACCCCTTGGAGGTTGGCGGCGAATCTCGCGACTGTCGACCATAATGTGCCAACTGAAAACCAGGCGGCAGGGGTCTCTGCGATCGAAGATCCGACCAGCCGGCTGCAGATTGAAACGCTCGATGAAAACTGCGATGCATTTCAGATCACGCAATTCAAAATGGGTGATTTGCGTGCAGGAATTGTGCATGTGATTGGTCCCGAGCAGGGAGCGACGTTACCGGGTATGACGGTGGTCTGTGGCGACAGCCACACTGCGACGCATGGCGCCTTTGGTGCGTTGGCTCATGGCATTGGGACCAGTGAAGTTGAGCATGTCCTCGCGACTCAGTGTCTGGTGGCGAAAAAGATGAAAAACATGCGCATCACAGTCACCGGTCCTTTGGGGTTTGGTGTGACAGCCAAGGACGTGATTCTTGCCGTGATCGGGCAGATCGGGACCGCCGGCGGGACCGGATGTGCGATTGAGTTCGCGGGCGAAGGGATTGAGTCGTTGTCGATGGAAGGTCGAATGACTGTCTGTAACATGGCGATTGAAGCGGGAGCGCGCGTTGGATTGGTGGCCGTTGATCAGAAAACCATCGATTACGTGAAGGGCCGACCTTACGCTCCGAGTGGTCAAGACTTGGATTTGGCGGTAGCCGCTTGGGCTGATCTTCAGAGTGATGCCGATGCGTTTTTCGACCATGAAGTGACAGTTGATGGCACCGTGATTGAACCTCAGGTTTCTTGGGGAACCAATCCTGAGATGGTGACAGGTGTGTCCGCACATGTGCCCGATCCCCAAATGATTGATGATCCGATTCATCGTGGGGCGATCGAGCGTGCATTGAAATACATGGGTTTGAAAGCGAATCAGTCGATTGATTCGATCCGTCTTGATCGCGTATTCATCGGATCATGCACCAATTCTCGGATTGAAGATCTGCGCGAGGCTGCCAAAGTGGTTGATGGGAAGCGAGTCGCTGACTCAGTCATCCAGGCGATGGTTGTTCCAGGCTCTGGTTTGGTAAAAGAACAAGCCGAAAGAGAGGGTTTGGATGTGATCTTCCGCGAGGCTGGATTTGAATGGCGTGATCCGGGATGTTCTATGTGTCTTGCAATGAATGCCGACCGATTGGGGCCTGGAGAACATTGCGCGTCCACTTCGAACCGTAATTTCGAAGGCCGTCAGGGCGCCGGAGGGCGGACGCATCTTGTCAGTCCTGCAATGGCTGCTGCGGCCGCTGTTGCGGGTCATTTCGTTGATGTCAGAGAGTGGTTGTAAGGGGCGCATGATGCAGCAGTTTGTTCAAGAGACCGGTGTGGTTGTGCCGTTGGATCGTTCCAATATCGACACTGATCAGATCATCCCTAAGCAGTATTTAAAGTCCATTCAACGGACAGGCTTTGGGATTAATTTGTTTGATGACTGGCGTTATCTCGATCCAGGCGAGCCGGGAATGGATCACTCCACTCGTCGGATCAATCCCGATTTTGTGTTGAATGATGCGCGTTATGCCGGAGCAACTATGCTACTTGCGCGTGATAATTTCGGATGTGGTTCGAGTCGAGAGCATGCGCCCTGGGCCATTCTCGAGTACGGATTTAAGGCAGTCATTGCGCCATCATTTGCGGATATCTTTTTCAATAACAGTTTCAAGAACGGCTTATTACCGGTGGTCTTAACGGAGGCTGAAGTCGTTACCTTATTCGATTTGGCAGGCACAGAAACGCCGATTACGCTGACTGTGGATCTCCGATCTCAGCTGGTGACCGGACCCGAGGGGTTCAGCGCTTCGTTTGCGATCGATCCATTCCGCAAAACCTGCTTGCTTGAGGGTTTGGATGAGATTGGTTTGTCGTTGAAGGATGCTGATGCGATTCGTGCTTATGAAGCACGTCGTCGTGGCGAAGCACCCTGGTTATTGAGAGATTAAGGACTGAGAATGCCGAATGTTGTTTTACTGTCAGGTGATGGGATCGGTCCTGAAATCATGGCTGAGGCGAGCCGTGTGTTGGACCGCGTCAATGTCCAGTTTTCGCTGGGACTGAATACTGAGCATTGCCTGATTGGTGGCGCAGCCATTGATACCACCGGTGAACCCCTGCCAGATGAGACCCTGGTCAAGGCCAAGCAATCGGATGCCGTCCTCTTGGGCGCTGTTGGTGGGCCAAAATGGGATGCATTACCGATGGATAAGCGGCCTGAAAAAGGGCTTTTGAAAATTCGGGCTGGCATGGATCTATTCGCCAACTTGAGACCCGCCTTGCTCTATCCCGAGCTCGCCTCGGCGTCGACCCTAAAAGAAGAGGTTGTGAGTGGACTGGATCTGTTGATTGTCCGTGAGTTGATCGGTGGGATTTATTTTGGTGAGCCGCGCGGAATTGAGGGTGAGCCCGGTCAACGTGTTGGATTTAATACCGATCGCTATTCAGAACCTGAAATCGAGCGTATTGGGCGGATCGCGTTTGATGCAGCCATGGCTCGCAACAAGAAACTGTGTTCAGTGGATAAGGCGAATGTCCTTGAGGTGACTGTTTTGTGGCGCGAAGTCATGGATCGTTTAAGTCACGATTATCCCGATGTGGAGTTGTCGCACATGTACGTCGATAATGCTGCCATGCAGTTGGTCCGGGCGCCGAAACAATTTGATGTGATGGTCACGGGGAATCTCTTCGGTGATATTTTGTCCGATGCAGCAGCGATGCTGACAGGGTCAATCGGAATGCTACCCTCAGCGTCGTTGAATAGTGACAAGCAAGGGCTTTATGAGCCTTGTCACGGTTCGGCTCCAGATATTGCAGGGCAAGATTTGGCGAACCCACTCGCAACGGTTTTGTCTGTGTCGATGATGCTTCTGCACTCTCTGAATGCTCCAAAAGCAGCTGCTTCGATTGAGGCGGCTGTCAAACAGGTGTTGGCTTCTGGGTTGCGGACTCATGATATCGCGACCGGAGCGCCGGGGGAGCAGATTGTTGGGTGTCGAGCGATGGGCGAAGCTGTGCTGAAGGCTCTGAATTAAGGAATGATGATGCGAGTTGGATTTGTTGGATGGCGCGGCATGGTTGGATCGGTCTTGATGGATCGTCTGCGTTCTGATAATGGTTTTTCTGGAATCGAGTCGGTTTTCTTTTCCACCTCACAGGTTGGGCAAGAGGCTCCGACAGAAGCGACCGAGACTCAGCTTCAGGACGCGATGTCAATTGCGGCCTTGGCCAGTTGTGATGTGATCGTCACCTGCCAGGGTGGTGATTACACCAAGGCAGTTTATGCTGATTTACGCGGATCCGGCTGGAATGGTTACTGGGTTGACGCTGCCTCTGCGCTGCGAATGGAGTCAGAAAGCGTGATTGTGTTGGATCCCGTCAATCGCGATGTGATTGATCAGGCGATTTCTTCCGGACAGAAAGACTTCATCGGGGGTAACTGTACGGTGAGTCTGATGTTGATGGCTGTTGGCACTTTAATCCGACAGGGTTGGGTAGACTGGATCACAGCGATGACGTATCAAGCAGCCAGTGGTGCCGGTGCGAACAATATGCGTGAGCTATTATCGCAAATGGGTTATCTGGAATCACAAGTTGCCCGTGAGCTCGCCACACCATCCTCTGCGATTTTAGATATCGATCGTCAGGTCACTGAGGCGTTGCGCTCCGATGGGATGCCAACTGATTATTTTGGTCATCCGTTGGCTGGAAGCTTGTTGCCTTGGATTGACACCAAGCTTGACAATGGCCAGAGCCGTGAAGAATGGAAAGCGATGGCCGAGTGCAATAAGATTTTGCGCACTGAAGCGAACCCAATACCAATCGACGGCACGTGCGTGCGGATTGGCGCGATGCGTTGCCACAGTCAAGCGCTCACCATTAGATTGAACCAAGATGTGCCAATCGATGAAATCCATGATGTGCTCGCTAACGGAACAGACTGGACCGATCTGATCCCCAATGAGCGTGGCGATTCTATGGCACGGTTGACCCCGGCAGCCGTAACGGGAACCTTGCGGATTCCTGTTGGCCGCGTCCGTAAGATGAATTTAGGCCCTGAGTTTTTGAACGCGTTTACCGTTGGTGACCAATTGCTTTGGGGGGCGGCTGAACCGTTGAAGCGGATGTTGACGATCCTCCGGGATCATCAGTGATCGAACTCGCGATCACCGGAGCAGGATCCGGTCTATGTGATTCGGTACTTGAAGTCATCGAATCCGTTGAGGGTGAATTTCGGATACGGCTGATCGATGGAATCGAATCAGCCGGGGAGGCGCGGCAGTTTCAGGGTCGGACGATTGTGATCGAACTCGATCACGAGGCTGATCTCGAGACAGCAGATTTAGTGTTTGATTTGAATCAAACCTACAGTGGCGGTGCCGAACGATTCCGGCCAACATTGTCCTTAGTGGTCATGATGCAGCGGCTGTTGGATTCGCTGGTGACTGCAGATGTGCTCACACTTCACGGTGTAGTACGAGAGCCGGCTGTTGAGCAACCCGGTGGGGTTGAGGCCTTAGCTGGACAAGTGACGCAATTGTTCAACGGCCGCGATCCGGATCCGCAACCCTTTGGTGGATCCTTGGCGTTTAATACCCGAACCTTAGACGATCAGGCACTGGTCGAAGCATTGAGTGAAATTCACGCGTTGCAGCGTGCTGGGATTTCGTTAGAGCGATTGCAGTCGGATTCTTTTTACACCGTGCATGCTAGTCTTTGGATGCAACTCAAGACCCCACAAGCCAAGGCACTGGTGCTTGCGTGTCAAACGGATGAATACCGCTCAGGGCTCAGTGTGTCACCGGACTCAGGACGAGTGGATTCAGAGACGGCAATGACGGTGTGTGTTCGTGAATTGAGTCAAGACTGGGTGCATGTGATGATCACCGCAGATCTAGAGAAGACCATTTGGGCGCAAGAAGCCAAGCGGATACTCGCTCGCGCTTTGGAGACAATGGCATGAAGCTCGTCATCGCGCTGCCTTTGGTGATTTGGTCTGCGGTGGCACAGGCCTTTGACTGGTCGACGCCAGTCGCCGTCACGCATCAGGGCGAGCCGCTGGAGGTTCGATTAGAAGTGACGAATCTCGCACCAGTCACAGCTACCCAGCTATTTCCACTCTTGGCCTCTGAAACTGCCTTTACCGAGCGAGGGATTGATCGTCCGGAATATCTGTCCGGATTGACCTACGCTGTGGATGCCACAAGAGGTCGTGTCGCACTTGTGATCCGAACAGCCACTGCGTGGACGCAACCTGATCTGACGACCTTGGTTGAGGTATTTACACCCGCAGGGCCGGTATTGATTCCGGTTTCGGTGCAAGTGGCACAAAAACCAACCGCCTCTTCAGTCGTTGCCACTGAGGAGCCAATACGTGAATCCCCGGTCGAAGCGCCGGTCGTGTCCCCGGCAGTTGAGGGGATAAAACCGAGTGTTGAGACTGAAGGAAACGCAAGCAATCAAAACGTAGCAGATGTCACCAAACCCCGTCAGCAAACCTTATTGGTGCAAAACGGGTCGACGCTCTGGCGGTTAGCAAAACGGGTGCAACCGCCAAATCTGACCATCGAGCAAGTGATGATGGCGTTGTATGACGAAAATCCCAGTGCGTTTGAGTACAACAACGTGAATGCTCTGGAAAAAGGGAAAACTCTCGTCATTCCCACTCAGGCGCGGATGGAACAAGAATCGGCTCTCAATGCCAAACAACGATTCGATGCGCACATGAAAGCACCCAAGCAGGATTTTCCACGGACAACACCTTCGATGCCTCCAGTGGTCACTGCGACAACAGTGCCGGCAGTTACTTCAGCAGAACCTGAGGTGGTAGTTGAAGAGCCTGCGGAGGCCAAATCAGAACCAGCACCGACGCTGATACAGGATCCTATTGTCAGCTCTGATACCCCGAGTGAAGTGCGGCCGATGAAGCAAGAGCCTGTCGATTCCATCGCGACTCTTACCTCTCAAGTGGTAACGGTGATCGCTCCAGAGGTGACTGAACTGCTGGAGAAAATCACCTATCTTGAGTCCAAGCTCGACGCCATGGATGCCAAAGTTGAAGCGATCCGCAGTGAGGCGAAAGAGTCTCGACAAGTGAGCCAGCCGTTGGCCCAAAGACAAAAAGAGCAACCATCAACTGAATTCGATATTGAAGAATGGTTGCCGACGTGGGAGCAGATCGATGCGTTCTTTGCGACCGAGCTCGGCAAAGGCGTCATCGAAGAATGGTTGCCGACGCGGGAGCAGATCGATGCGTTCTTTGCGACCGAGCTCGGCAAAGGCGTCTTGATTTTTGTCGCGGTGGTCATCCTGATGTGGCTCGGGTTACGCGTCTATAGTCGTCAAGAACCGATGCAGACGGCCTCTAACCGGGAACCCTCCGCATCGCCGCTGGCCCAGGTAGCACCTACAGAGTCACTGAGTATGGCTGCGGAAATTCAGGCCCCAGCAACCAGTGATGTCGGATCCGAGGCCTTGGAGTCAGCGATTGAGCGCTTGAAGTCGAAAATCGAAGATCCCGCCAAGGTTCAAGAAGCAGAAGAGCTTTACAGTGCCGGCGATGATTCGTTGATTGATGCGTTTTCCGCGGATGCGTTGAACCAGAATCCTGAGTGGGGTGAAGACCCTGACGATGAGGCAGATGTTGCTGCTCATCAGCTTGAATTGGCTCAGAATTATCTAGATATGGGGATGACACAAACGGCAATTGAATTGTTGCAACGAGTGTCTGTATCACCAGATCAAGCGAGCGCTGAAAAAGCCCGCGCCTTACTCGATGTCCATCAAAGCTGATCGAGCCACTCGCCGTGTCGCGATTTCAGTGGAATACGATGGGACCGGATATCGAGGGTGGCAGGCTCAAAAGCATGATACGCAGGTTGTTCAGAGCCAAGTTGAGAAAGCCTTAAGCCAAATTGCCAATGAGCCCATTCAAGTGACCTGTTCAGGTCGCACCGATTCCGGCGTTCATGCAAGCTCACAAGTCTGCCACTTTGATACACATGCAGAGCGAGATCCTTACAACTGGGTCATGGGTGTGAACACGCAACTGCCCAATGATGTGTCGCTGGCTTGGGCGAAAGAGGTCGATGCGTCATTTCATGCGCGGTTTTCTGCACGGTCACGTCAGTATGTCTATTTGATTCAGCTCTCAGGGATTCGTGGTGCATTACTGAGAAATCAAATGACCTTCACTCACAAAGAGCTGGATGCACAATTGATGGCGCAGGCCGGGCGTTGGCTGGTTGGAACGCATGACTTTAACGCCTACCGTTCGACCCAGTGTCAGGCAAAGACCTCGGTGCGAACGCTTATGCAGCTCAACGTTCATCAATATGATCATGTGATTGCAGTCCATGTTGAAGCCAACGGATTTTTACAGAATATGGTGAGAAATATTGTGGGAGTGCTGACGGCAATTGGTGCGCGAGAAGCGCCATTTGACTGGTCTCGAGAGGTTCTTGATTCGAAGGATCGAACGCAAGGAGGGGTGACGGCTCCCCCTGACGGCCTGTATTTTCTCGGTCCAACCTACCACTCAGAATTTGGCCTTGTTGAGACAGTCCGAATTCCTCAGATTGCCAGAGACATTCTGAGGACAGATCCGTTACAGTGGTCGTCATGACGCGTGTAAAATTTTGTGGATTTACTCGGGCCGACGATGTCGCTCTGGCAGTTTCCTCTGGTGCAGATGCCTTGGGGTTTGTGTTTTATGAGCCAAGTTCACGCTATGTGACTGTCGCTGAAGCTTGTGAGCTTACCAAAGCAGTCCCTGCGTTCACAACGCGCGTCGGTTTATTTGTCAATGCCGAGCCAGCACGAGTGGTTGAGGCCTTTCAAAAGGCTCGGCTCAACCTCATTCAATATCACGGAGATGAGAGTCCTGAATACTGTGAATCGATTGGGTTGCCTTACATCAAGGCATTCCGCGTTCAACCGGAGACAGAGATTCTGTCGGAAATGGAACGGTATCCTCAGGCATCAGGATTTTTACTGGATGCCTATGTGAAAGGGCAGCCAGGTGGAACTGGCGAACGGTTCGATTGGGGTTTGATCCCTAAAACGGATCGTCCGATCATACTGGCCGGCGGCTTGACGCCGGAGAATGCGAAGGACGCGATTGACTCAGTCGCACCCTGGGCACTCGATGTCAGTGGAGGCATTGAAGTCGAGCCAGGACGCAAGGATCCTGATAAGATGGCGCGCTTTATGAGCGCGTGTCGCAACTAATTTGGGAACACTATGGCACTGACCGAACAGGAATTACGAACTCTCGATTATGAGCCCGATGCTGGCGGGCATTTTGGTGATTACGGTGGACGCTATGTCTCCGAAACACTCATGGCTGCCCTCAGTGAGTTGGATCAAAACTACCAGATGTTGAAAAACGATCCGGAGTTTCAGCGTGAGTTTGATGCCGACCTGGCGACCTTTGTTGGGCGCCCATCGCCTTTGTACCATGCGCAACGGTGGTCCAATGCGATTGGTGGTGCACAGATTTATTTTAAGCGTGAAGATTTAAACCATACCGGTGCTCACAAAGTGAATAACACCATCGGTCAGGCGCTACTGGCGAAATATTCGGGAAAGCCGCGCGTTATTGCAGAAACTGGAGCGGGTCAACACGGTGTGGCATCAGCAACCGTTGCCGCCCGTTTAGGTCTTGAGTGTGTTGTCTACATGGGTGCGGATGATGTCGAGCGACAATCGCCCAATGTTTATCGGATGAAGTTGCTTGGCGCTCAGGTTGTGCCTGTGGAATCAGGCTCAAGGACGCTCAAAGACGCACTGAGTGAGGCGATGCGTGACTGGGTGACCAATGTGGATAACACCTTCTATATCATTGGAACTGTCGCAGGTCCTGCACCCTACCCACAACTGGTTCGCGACTTTAATGCGGTTGTTGGTCGTGAAGTGAAGTGGCAATCGAAAGAGATTCTTGGCCGTTATCCTGACGCCCTAGTGGCTTGTGTCGGCGGTGGCTCGAATGCGATTGGATTGTTCTACCCCTTCCTGAAAGATACAGAAGTGGCAATTTATGGTATCGAAGCAGCCGGTCGAGGACTGTCGACCACTGAGCATGCCGCACCATTATGCTCTGGACGGCCTGGTGTCTTGCACGGTGCGAAAACTTATTTGATGGATAATAATGACGGTCAAATCGCGCACACGCATTCAGTATCTGCCGGTCTTGATTATCCAGGCGTTGGGCCTGAGCATGCTTACCTGAAAGATATTGGGCGCGTGAACTATGTGGGCGCCACTGATGATGAAGCCTTGGCTGCATTTCATGAGGTGTCTGAGGTCGAAGGAATTATTCCGGCACTTGAGACAGCGCATGCTCTGGCTTACACCAAAACCCTGGCTGCGACTATGCGACCGGACCAAAGCATTGTTTGCAATATGTCAGGCCGTGGAGACAAAGACATTTTCACTGTCGCCAAAATGGAAGGAATTTCGCTGACATGAGTAATACCCGGATTCAACAGCGAATGGATGCCTTGAAAGCATCGGGCCGCAAAGCTTTGATTCCCTATATTGTGGCAGGAGATCCCACGCCATCGATCACTGTCCCGGTGATGCATGCCATGGTTGCGGCGGGTGCTGATGTGATTGAGTTAGGGATGCCATTTTCCGATCCCTTTGCCGATGGCCCAGTGAACCAACGGGGTGCTGAGCGCGCCATTGCAGCTGGAATGACGCTGCCTGGAGTGATCAATGTGGTTGCAGAATTCCGAAAACAGGATGATCAGACGCCGGTTGTGTTGATGGGTTATTTGAATCCTTTAATCGCCATGGGTGAAACGACCTTCTGTGAGGCCTGTGAAAACGCTGGAGTCGATGGGCTGTTGATCGTCGATATGCCGCCGGAAGAAGAGGGATCTCTGGTTCAGTCGGCGAAACGTCATGGTCTTGATTTGATTTATCTGGCAGCTCCAACCACCACAGACGCGCGGTTAGAGACCATTGGCAACGCGACCTCTGGTTACCTCTATTATGTCTCTCTCAAGGGAATCACCGGTTCCTCAAAACTGGATACCCATGAGGTCTCACAACGCATTGCGCATATGCGCCAGCACGTGTCTGTTCCGATCTGTGTCGGATTTGGGATTCGGACCGCAAAGGATGCTGCGGCGATTTCGACCACAGCAGATGGAAGCATTGTCGGTACTGTCTTGGTGAGCCAAGTTGAAGCACTGGCCAATCAGCCTGAGCAGATTCCGGCTGCCCTTCAAGCAATTTTACAACCCATGCGTCAGGCAATGGATGCCAAGGCCTAATGATAGGGGAATAGCATGAGTAACTGGCTCGATAAAATTGTTCCCACGGTTGTCCGCTCCAAAGCAGTTGAGCGAAAAGCCAGTGTGCCAGATGGGCTTTGGTCAAAATGTTCTGCCTGTGAGGCGGTGCTTTATCAACCTGAACTGGAACGGAATTTAAGTGTCTGCCCGAAGTGTGGACATCATGATCGGCTGGGCGCTCGAGCTCGTTTAAATGGATTTCTCGATGAGGGATCGCAAACCGAGCTGTTTCAGGAATTGCTTGCAGATGATCGGCTGAAATTCCGTGATCAAAGAAAATACAAAGATCGCCTGTTACAAGCGCAGAAAGTGACCGGAGAAAATGATGCCTTGATTGCTATGGAAGGCACATTAAAGACTCAACCCATCGTGGCCGTTGCCTTCGAATTCGCTTTCATGGGGGGTTCGATGGGAACCGTCGTCGGTGAAAAGTTCGTGAGAGCTGCCGAACTCTGTCTTGATAAAAAGACTCCCTTGATTTGTTTTTCAGCATCCGGTGGTGCCAGGATGCAAGAGGCGTTGTTCTCACTCATGCAGATGGCTCGAACGTCTGCGGTGTTGGAAAAAATGCGTGAGCAGGGTCTTCCCTATATTTCTGTTCTGACTGACCCGGTGTTTGGTGGTGTGTCTGCTTCCTTTGCCATGTTGGGTGATTTGAACATTGCGGAACCCAAAGCACTTGTTGGCTTCGCCGGCCCTCGGGTGATTGAACAAACAGTCCGTGAAACCTTGCCTGAGGGCTTTCAACGAGCAGAGTTTCTGTTGGAGCATGGGACGGTTGATATGATCGTTTCTCGTCCTGAGATGCGCGATACCATCGCGCGTGTGCTGTCTCGCTTGAGCCATTGAAAACACTGGTCGACTGGGAGCGTCATCTTGAGTCGCTCTCACCCTCATCGCATATTGAATTAGGTCTCGAACGTGTTGCTGTTGTCTGGTCGCGCTTAGAGCAGCAACAACCAAGGCAAGTGCTGACTGTGGCTGGAACCAACGGCAAAGGGTCAACAGTCGAAACGGCAGGTCTGATCGCGCAAACTCAAGGCCTTCGCTACGGGCAATACACCTCCCCTCATCTTCATCATATTCATGAGCGGATCAGAGTTGCCGGCCAGCCGGTGTCGGATGACGAATTAGTGGCTGCTTTTGGACGCGTCGACAGCGCTCGAGGTTCGGTCTATTTAACCTACTTTGAGTTTCTCACATTGGCTGCCTTGGTGATCTTTCAGGATCATCAATTGGATCTCTGGATTTTGGAAATTGGCCTCGGTGGTCGACTCGATGCGGTGAATGTGATCGATCCCGATGTGTCTGTGATCACATCCATCGGCCTCGATCACCAGGCCTATTTAGGAACAACAGAAGAAGCGATTGCGCGCGAAAAAGCGGGCGTGATGCGAGCCGGTGTGACAACCTTTTCAGCGGCCATTAATGTGCGAAAAACACTGGATGCTGAGGCAGTTCAACAAGGTGGATTGATGCGGTGGCTAGATGAGGTCTTAGAGGGTTCGACGCTGGTCCTTGCGAAGCAGATCATTGACTTAACCCGAATGCAATTACCGAAAACGTCGGTTGCATTGGCCAGTCTCGCAATGGAAGAACTGGGGTATCACATCACGAAAGAGTGTCTGGTTGGGTTAGAGCAGGCGCAAGTGCTGGGACGGATGTCTCGCTATCAGATTGGCGATCAAACCTGGATCTTGGATGTTGGACACAATCCGTTAGCCTGCGAGTTTGTCACACAAGCGCTTGCAGATTCCGTCGAAACGGATCATCGCGTTGTGATTTTCGGGGCTTTATCGGATAAGGATATGGAGTCGATGTTGCCGATTTTGCGGGCCTATACATCGAAAATTGCGTTAGTTGGCATTGATGGCGATCGCGGTCGTTCGGTCGACTCTCTGGTGAATCACTGGTCTGCGCTTTTTGGACAGACGTGTTGGCGGAGTTTTGCTACACTCGATGACGCATTAGAGGGGCTTTCCTCTGAACTCAAACTGGATGATCAGGTTTTGATCATGGGATCCTTTGTATTGGTGGCAGACGCACTCAAGCATGACCTCTTCAACTGAACAAACCAAACCAAACCCTTCTCCGCATCGAAGAAAGCATCAGTGGATTGGTGCGGCAACTTTGGTGGCCTTGGCTGCTCTAGTTCTTCCGTGGCTTCTGACCCCACGATTCGAATCGATTCGTGAAGAAGGTCCTCAACTGACTCGCTTACCAGACCCTCCGGCCGTCCCGGCGGAGCCTGTCGTCGCTCCAGTGATCGATCAAGAGGCGCTGAACGCCAGTCGCGAGCGATTAGATGCCTTAATGGGTGCGCCTGTTGGCAATGAATCTCAAGCGAGTTTCATTTTGCAGGTGGGCGCATTTAAAAATCGGGAAAACGCGAAAGCGTTGCGAACGAAGCTTGAAGCCTTGGATATTGGGCGAGTGTATTTACGATCTGAAGAATCGTTGACCCGAGTGTATGTGGGTCCGCTCCTTGACCGATCACGCGCAGAGGCCGCTTCTGGAGCGATTCAGACCAAGTTATCGCTCAAAGCACAGATCAAACAATATGATGTGCGTGAGCACGGGCAGTCATGACCGAGCAAGTGTCTTCAGGTTTCGACCTGGCGGCCTTTGATTGGGCGATTATCATCGTTCTTACGATTTCAACGCTGATGAGTCTGCGTCGTGGATTTCTAAAAGAAGCGCTGAGTCTTGGCACATGGATTGCGGCCTTTATTGTTGCACGGCAGTTCCATGAACCGATGGATCAGTTGTTAGAGACTCAAATCATCGATCCATTGATGCGTTCGATTGCGGCTTTCGCCGCCTTATTTATCGGCACCTTATTGGTGGGTGCGGCTTTGGGTTTCCTATTGGGCGCTTTGATTAACGCAACCGGGTTATCGTCGACCGATCGGGTGCTTGGTATGGTGTTTGGATTTGCGCGTGGAGCATTGATTATGACGGTCGTGATTGGATTGTTAAATCTGACCCCATTCGTGAATGACACTTGGTACACTACCGCGTCGCTCGCGCCGCATTTTGAGACGGTGGCTCAATGGGCTTTAGAACAACTGTCAGCCTCTGGCTTTCAATCGCCAATTAGCTGACGAGAGGGATTTCGATCATGTGTGGAGTGGTGGGTATTTTCGGCCGTGGTAACGTGAACCAGGCACTATTTGATGCGCTCACTGTATTGCAGCATCGCGGCCAGGATGCGGCTGGCATGGTCACGTCTGCAAACGGCAAGTTTTATCTTCGCAAAGATAATGGGTTAGTCCGTGACGTATTCAGAATGCGTCACATGCAGTATCTGATCGGTAATATGGGTATTGGCCATGTGCGCTATCCCACCGCAGGTTCGAGCTCATCGGCTGAAGCTCAACCGTTTTATGTGAATAGTCCTTACGGGATCAGTCTTGCGCACAATGGCAATCTGACCAATACCACCGATTTGATGAAAGGGCTGTATGAAGACGATATGCGTCATATCAATACAGACAGCGATTCAGAGGTCTTATTAAATATTTTCGCACATGAGCTCGAAGCTCGAGGAAACTATCGCCCAACACCGGATGATTTCTTTGCTGCGGTTGAGGGAGTTCACCGCCGCTGTCGTGGTGCTTATGGCGTCGTCGCTCTAATCAACGGGCACGGAATCTTGGGCTTCCGAGACCCCTATGGGATTCGGCCAATCTGTATTGGCCAGCGAAAGACCGAGCAGGGTGTTGAATATATGATTTCGAGCGAATCTGTTGCGCTCGACTGCGCGGGTTTTGTTTTGATTGACGATCTTGCGCCCGGTGAGGCCGTGTTCATCGATCACGATGGGCATTTGCACCGCAAACTCTGCGCGGGCAAGCAAGAAGCACACCCTTGTCTGTTTGAATATGTGTATTTGTCTCGCCCAGACTCTGTCATTGATGGGGTGTCTGTGTATCAGGCCCGAATCAATATGGGACGCAAACTGGCAGATAAAATTCTGCGCGAAATGCCAAATCACGATATCGATGTCGTGATTCCGATTCCAGACACCAGTCGGACCAGTGCCCTCGAGGTGGCTCAGAAACTTGGCGTCCTTTTCCGTGAAGGGTTTATCAAAAACCGATATATCGGACGCACCTTCATCATGCCCGGTCAGACCGAGCGGCAAAAATCTGTTCGGCAGAAATTAAATCCCGTCGTGCAAGAATTTAAAGGTCGTAATGTGCTGTTGGTGGATGATTCCATTGTGCGTGGCACGACTTGCCATCAGATTGTTGAAATGGCGCGAGATGCCGGAGCCAAGAAAGTGTATTTTGCATCAGCGGCACCGGCTGTCGTCTCTCCGAACGTCTATGGCATTGATATGCCTGCAGCCAGTGAGCTGATTGCTCATGGACGGAGCGCCCAAGAGATCAATCAATTGATTGGTGCCGATGGCCTCATTTATCAGGAGCTTGATGATTTGGTGGACGCTGTTTCCGAACTCAACCCAAGTCTCAAATCCTTTGAAGATTCTGTCTTTTCTGCCTGCTACATCACCAAAGAAGTGGATGATGCCTATCTTGAAGCATTAGCAGCGAAACGGAATGACGGAGCCAAACAAGAAGCGCTGGGCGATTCTGAGGATGCCTGTCTTGATCTTCGAGCTGATGCTTCATGATGGATCGTGACCGCCGCTTAAAGGCGATGATCGCAGGCTTGTCAGAAGATACCCAGGCGATCCGGGTTGGGCTTGATCGAACCGCCGAACGTGAGCACTCAGAGCCGATTTTTACGACCTCAAGTTTCGTGTTCCCAGATGCGGAGACGATGGCAGATGCCTTCGTTAACAACTCGGGACTCTCCATTTATGCGCGGGTTGATAATCCAACCATTGATGGATTCTGCAAACGGTTGGCCGTTTTGGAAGGCGCCGACGCGTGCGAAGCGACAGCCACTGGAATGGGGGCAGTGTTATCAACGCTGATGGCCCATTGTCAATCCGGTGATCGCGTGTTGATGTCGACAGGCGTCTTCGGTGCAACCTTGAATTTGGTGAAAAATTATTTTGTGAAATACGGCATTGAGCTGACTTTGATTTCACCAACAGATCTGTCGGCCTGGGAGCAGGCATTGTCTCAGCCGGCAAAGCTTGCCTATTGCGAGACGCCATCAAATCCAACGATTGATATTGTCGATATCCAAGCACTGTCGGAACTCTGCCGTGCGCATGATTGCTTGTTCGTGGTTGATAACTGTTTCATGACACCGGTGTTACAAAAGCCTCTGGCGCTAGGTGCAGATTTGGTGATTCACTCTGCGACGAAGTATCTCGATGGACAGGGACGCGTGATGGGTGGGGCGGTCCTCGGTCGCGCAGATTTAATCGAACCGGTGACGTCTTTTATCCGCTCTGGTGGTGTGACCATGAGCCCATTTAATGCTTGGGTGTTTTTAAAGGGGCTTGAGACCTTGAGTGTGCGGATGAAAGCACATAGTGAAAATGCACTCGAGCTGGCCCAATGGCTTGAACAGCAGCCGCAAATTGAACGGGTCAACTATGCAGGCCTTGAATCTCATCCTCAATATGCATTGGCAAACCGACAAGCAAAATCCGGTGGTGGGGTTCTGAGCTTTCATTTGCGAGATGGATCGCGCGAGCACGCGTGGAAATTTTTAAATCAGACCTGTTTGATGTCGTTGACCGCCAATTTAGGCGATGTCAAAACAACCGTCTGTCATCCGGCAACGAGTACACATGGCCGTTTGGATATTACTGACCGTCAGCTGATGGGAATTTCTGAAAATATGATTCGAATCGCTGTCGGATTGGAATCAGTGGATGATCTCATCAGCGACTGCGAACGCGGTCTGGCCGCGCTCGCAGGCTAGAGTCTTAAGTGGCTGCTTTCAAAGCAGCGATGCGCTCCTCCAGCGGAGGGTGTGTCATAAACAGGCGCATCATGGTATTTCCACCGGTACGAATCCCAAAAGCAACCATGGAATCTGGCAGTTCTGACGGTGTTCCTTGCTCGGCACGCAATCGTTCCAACGCCCCGATCATCGCAGGAGCGCCGGCGAGTTGAGCGCCTGCCTGGTCAGCGCGGAATTCGCGTTGCCTAGAGAACCAAAAGACGATGATTGAAGCCAAGATACCCAAGATGATTTCGGCGACAAAGGTGGTGATGTAAAACGCAGGCCCATGACCGCGCTCTGTTTTAAAGACGGCACGGTCAATGGTGTGACCAATGACGCGAGAAAAGAACATCACAAACGTATTGACGATACCTTGAATTAGGGTCAGCGTAATCATGTCTCCATTGGCGACATGGCCAACTTCATGGGCCATGACTGCCCGCGCTTCATCGCGGCTAAATCGACTTAAAAGACCCGTACTGACTGCAACCAGCGCATTGTTTCGATCCCAACCGGTGGCAAACGCGTTACTGGTTTGGCTTTGAAATATTCCAACTTCAGGCATGCCAATACCTGCATCTTTCGCCAACTCTGCCACAGTGGCAATCAGCCACTGTTCATCGGCATTTCGAGGACTTTCAATAATGTGTGTGCCGGTCCCCATTTTGGCCATGGTTTTTGAGAGCAGTAAACTGACCACACTGCCCGCCATCCCAAAGACAAAACAGAACACTAAAAGGCTTGAGAGGTTTAAATCCACACCATTTGATGCCAAATACCCTTCAAAGCCCAAAAGGCTCAAGGTGATGCTTGCAACAAGCACGATGGCAAGGTTAGTTAAAAGAAACAATGCTATCCGTAACATGTAAGCCTCTCCTAAAGGCAATGGGGTCAGACAAGAAGATATTGGTTTCAGGGCGGAGTTCAAGTTGTGAGTGCAGAAAAAAAGATAAAAAAGACCGAACAGGAATGGCAGTCCGAATTATCCGCGGAATCCTATCGAGTGACACGGCAAAAAGGGACGGAAAAACCGTTTGAGAATTCCTACCATGATGAGAAAACAGCAGGGGTCTACCACTGCATCTGCTGTGACACGCCCTTATTTGATTCAGATCATAAATTTGACTCTGGATCTGGATGGCCGAGCTTCTTCAAACCGCTGGATGCTGACGTGATCGGTGAGCACGATGACCGTTCAATATTTTTCATGCCGCGGACAGAAGTGACCTGTGAGGTGTGCGATGCGCATCTGGGACATGTGTTTAACGATGGACCAACGCCTACTGGGCTCCGTTACTGTATCAATTCAGCGAGTCTTCGACTCGAGCCAAAGGCTTAAATCGTTCGAGGTTCAAGTAAGGCAATCAAGCGCCAGCCAGGGCCCACGGCTTGGATTTCCAGAGGAACATTGAGCGCTTTCAACTCATGAAGACGTGTGACTGAAATCAGCACCCACTGTCCTTCGACAGGTGCCGTTTCAGGCGTTATCGCCTGGCGATAAAACGAGAAGCTTGGCATGCGGATCCCCTGTGACACGACGCTAGCTTCCGCCTCTTTAGCGATTATGGCAGCTTCCTTTAACGGTCGTTGGCGAGCTTCAGAAATGATCGGGAGAATAATCAAGGCGATACAAGCCAACTGCACGCCGCCCATCGCAATCAAACGTTGGCTCAAGCGCCAACCCGGCACTAATAATGCGATCAATGCAAGCAATATGAGGCTTGCAGTAGCCAAGACCAGTGGCCACCACCAGTGAGCGAGTAGCTGCATGAGTATCACTAATTGTTCTTGATCGCGGAGGTGTTTGGGTTCTGGGATCATGGGGTGAAAGAGACCCAATGCCAGAATCAACCCAGGAACGAATAGCCCTGGTAGAGCCCAAAAGCGACCAGCAATGCGTGGCAGAACTCGCGCATACAAGACAAATAAGGGCGCTGTTGAATAGAGAATATAATGGGGTAATTGGGTTCCTGATAACGAGACTAGCACGACGACGACCAGGATCCAGATCAAGGCAAACCGATTGACAGGGCAATTCCAGAATTCACGGACTCTCAACAGGATTGCTAAGACTAGCCCACTGTAAGGCAAAAGGATCAGTGGCATGACGAACAGATAGTACAGCGGATGACCACCGTGCCCGTGAAGGTTTCCTGAGAAACGTTCGACGTTATGTCGCAGAATAAAGTTCTCAAAGAATGCTAGCCCTTGTGCGTCATAGACGCCCACAAGCCAGGGAGTGAGGACTGCTCCGAGCAAAAGCCAGGCACGCCAAGAGGCCATTGCTAGCCAAAGGAGGCTCCATTGATTGGATAACAGAACCCAAAGTCCAAAGGCACCTGCTGGAATCAGCACAGCCACCGGACCCTTGGTCAGGATTCCGAGTCCAAACCATAAAAAGACGCGAAGACGAATCGAGTCTATGGGATTCTGCAAATAGCGGGCTATATCGGTAAACAAGAGTGCCAACCAGAGATTCAGAATGGCATCAGCGGTTGCTGCTCGAGCGATCACGAGGGTTCCGAGGGTCGTTGCAAGCGCAAAGGCGACAAAGACGCCAAGTGCTGGTTTGTTGGTCACTTCAGCACTGAATCGACCGAGGACAAGTGCCCACAAGGCGCCGGCGATCACCGATGGGAGTCGTCCAACCATCTCAATTGGAACCCAGGGCGTCGTCCAACCAAAGAGCGTCAGTGCGGTCGCTTGCAGCCAGTAGGACAGAATTGGTTTGTCGTAGCGAGGCTCACCGTCCAAAGTGGTGGCTGCCCAATGCCCGCCATCGAGCAATTCTCGGGTTGCTTCAAGAAAAGCACCTTCATCCAGATCAAATAAAGGCACCCAAGTGCCGATAAAACCAAGAAGCGACAGGCACAGAAATAATCGCCAGTCGAGCTTACTCAGAGCGATCATTTGAGCCTTTCGTCCAGCCCATGGCGTCGGTTTGTTTGGTTAGTGGTGGTTGACCGCGACTTCTGAGCCGCGTCAGCATCTCAGCGACCAGGCCTGTAGTAATCAACTGCAGCCCAACAAGAGCCAAGAGCACGCCCGTGATCAATAAGGGACGGTTGCCAATATCCATTCCGAAGAGTTTCAGCACCAATAGATAGGCCAATGCAACCCCGCCAAGACCACCGGTAATCAATCCGGCAACGCCAAAAAAATGACCGGGTCGTTCTCTGAATCGTAAGAAAAACCAAGCCGCTAACAGATCAAGAATCACTCGAGGTGTTCGTGAAATTCCGTATTTCGAGATGCCTGCAACCCGAGCTCTGTGATTGACAGGTATTTCCGTAATCCGACTTGGATGCGTCAAGTTCGCAACCCACAGGGGGATAAAGCGGTGCATTTCACCGCGCAGATCAAGCCCTTCAAGGACCTCTTTGCGGCCCACTTTCAAACTACAGCCATAGTCATGCAGCGCAACACCTGAGACCCGGCCAATTAGCCAGTTTGCCATTTGTGATGGCAAGGTTCGATCCAACGAATCTTGGCGATTTTTCCGCCATCCGCAAAGAAGGTCTAAATGTTCGGTTTCAAGCTTTTCGACCATGCTTGGGATATCTGCTGGATCGTTTTGTAAATCGCCATCCATAAAGGCAATCACATCACCGCGAGCGGCCTGAAGGCCTGTTTGCATGGCTTGTGTCTGACCGAGATTTCGCTTGTGCGAGATAACCATGATGTGATCACCGCGATTGGATCGAGATTCCAAGAGCAGTTCGCGTGTCCGATCGGTACTCCCATCGTCGACCAACACAAGCTCGAATTCGCCAGGGTAGGTTTCAAGCGCTGCGTGAAGTTCATCGACTAAGCGCTCAACGTTGTCTTCCTCTTTGTACAGAGGAATAACAACCGACAGGCGGGGCAGGGTGTCAGCCATGAATTGTCCGTTTCAATAACAATAAAGCGCCGAGTATACCGAAGACAGCAGTCAGACTCAGTACGTAAATGTGAAGTTGGATGGTCATTTCCAGTGCAACGACCGGGGAAAGCCCCATGAAAGCGGATCCAAGAATCCCCCCAGCCTCGTAACTTCCTGCTCCGGCGAATCCATGAATCGGAAGAATGGAGGATAGTTCAGCGCCAAGAATGGTCGTGACGACTTCGGTCATTGGGATGCCCGACAGAGTCGCTAAGAGCACCCCCATACCCATGATTTTTGAGAGCCAAGACAAAATGGTCAGACGCCACATTCGATGCAAGCGTTTCCCGTTTTGCGCTTCATAAATGAGTTGCGCACGCGCTTTGGCGAGGGTCTCAGGCAGTTGGATATGCTGTGTTTTAGGGACTATAAATCCAAGGATCAAAGGCGTGAGAAAGATGAGTGCAGCGAGCAGTGCGAGCATGATGGTTCCAGCGACCGGCAGTAAAATAATACAAAGACTGATTCCGATGAGACTAATGAAGTCTAGCAAGCGAATCCACAGCAGGCTGGTGAGACCGATTGAAAATTCAACGCCAGCGAGCCAGCGAGCAAGAATCGGAAGTGCTAGCTCACCCAATCGCATTGGCGCGAGATTATTGGCCGTGTTGTGAAGAAAACTTAAGCCAAGTGCTTCGGAGAGGGGCAGTTGATCGAACAACATCCAAGTTCTCAATCCGCGGAGTAGCCAGCTAGCTGCACCGAGCAGCATAATCACCAAAGCCGTTTGCATGGGTAAGGCCGTCATTGCTGTCACAACGGCAGTCAGGTCAAGAACGGTAGCAGAAATCCAGATGGTTGCCCCGAGCAGAGTCACGGCAATGATCAATTTCCATCGAATCGATTGGAGTCTGTTGTTTTCTTTTAAAGGGGCCATAGTTAAGGAGCATTGGTTGATTGGTCGGTGACGAGAGGATGGTACCTCGTTATCTAGTGAATTGCTGATGGGCCGTTGAAAAATTTGGAGACCCTATGATTGATTCACTCACCGAATCCTACCGTAATGTGATCGGAACCATTGGTGAAGATCCGAACCGGGAAGGCCTGCTGGATACGCCTGCGCGAGCAGCGAAGGCCCTTGAGTTTTTAACATCAGGTTACCGTCAGGACCTAGAAACCATCGTTAATGGGGCCGTCTTTGAGTCCGATAATGACGAGATGGTCGTGGTCCGTGATGTTGAACTGTATTCCATGTGTGAACACCACATGTTGCCCTTTACCGGTCGCTGTCATATCGGGTATTTGCCCGATGGCAATGTGCTGGGATTATCCAAATTTGCTCGCATCACCGACATGTTCGCAAGACGGTTACAAATCCAAGAAAATTTAACGCGTCAGATTGCCTTGGCGGTGCAGGATGTGACTGGCGCACGCGGTGTTGGTGTGGTGATCGAGGCTCGACACTTTTGCATGATGATGCGCGGAGTGCAAAAGCAAAACTCGACCATGGCAACCTCGGTGATGTTAGGCGATTTTCGAGAGCATCAAGCGACACGCAGCGAGTTTTTGCGCTTAATTGGGAAATCTTGATGACGGCCTTTCAACGCGATCAAGTCGCTAAAATTCATATTCAGGATTTACGTCTCAGGACCTACATTGGGATCAATGACGACGAAAAGAAAAATCAGCAGGATGTGGTGATCAATATCCGCATCCATTATCACGCGGAAAAGGCAGTGAGCTTTAATGTGATTGATGAGGCCTTGAACTACCGTACGATCACCAAGAAAGTGATCAAGCATGTTGAATCCAATCGATTTTTATTGCTGGAGCGGATGACTGATGAGGTGCTGTCTTTAGTGATGGATCATCCTAAAGTGATGTGGGCTGACGTGACAATTGACAAACCGCATGCGCTGCGGTTTTCCGATTCGGTGTCGATCACGCTGTCGGCCAGGCGTGAGGGATATGCGGGTGCGCAACACCCGCATTGAGCACTAAAGCGCGTCTTCGATGACTCGCGCGATACGGGAAGGCCCGGTAAACGGCCCAAAACTTCCGATAAGCTGCCCCTCGCGATTGAGAACGTATTTGTGGAAGTTCCATGACGGATAGTCACCGTCAGCAGCTTCGGCAAGACTACGAAAGAGTGGACTTGCTTTTCCTTTCTTCGCATGTGTCGTTGCATACATAGGGAATTGCACCCCGTAGGTCAGGCGACAAAAATCGGAAGTTTCTTCCTCACTTTCATATTCTTGGTTTCCAAAATCCTTGGAGGGAAAGCCAAGAACCGAGAAACCTCGGTCCTGGTATTTCCTATAAAGGGCTTCGAGCCCGTCAAATTGTGGAGTGAATCCGCATTTAGAGGCCGTATTCACAATCAAGACAACTTGACCCTGATACACTTCACACAGGCGATCGATCTTTTCTCCTGCTAATTGCCTGGCCGAATGATCCAGCAAGGGTGCGCATGTTGCATTCGCCTTTAAAGTCGTCATACCGATCACCATTGATGAACATAGGATGCTAAGTTTTTTGAGGTTCATGGATGTTATCCTCTTTGTTACAGGAGTACATCTTTGACTCGTTGTTGTCTCGTCCTTGGAGACCAGTTATCGGACCACTTGTCGTCACTGAATTCCCTTGAGCCGGAAGATGTTGTTCTTATGGTAGAGGTTTGGTCGGAAGCCTCATATGTCAAGCACCACAAGCAAAAAATAGCGCTCGTCTATAGTGCGATGCGCCATTTCGCTGATGAATTACGCGCAAATCGTCGTTCCGTCATCTATGTTCCCTTAACCGATCCTGAGAATACCCAGAGTTTGACCAGCGAAGTCGAACGTCATCAAAGCTCCCATCATTTTTCTGAATGGTTGCTGACAGAGCCTAGCGAATGGCGTTTAAAAGCAGCATTCGACGAGCTCAAAGCGACACTTCCGGTACCGCTTCAAATTGTTCATGATGATCGATTTATCTGCTCGCACGATGAGTTTCAAGCCTTTTTAAAGGGCAGGAAACAGCCGCGGATGGAACACTTCTACCGTAAAATCAGGCAGTCAACTGGGATCCTGATGGACGGAGGTGACCCTGTTGGTGGTCAGTGGAATTTTGATCATGATAATCGTAAGGCGTTGGATCAACGTGCTACACCCAATCCTCCACAATGGCCGCTGGACTCGATCACTGAAGCAGTGATTGAACTGGTGAATACCCGGTTTACTGATCATTTTGGGGTCCTTGATGGGACGGGCTTTCAGTGGCCGGTCAATCGCGAGCAAGCGCTTTTCATGCTTGACCATTTCATCACCGTACGTTTGCCTTCTTTCGGGGATTTTCAAGACGCGATGGTGCTCGGTAAAGACACCTTATTTCACAGTCTCATTTCAACCAGTCTGAACCTCGGTTTATTAAGTCCGATGGAAGTCTGTCAGGCGGCTGAAGAGGCCTATCATCAGGGGTATGCGCCAATCAACGCAGTCGAGGGCTTTATTCGCCAGATTATCGGCTGGCGTGAGTATGTCCGCGGTCTATATTGGGCCTATATGCCAGACTACCAAACTCGTAATTCACTAAACGCCTCCTGGCCGTTGCCAGCCTTTTTTTGGGATGAATCGAAAACTGGGATGGTGTGTCTTGCCGAGGCAATTCGAAATACGCGCGAAAATGCCTACGCGCACCATATTCAGCGACTCATGGTGACGGGGAACTTTGCCCTCATTGCCGGTTGTTCTGTGACTGAGGTGTGTGAGTGGTATCTATCAGTGTATGCCGACGCTTATGAGTGGGTGGAGCTGCCGAATACGCTTGGAATGGCGTTATTCGGTGACGATGGGGTGATGGCGTCGAAGCCCTATTGCGCCAGCGGCAAATATATCGATCGGATGAGTGATTACTGCAAATCTTGTCGGTACCAAGTGAAAGAAACGGAGACCGAAAACGCTTGTCCCTTTAACTACTTGTACTGGGATTTCTTAATGACACATCAAGAGCGATTTCGCTCGAACCCAAGAATGGCGATGATTTTGAGGAATCTCGATCGGTTCGGTGAGCCTAAATTGGCTGCAATTCGATCACGCGCGACGGAATTTCGAGCGCGGATTGAGTCCACTGGATCTGATGTGATTGCCTCCTCGCAGGAATCATTATTGTGAAGCGTGACGGAAAGACGCTCAAAAAACCTAACCTTCCAAGCAAAGTCTGTCCCGTCTGCAGTCGGCCGTTTAGCTGGCGAAAAAAATGGGAAAGAGATTGGGATCAAGTGATCTATTGCAGTGATCGTTGTCGTCGGCAGGGGGTGCCAGTTGAAGTCTGAAGTGGTGATTTGGTTAGTTCGTGATACCTGCCGAGTGACAGATAACCCGGCACTTCATCGTGCAATTCAGATCGCACAAAGCCGAGGAGCACAGGTCCTTGCATTGGCGTGTTTAGAGCCGAGGCGGTGGGCAGATCAACAATTTGGGCTGTCCCGAATTGGATCGCATTGGATGCGATTCCGCGCGGAGAGTTTGCGTGCATTAAGACAAGAGCTTGAGGCATCGGGTGGTGGGTTGTGGTTGAGTTCAGAAGAGCCTGTTTATGCAGTCAACCGGATCCAGCAGCACCACTCGGTGATTACCCTTGTCTGTGATGAACCGGTTGCGACAGAAGAGCGATTAGAAGTGGCAAGGCTCGAGGCTGAGGGTTACCCAAAGATTCCAGTCTTCGTGGATGATTTGTTTCGCTTTGAACAGCTTCCATTCGATTTAGATGAACTTCCGGCAACGTTTTCAAAATTTAGAAAGGTGGTTGAGAAAAAACCGAGTCTGTTACCAGATCGGCCGATCGATAGCCGGTCAATGGGGGGATGTATTCCATCCGTCTGGGCGGATCCAGCGGAATGGAAAGAGGCGCTTGAGATCCCACTAGATCCGAGCATCGAGGTTCCAACACATGGTGGCGCAGAATCAGGCAGTCGGCATTGGAAGGCCTATCTTGATGCGAGAGCTTTATCACATTACAAGCAAACGAGAAATGCATTTCAAGGACCGATGCAGTCGAGTCATTTATCGGCATGGCTTGCCCATGGATGTATCTCACCACGACAGATTTGGTGGGATACGCTCCAGTATGAGCAGGATGTCGAAGCTAATGAATCTACTTACTGGTTGAGGTTTGAACTGTTGTGGCGCGAATATTTTCGGTGGTACTCAAGAGCCAGTAATTGGACCTTGTTTCGTCGAACTGGACCGAGTGATCAAGTCTTTGGATGTGATCAGAATGCCCGTCGTTTCGAGCGATGGAAAACCGGTTACACCGATTGCGATATCGTGGATGCTGCGATGCGAGAACTGAATCAAACCGGCTGGATGAGTAACCGGGCAAGACAACTGGTTGCGAGCCATCTGATTTATGAATCGAATTTAGACTGGCGTTTGGGTGCAGCCTATTTTGAAAGCCAATTGGTCGATTATGATGTTGCCAGTAATTGGGGGAATTGGGCCTATATTGCTGGTGTCGGGCCTGATCCACGAGGCGGTCGTATTTTCCATCTGAATGATCAGGCAGACCGCTACGACCCCGATGGGTCGTATCGAAGACGTTGGCTGTCATGACCCCGCCGGTCGTTGTTTGGTTCAAGCGAGATCTCCGCATCGTCGATCATGAGCCATTGGATGCAGCCGTTCGTGAGGGTCCAGTCATACCAATCTATGTGGTTGAGCCTGAGTATTGGGCGATGGAATATACCTCGGGTCGCCAATGGTTAATTTTGAAGGATTCGATCTTGTCACTGGATCAGGCCTTAAGCGAATGCGGTCAGCCACTGTGGACTGCAATCGGTCAGGTCGAGGAGGTATTTGATCGATTGCATCGTCGGTATCAGTTCCAGACGCTGGTTTCACACCAAGAAACTGGTCCCGATTGGACGTTTCAACGGGATCGTCGAATCAAGCAATGGTGCAAAGACCGAGGAGTGACTTGGACTGAGTACCGGCAACATGGAGTGGTTCGTGGTCTTCGCGATCGTCAAGGCTGGGCCAAACAATGGGGTGAGCTGATGGATCGCCCGCAACGACCTGTTCCGTCTCGAATTGAAGGCGTCGGTAGCCCTCCGAGACTGGCTTCTGAAGTGTTGCAAGCGGTATCGATCACCGATGAATCTCTGGTGCGTAGTCAGCGTGGTGGTCGCTCCGAAAGTTTAGAACTCTTAGATAGCTTTTTAGACGGGCGTTGTGAAACCTATCGTGGTGGAATGTCGAGTCCTTTGACTGGAGAGCAGGTCTGTTCCAGGATCTCGACGCATCTGTCGGTAGGGACTCTGGGTGTCCGTGAGGTTTGGCAGCGTGTGTGTGAACGTCGTGATGAGCTCAAACACGATGGAGGGCGATCCCAGGCTCTCCGCAGCTTGAAATCGTTTCAATCGAGATTGCATTGGCATTGCCATTTTATGCAGAAACTCGAGTCTGAGCCTCGGCTCGAGTTTGAAGAGTTACATCGTGGATTTATTGGGCTACGAGAGACCGATGGCACCATGATAATGGAACCATTTGAACGGTTCCGAACCGGTACTCTTGGCTGGCCTTTTGTGGATGCATGCTTGCGATGTCTATCACAGACGGGTTGGTTGAATTTTCGAATGCGCGCCATGCTGGTCTCGATCGCGAGCTACCATTTGTGGATTGATTGGCGGCAAACTGGTGCGTTAATGGCGCGGTGGTTTACTGACTTTGAGGCAGGTATTCATTGGTCACAAGTGCAAATGCAATCCGGAACAACCGGGATCAATGCCAACCGAATGTATTCCCCGGTCAAACAATCTGAAGACCAGGATCCACAGGGGGTCTTTATCAAACGGTGGGTACCGGAGCTTCGAAATGTGCCCATTGAATGGATCCATCAACCCTGGCGAATGCCCTTAAGTATGCAACGAGCCGTGGGATGCGAGATGGGTCTGCACTACCCAGCACCCATTGGGGACCCAGCCCAGCTTGCGCGAGTTGCTCGGATGCGATTCAAGGCGTGGATTGAGACGCATGATTTGAAGCCTGAGGCTCAACGAGTCCTGAAGGCACATGGCAGTCGGTTAAGACAGGTGCGTCCGCGTCATGGTAAAAAGGTCGCTTCGTCGCAGATGGCTTTGGATTTGGAATGACAGATAACGATCAGAACCGGATGGAAACCATGGGTGTCCGATTGGGCTATCTTGGTTTGTTACCTTTTGTTGCCGGTGCGGTCGCTGCACTCCTTTCCAATGAATTGGCGTCCTTTGCTCTGCAAGCCTTTGTCTTGTACTCATTGGCGATTCTGTCGTTTATGGGCGGGGTTCACTGGGGCTTAGCCTTGATCACCGGAACACGCCAGAGTTCTCGATTATTGGTCTCTGTGATCCCGGTGATTGCTGCTTGGATTTGCTTGATGACGTTGCCTGCACATCTGACATTGGCGGTTTTAGGCGGTGGGTTTATTGCGCAATGGTTTGTGGACCGACCAATCTTGGCTGAGCTTCCGATTCCGTCTTGGTATTTGGAGATGCGTCCACGACTCGCCTATGTCGTTGCCGGCTGTCATCTATTTATGTTGTTTCGCTTGATGAGTTAGTTATTGCGGGAGACGTTTGATCTCGGGCACGAAAAGTGACGGATCAACGGACACTCCATTGAGAATGACCCCTAAATGCAAATGTGCACCTGTCACCCGGCCTGTCGCTCCAACAGTGCCGATCGGTTGGCCTTGCTCAACCTCTTGTCCTTCACCAACATCAATTTGATCCATGTGGTTATACATGGTTTTTAAACCTTCCCCGTGATCGATAACCACTAAGCGACCGTTAAAAAAGAAATCACCCACCAAGGTGACTCGACCCCGAGCAGCCGCTTTGATTGGAGTTCCTGTGGGTGCTGCAATATCAGTTCCGGAGTGTGGGCGGCGTGGTTGATCGTTAAAGAATCGACGTTTACCGAAGGGACCTGAAATTGGACCTTCGACTGGAAGGATCAGTCGGATGGTATCGAGTTCTCCATCGAATGCATCGAGTGCACCGCGCTGCCGTTTGGATTCTCCCTTGATGCGATCAAGATCTAACGGATTGGGCGTTACATGTCGTTGATTTTTCAGATAGATGCGTTGTTCTAAGTATTTCTTGGGGCGGACTTCAAATGGAATTTGCTTCCCCATATTCTGTAGCTGGTGGGTCCCGGGTTCGAGTGATAGGGGGAGGCCAACGACCGCCAAGTCTTGGCTATTATCTTTGATCGTTAACACCGGTTTGCCATCAAATGTCGGGCGAGAGTCTGGTTCGATGGGAATGACGGCGACGCCTCCGGGAACGCGGGAGTCCTCGATTGCTATTGCCGACGTTGAGAGCGCAGCGATGAAGACTGCGAGACATCCAAATCTCATGTTGGGTCCTTCATGATATGAGTCACTGTAGCGTTGAGCCTGCCATCTTTGAGGCGAATTTCAACTGGGGACTGCTCGGTCACATCACCGACGGATCCAATCGAGCGATCCACCTGCGTATCACCTTTTAAAACGATTCCGTAACCACGGCTTAATGTTGCAAGAGGACTTAAAGTATCCAGTTTAGCGCTGAGATGAGATAGGGCGATTTTAGTGTGTTTGATGCGCTGATCCGCGGCTTGTTGCAAGCGCGACTGGATGGATCGGACATCATGACGTTTCAAGGCGATGCACTCCGTCGGGGGAACGAGCTTTCGTTCGAGTTGTCGCAGTCGATCCCGGGATTGATTGGTGTGTTGCGTGACGCCGCTTGAGAGTCTATGTGTCACCAGTTCCAGTCGTTGCTGTGCCAGTGAGATCAATGTATCTGCACGTGAGACGAGACGATCTTGGTATTGATGTAATCGCCGGGTGATGTCGAAGACGTCCGGTGTTGCCAGTTCTGCTGCTTGCGATGGCGTAGCGGCCCGGACGTCAGCGATTAGATCGGTCAGCCCAGTATCGGTTTCATGTCCGACCGCGGAGATCACGGGAATTTGGCAGTTGGCCAGGGTGCGGCATAGGTGTTCATCATTAAATGCGCTGAGATCCTCAGAAGCGCCGCCGCCGCGTCCAATGATGAGAACGTCGGCGATGCCTTCTTCAGAGGCTCGTCTTAGGGCTGAAACGAGCTCCTCTGGAGCAGTCTCCCCTTGAACTGCTGCCGAATAGAATCGAATGCTTGCGATCGGCCAGCGCTTTTGCAGAATAGTCAACATATCGCGAATCACAGCGCCCTTTGGCGAGGTGATCAAACCGATACATTGAGGCATCGCTGGTAAGGATTGTTTACGAGTTAAATCAGTCAATCCCTCGGCGATCAGTTTGGCTTTCAGCGCGTCGAGTTTTGCTTTTTGGTCACCCACACCTGCTTCGGTCATGTGTTTGACGATCAACTGCAGTCGTCCGTTTGGTGGGTAAAAGTTCACCTCACAGCGGACACGAACTTTGAGTCCATTACGAGCGACGAGTCGGACCAGTCGGTTGGCCCCCTTGAACATCACGGCGCTTAACGAGGCTTCACTATCGGTTAAGGAAAAATACCAGTGCCCTGACGGATAGGTTTTAAAGTTGCAGATTTCCGCATCCAAAGTCACGGCTCGAGGGAAGAATTCAGTCAGCGCTTGGGTCAGTAGAGCGGCCAGCGAAGAGACTGTTAGCGCATTTTCGGCTTCGCTCACTTGTTCCGACACCCCTTAACTCCTTAAACTATGTGATTACTCGCCACCTTCAAGGACTCACTCATGTTACGGATTGCCGAAGACGCCCTGACCTTTGATGATGTGCTGCTTGTTCCGGGTTATTCAAACGTCATTCCAGCTAATGTCAGCTTGAACACTCAAATCACGCGCAACATCGAGCTTAGCATGCCCTTGTTGTCAGCGGCGATGGATACTGTGACTGAAGCGTCGCTGGCGATCGCGATGGCTCAGGAGGGAGGCCTCGGGATTCTGCATAAAAATATGACCACCGAGCAGCAGGCTTTGGAAGTCCGTAAAGTTAAAAAATTCGAGACAGGCATTATTCAGGATCCAGTGACTTGCGCTCCCAACATCACGATCCATGAATTACTTGCCATTACACGTCATCACAACATCAGCGGCGTCCCTGTCGTGGAAGGTGATAATTTGGTTGGTATCGTCACCGGTCGCGACATTCGCTTCGTTCCAGATCTCAATGTGTTGGTTCGTGATGTGATGACGCCCAAGGATCGTTTGGTCACGGTGACTGAAGGTGCTGGCCATTTAGAAATTCAAACAAAACTTCACAAACACCGGATCGAAAAAGTGTTGGTGGTGGACGACGACTTCCGATTGAAGGGTCTTGTCACGGTCAAAGATATGGTGAAAGCCGAAAGTCATCCCAATGCTGCCAAAGATGCGGCGAAGCGCTTATTAGCTGCCGCTGCAGTCGGAACAGGCGCCGAGGGTGAAGAGCGTGTGGGTGCCTTAGTAGAGGCTGGCGTTGACATTTTGGTCGTCGATACAGCCCATGGTCACTCTCAGGGGGTCTTGGATCGAGTCGCCTGGATCAAACAAACCTTTCCACAGGTCGACGTGATCGGTGGAAACATTGCGACCGGGGAAGCAGCAAAGGCACTTGTTGAAGTCGGTGCGGATGCTGTGAAAGTGGGTATTGGTCCGGGTTCTATTTGTACGACCCGCATTGTTGCAGGGGTTGGTGTGCCGCAGGTCTCAGCGATTGCCAATGTTGCGTCAGCACTCATGGGGTCTGGAATCCCGTTGATTGCTGACGGTGGAATTCGATATTCCGGTGATATCGCAAAAGCGATCGCAGCGGGTGCATCGACGGTCATGGTTGGTTCGTTGCTTGCCGGTACTGACGAGGCTCCAGGTGAAGTGGAATTGTTCCAAGGCCGAGCTTACAAGTCCTATCGTGGGATGGGGTCGCTCGGTGCCATGGCGCAGCGGGAAGGGTCGTCGGATCGGTATTTCCAGGATGCCAGTGCCGGTGCTGAGAAGCTCGTTCCCGAGGGTGTGGAAGGACGTGTCCCCTGTAAAGGTCCTCTGTCAGGGATCGTTCATCAGATGATGGGAGGGCTTCGTGCAGCCATGGGATACACAGGGTGTGCTTCGATTGAAGAAATGCGTTCACGTCCTAGTTTCGTGAAAATCTCAGGAGCGGGTGTTAAAGAATCTCACGTGCATGATGTGTCGATCACGAAAGAAGCACCTAACTACCGAGTGAAATAACGATGGATATTCATGCTGACCGACTGCTGATTCTGGATTTTGGATCGCAGTACACCCAACTGATCGCTCGCCGGGTGCGCGAGCACGGGGTGTATTCAGAGATCCTTCCTTGCGACGTAGATCCTGCACGGATCGCTGATTTTTCTCCAAAGGGAGTGGTGTTGTCGGGAGGCCCTGAGTCAACAACCGATGCAGCAGGTTGGACAATCCCCAAAGAGTTGTATGACTTAAACGTTCCGATTTTGGGCATTTGCTACGGGATGCAAGCGTTGGCTCAAGAGCTGGGTGGCCGTGTGGAATCGAGTCAATTACGAGAGTTCGGTCACGCCGATCTTGTCATTGAAGATGATTCGTCGCTATTGGCTGGGTTATCCGAGACCGGGTCGTTATCGGTTTGGATGAGTCATGGCGACCGGGTGGTTGAGTTGCCACCAGGCTTTCAGGTGATCGGTTCCAGTGCTCATGCGCCGATCGCCGCAATGGCCAATGACGAACGCAGAATTTATGGCCTGCAATTCCATCCTGAAGTGACTCATTCAGAGGGCGGATCTGAGATGCTCGCCCGATTTGCGCATGGGATTTGTGGTTGCGGTCGAGAATGGACACCTGAAAATATCATTGATGACGCGATCCACGAGGTACGCAAACAAGTTGGCGATGGTCAGGTCTTGTTGGGATTATCTGGGGGTGTCGACTCCTCTGTGGTCGCGGCACTTCTTCACAAAGCGATTGGTGATCAACTCGTTTGTGTGTTTGTGGATAACGGGTTATTGCGCCTCAATGAAGGTGTGCAAGTGATGGAAACATTTGCGCAGAACCTGGGTGTGAGAGTCATTCGATCGAACGCGGAAGACCGCTTCTTAACAGCCCTCAAAGGGGAAGCTGATCCGGAGCGAAAACGTAAGATTATCGGTCGGACATTTATTGAGGTATTCGAAGAAGAGGCCGCTAAGTTAAGTGATGTTCGTTTCCTTGCTCAAGGGACGATTTATCCGGATGTGATCGAATCTGCAGGTGCTGCCTCAGGCAAGGCTCATGTGATTAAAAGTCACCACAACGTTGGTGGTCTTCCAGAGGATATGCGGATGGAGCTTGTTGAGCCATTACGCGAACTGTTTAAGGATGAAGTTCGGATTCTCGGTGTCACGCTTGGCCTTCCTCCTTCGATGGTTTACCGCCACCCGTTCCCGGGGCCGGGACTCGGTGTGCGTATCTTGGGTGAGGTGCATAAGCGATCGGCTGATATCTTGCGTAAAGCGGATCACATTTTTATTGAAGAATTAAGAAAGGCTGACCTGTATGACAAGGTCTCGCAGGCATTTACGGTCTTCTTGCCGGTAAACTCTGTCGGAGTTGTTGGCGATCAGCGCCGTTACGCGCCGGTTTTGGCACTTCGAGCAGTTGAGACGATTGACTTTATGACAGCTCGTTGGGCGCATTTACCCTATGAGTTCATCGAGCGCGTCTCAGGTCGAATCATTAATGAGATAGAAGATGTGAGTCGCGTCGTGTATGACGTTAGTTCCAAGCCACCTGCCACCATTGAGTGGGAGTAGTCCATTTAGTTTAAGTTATTGATTTTATTGATATTTATAGTTAGTAACTTGTTAGAAACTACGAAAGCCAAACCCTTCCCATCAGTTAAGCCGCCACAGCCTTCAGTTTCCAATGCGACGCAACAAGTAACGCCAAATAGTGCTGTTGGGAGTCAATCATTTACGACTAAGGATATAAGCGACATACGCAAAGACTACTTACAGAAGCAGTCTGAACTACAGCCTATAAAGCCGCAGTCTCCGTTTTAATCGCTTTGAAACAAATGGTGTAGATAGAGAAACGGTTGGGGATATTGAAATGTGGCAAAACGGTCCAAAAAAACAACACTTTAAGCCTTTCATTGTAGTCTTTTTTGATGGATGAAAGTGGTGAGGATAGGTATAGTGCAGATGTGAAAACACAAAAGAGAGCACAACGAAATGCCTAACGTTCGTAAAGCCAACGAGAGTGATAGTAGAGACATATTCGATTGGCGTAATGACGAACTCACAAGACAGATGTCCCATACCACTGACTTGGTTGAATGGGATGGGCATAGTGCTTGGTTTGCGGCGTTACTCAATAATACTAAACGGCTACGTGTTATTTGTGAAAATGAAGATACTGACGAAAAAGCCGCAACAGTCCGTTTTGATATAGAAGATGAAAGAGCACTTATTTCAATAAATCTTTCGCCGCAAATGCGTGGCAAGCGAGAGGCGAAAGGGTGTTTGAGGGATGCTATCGCATTCTTCCAAAAATATTTTTCAGATGTTTGTTTTATTGATGCTGAAATCAAGTCCATAAACATCCCAAGTCAGCAATCATTTGTTGGTGTTGGCTTTGTGCTCGTTAAGCAAGATGCTGACGTTTTGTACTATGAGTACGCTGTATGAAACCTTTCAATCGCCTTTTCACTAACGCATTGATACTATTGAGCTTCAATAGTTCCCTTCGCACTTGCTAATGAGTGGAAAGTTAGAATCTTGTTAGAAAGTTAAAATACATGCCATATAAATCAATGCGTTATATCAATGCTTTTATTGAGTGGGAGTAGCTTGAATAGCCTCAATTCTCGATGGTGTTTATAGTATCGACGAATAGGGCGTTGGGGCTTCTGAAAGTCGCCGGCTGGTTCTGCGGATTTGTGATCGACCACCTCATCCTGATGATACGGACTCACGGGTGATCACGAATACTTGCGATTTCCAAGACCCCTCATGAATCAGCGAGTACCCTCGAGTCATCTTGAGTCACGGTAAAAACGTCAAAAAAAGGTTGTAGATGCTCGTTGCAATGCGTCATTGGATCGGTTGTTGAGTCTTCGATTTGGGCCTTCGGACCTCGTTGGTTGCAAAAACGATGAACTCAAAAAATATTTTATAACAAAAATTAATGGATTAGATCAAAACGATCTTAGACAAGTCGAGCGGACGCTTTAATTTAATTGGTGGATTAGTGGTCTCATGGAGGAGAAACACAGTAGGAGTTGATAGGATGACTATCTCACAGTTTCTCGACCCCACTTGGAATGCGTTATCGAGCGCACCCGGAGAATTTAAATACACCATGTCGGTCGTCTTGGCAGGTATGTGGTGTGTAATTTTCGGGATCTACACGGCTGAGTTGACCTTTATCGGGTACAACATCTTGGGGCATATTGCAGTGATCACAGGGGTCTTTGTGACGCACCGAGTATTTCAGACGGCGCGGGAGTATTCGCCGAACCAAAACTAACGAATACATGCCGTTTCCCGGGATCTCAAATGGGGTCTCGGGGGTGGTATGAGTCCTGAGACCGATCCTCTGATTGGCGCGGGTGTCTTGTAGGACGAGGGTTCTGCAAGTAATCTTCTTTTCTTATTCAGAATTCTCAACGATTCACGACTGTGATTGCCGTTTTGTGATACTGTCGCAGCCGAATTGTTAACGGCGATAGTTTTCATGTCTGACCTGATCCTTCATCATTATTGGCCGTCACCTTTTGCTCACAAAATCCGGTTAGCGTTGGGATTGGTCGATACATCATGGAAGTCTGTCGAGATTCCACGTGTTCCGCCAAAACCGTTACTGATGCCACTCACGGCCGGCTATCGTCGAACGCCCGTCTTGCAAAATGGAGCAGATATCTACTGCGACACGCAAAATATCGTGAGGTCCATTTCTGAGTTGACTGCGACAAGTTCGTTACTACCGACAAGACAGCGCGGACAAATTATGGCCTTTACCGATTGGGTGGATGGGGCAGTGTTTAATTTAGCAGCTCGAGTGATTCTGACATCAGCACTCGATACAGCGCCGCCTGAATTCATTCAAGACCGCGGTGGGTTATATTTTGGACCCAATTGGACACCGGAAGGGCTGAAGGCGCAATTGCCGGGCGTGATTCGGCAACTCGCCGCGCATTTGGATTCAATCAATCAAGGTTTGTCGGATACTGGAGGCTATTTGACTGAGTCACTGTCTCACGCTGATGTCACCATTGCCTATATGGCATGGTTTATCCGAGGGCGTTGGGATGTCGGTCCAGAATTTTTATCGCAATTTCCAAGCATTGAGCGTATTGAGCGCAACGTCCACGAACAAAGCCATGATCGTCATGAAGAGTTATCGGCTGAGTCGGCGTTAATGACGGCTTTACAGGCAGAGTCCATCGCCCCAAGAGGAGTAGAAGCGCAGATTGGATCAGGATTGAGTGAAGGGATGCGGGTCTCGATCCGACCCCAAGCTGAAACCTCGGACCCCTCGATGATTGGTCGCTTGCGTTATCTAGATCGGGTCAGGGTGTCGATCGATCATCAAGACCCGCAAGTCGGTGATGTGGTGGTTCATCTCCCGGTCGCCGGTTACCAAATTCAGCCGAGTGACTAGTCACCCATCATCTGACGATAACCGCCGTTGCATTCTGTTTATGGTGATTGCTATGGCAGGCTTTGCGATCGAAGATGCAGTGATCAAACAGTTGTCTGCCACGATGCCGATTTCACAGGTCCTCATGCTCATCGGAGCGGGGGGATTACTGGTATTCGGGATGGTGTCGCGCTTCACTCGAGTGAGCCTAGTCACAGCCCAAGTCCGCAAACCCTGGTTTATTATCCGGACGCTGGCTGAGTTGGCTTCGGCGATTTTTTTCGTGATCGCGATCGTTTACGCGTCACTGTCTGCGTCCTCGGCGATTTTGCAAGCCACACCACTGGCGGTCTCACTCGCAGCCGCTGTGTTTTTGAAGCAACATGTTAGCGTTCGTCAATGGGTCCTGATTGTTTTGGGTTTTCTCGGCGTTTTGTGTGTGATCCAACCGGGTCTTGAGGGGTTTAAACCTGCGGCCTTGTCGGCTGTCATCGGTGTTGTCTTTTTGGCCCTTCGCGATGCGATCACCCGCTCGATCTCAGTCACTGTTCCTGCGCTGTCGGTATCTTTCTGGGCATTTTTCGCATTGTTGACGGCCGGAGTGGTCACGATTCCGGTTTTTGGCGCCTTTGGCGGGATCACGGTTGAACACATTGGCCTGTTAGTGATTTCGACTGTGTGTGGCACCGGGGCCTATTTTTGTGTGGTCATGGCGACTCGCGGTGGCGACGTAGCAGTGGTTGCTCCTTTTCGCTACACCCGGTTGATTTTTGCGCTCGGTCTGGCTGTGATGTTTTTTGACGAGGAAGTGAACGCCATGATGTTAATCGGAAGCACCCTGATCATCGGCTCTGGGATCGTCATGCTTGCTTCTGGGGAATCAGTGAGGAATTAAGTCGACCAGGGTGCGGACGAGATTGGCGTTATCAGACGCAATGGTCCCGTCAGGTAGCCAAATTCCATTTTCAAAACCAATGCGAAGATCCATGCATTCTGATGCCGCACGGAGCAGACATGGAATTTGGCCTCGTCCAAATGCGCAAATCATTTCACGCATGGGTCGTAGCTCTTTCGGCTGTGCATCCCTTGTTTCTAAAAATGGATCCAGTTGATCAGGCGTGCTTTCTTGATCTTTCGAATATCGCCCGAGGACATAAAGCACCTCAAGAGATGTTGTCTGAATGATGCCTTGATCGACCAATGAGGCTAGCGTTTTGAGGTCGTCAGTGTCGTATAAAATAAACTGGACGCGGGTTTTGGCGAGCAGTTTCGCGAAAAAAGCCGCCAAAGCCCTCGGTTCCTGCGCACGCAGGATTTCACGGATTGCAACAGAGACCCATGGCGCCTGAATTCGCGCTAGTAAATCGATTTGAGCCTCGGCTTCGTAAATGCCTGCCGCTTCGGACGTCACTTGAACCGAAAGCCCGGGGACGCGGCTATGTAATTGCGTGATTAATGTTTCATAGCGTGCAACGTCCAAGAGGTGGAGTTGATCGTTCGTGCGAATGTGCGCATGAATTCCCCGAGCTCCGGCCTCAAAACAGGCCGCCGCAGTTTCCACTACGTCCTGGTCGGTGACCGGGACTGCTGGGTGGTCGAGAGTGGTTCGTCGCGCACCATTCGGCGCAACCATAATGAACGTCATGCTACCCTCTTCTACCATTTGTTCTAACCAGACTCAGCAAACTATCATCAACTGGAGAAGCTTTCGCAAACTTTGTGGCAGCTTTGTTTCGGTATTTGTATGTTTTTGGTATTTTTAGATCTATCAGGTTGGCATTCACTCACGAATATCCACGGTCTCAGGCAAAATTTGGGAACTGCTCGCCGGCGCAAGAACGGGGTATTAGTCTTCGGAGTCCAGTGATCCATTCGAAGACTTGAGGAAGAGGGATTATCGCCATGAGTTACATGTTTCTTGCCGGTGCGATTCTGTTCGAAGTGATCGGTACCTTGCTACTTCCGGTGACTCAAAATTTCACTCGGGCCATTCCAACGATGATTATGATCACATGTTATGCCGTGGCTTTTTATTGTCTGACATTCGCTATCCGAGATATCCCGATTGCCATTGTGTATGCCATTTGGAGTGGCATCGGAGTCTTTTTGATTGCTGTCTTCAGTGCCTTTGTTTACAAACAGATGCTCGAGTGGCAGGCGATTGTGGGGCTCGCGTTAATTATTTCGGGTGTTGCGTTGGTGAATGTGTTCAGCGCATCGCATCCTGGCTAAACTATTTGTTTGAGCGCATCGTCGAGAAGAGAAACGGTGCGATCAATATGCATCAGCTTATCGATACCAAAAAGGCCAAGTCGAAACGTCTGGAATTCGGCGGATTCTCCACATTCGAGTGGAACCCCTGCTGCGATTTGCAGGCCAACTGAGCCAAACGCGCTGCCATTTTTGAAATCACTGCGATCGGTATGTGAAACCACAACGGTTGGCGATTGAAATCCGTCGGCAGCTAAGCTCTTGAAACCATAACCTTCCGTCAGCTCTCTCACCTGGCGCCCAAGCTCGATTTGCCTCGTTTTTAACGCATCGAAACCGATGCCAGCCATCTCTTGGTAGGTATCATAAAATCCTGCAAGGCCGTCGGTTGGGAGAGTGGCATGATAGGCATGTCCGCCGCCAAGATAAGACCCCATAATGTTGTGCCATTTGTTTAAATCCAAGGCAAAACTGTCTGAGGCGGTCGTCTCAAGCCGATCCAGTGCTCGTTGCGATAACATCACAACGCCAGCACATGGTGTTGATGTCCAACCTTTTTGTGGGGCAGTGATGAGCACATCAATGCCCAGCGCGTCCATGTTGGCCCAAAGCGCACCCGCGGCAACGCAATCGAGAACAAACAACGCATCCACCTCGTGTGCAGCAGCGGTCAGTGCTTGCAAATAAAGATCAGGCATTAGCATTCCCGCTGACGTTTCGACATGCGGTGCGACCACGAGGTTCGGGCGTTCTGCTCTGATCTGAGCACAAACTTCTTCAACTGGCACGGGGGCAAATTGTTGATCGGCTCGATCGCTATCAGGACGGGCCTTTGCGACTTCGGCATGCGATGGAGTGACACCCTGATCGAAAATCTGCGTCCATCGGTAGCTAAACCACCCATTCCTGACAACGAGAACATTTTGATCTTTGGCAAATTGTCGGGCGACCGCCTCCATAGCAAAGGTGCCGCCCCCGGGAACAAGAACACAAGCCGATGCGTTGTAGACCGACGTGAGACCATCATGCAGACCGCACATCACTTCCTGAAATGCTCGAGACATGTGGTTCATCGAACGATCAGTGAACACGACTGAGTATTCAAGAAGACCATTGGGGTCGATCGATGGGTATATTGTCGACATCGTTTGTTATCCTGTGGTTTGCACGAATAGACCGAGGTGCAGGAAACCCCATTCGACGGAGATCGTCAACCAATCGGTCATCGAGGAGTGTCATGACAGACTGCACATTTACTGAAGATGATGCGCGCTGGATGCGCCAGGCGCTTGACTTAGCGCATCATTCAGCTTTACTCAATGAAGTGCCTGTGGGAGCAGTGATCGTGCGTGATCAGCAGCTTCTCGGGCAAGGCTGGAATGCACCGATCAGTACTTGTGATTCCACCTATCATGCGGAGATCGCAGCAATCCGATCCGCTGGTGAGTCGGCGCAGAATTACAGGCTTCCGGGATCAACGCTTTACGTGACACTCGAGCCATGTACGATGTGCTTTGGTGCCATGATTCATGCTCGAATTGGACGCGTTGTCTACGCCACACGAGAGCCAAGGGCTGGTGTCTTGGTCTCACAATTAAAGCTCCCAGGTGCAACATTTTACAATCACCAAATTGCAGTCGAAGGTGGGTTATTGGCTGATCACTCGGCACAATTACTGACGCAATTTTTCCAGGCGCGTCGATCCACGAATCCGGCAGGCTCTGCGTAAAAAATTCCATGGAATCCCCCGGCGTCGAGGCCGGCTCTGCTAAACTCCCGTTTTTGATTTTTCGATCGTATCAAGGACCGATTGACATGCTCATTTTGCAGGGAGGCCAAGCCCTCTCGTCGTTTCGTATTCAATCACTGATTTCTCGGGCGAATGCCGCTGGGATTGCGCTTGAAAACCTCACCTGTACTTATCTTTTCTTTATAACAGGGGTGGTGCATGACTCTGCAAAACTGGAACAGCTCCTCGATGCATCACCGCTCTCCGTGGATTCAGGTTTGGTCGCATTGCCTCGTTCTGGGACGACCTCACCATGGAGTTCAAAGGCGACAGAGATCGCGAAAAACTGCGGATTTGAAATAGTCAAACGCATCGAGCGCGGAATGCACATTGTGGTCGAAGGCCAAGTATCAGCGGCCGACCAGATATTGTTGAATCGACTTCTCGCCGATCCGATGATGGAAGATGTGCTGGACGGGCTCCCGACAGAGGCATTTTTTACTCCAGATGAGCCGCAGCCGCTGGGTATTGTGACGTTGGGTGTCGATCCAATTTCCGCACTCAATGGAGCTAACCAAGCACATGGGTTGGCGCTGTCTGATGACGAAATTGACTACCTGGCGCATGCCTATGACAAGTTAGGCCGTGATCCAACCGACGTCGAGTTGATGATGTTCGCCCAAGCAAACTCCGAACATTGTCGGCACAAAATCTTTAACGCATCCTGGACTCTGGATGGCAAAGACCAACCCAAGACGTTGTTTCAGTGGATTCGGAATACGCATGAAATCGCTCCAGGTGGTGTGCTCTCAGCCTATGTCGATAACGCTGCTGTCGTTGAGGGTCCAACCGCTGGCCGGTTTTTAGTCAACCCCATCTCCCACAGTTATGAAATTGTGGTTGAGCCTGTGCATTTGGTGATGAAGGTTGAAACCCATAATCACCCAACTGCCGTCTCGCCAAATCCAGGTGCGGCAACTGGTGCTGGTGGCGAGATTCGGGACGAAGGAGCAACCGGTCGAGGTGCCAAGCCGAAAGCTGGACTGACTGGGTTTAGTGTGAATTATCTGCGGATTCCTGGCCTTGAAATGCCTTGGGAGCATGATGTTCCAATGCCCAGTCGTTTGGCATCTGCGTTACAAATTATGCTCGAAGGGCCAATTGGCGGTGTCGCCTTTAACAACGAGTTTGGTCGGCCAAACGTCAATGGCTATTTTAGAGCTTATGAGGCCGTTGAAAAGACCGATTCGGGGGAGCGTCGCCGAGGGTATGTCAAACCAATCATGATTGCGGGTGGCATCGGATCGATCGCTGATGGACAAGTTGATAAAAAACCCTTTTCGGAAGGTACACCGCTGGTGGTGCTGGGCGGTCCAGCCATGTTGATTGGGCTCGGCGGCGGTGCAGCCAGTTCGGTCGGTGAAGGTACATCAGGTAGTGATCTTGATTATGCATCCGTGCAACGGGCGAACCCTGAAATGGAGCGTCGCTGTCAGGAAGTGATCGATCGATGTTGGTTACGTGGGCCTGAAAACCCGATTGTGTTTATCCACGATGTTGGTGCCGGCGGCCTATCCAACGCACTTCCTGAGTTGGTCAAGGATGGTGGTGTTGGAGCAGATTTTTCGATGGATTGGATTCCTTCAGCTGATCCCTCACTGTCGCCACTGGCTCTCTGGTGTAACGAAGCGCAAGAGCGATACGTGCTTGCCGTGGATCCTGTGAAGCTTCAAGAGTTTGAAGCCATTTGTGAGCGTGAGCGTTGTCCCTATGCGGTCGTCGGCCATGCGCATGATCGTCCACACTTATCGGTGACGAAAACCGATGAGTCGAGGCCTCCTGTGGATTTACCAGTCGATGTCTTATTTGGCAAACCGCCGAAAATGCACCGGGAAGCGGCACCCTTGGCGGTCCGTTGTCAGCCGACGGATTTTTCAGCGATTGGGTTTTCGGAGCTCGCACATCGAGTTCTGAGTCATCCCACAGTGGCCTCGAAAAACTTCCTGATCACGATCGGTGACCGCACAGTATCAGGCCTGGTGCACCAAGATCAGATGATCGGCCCGTGGCAGGTGCCGGTGGCAGATTGTGCGGTGACGCATTCAGCGATTGGTTCGGTCACAGGTGAAGCCATGGCAATGGGCGAACGGACCCCACTTGCTCTCCTCAATGCGGGCGCATCAGCGCGGATGGCGGTCGCTGAGACCATCATGAATATGGCGGGCACGGCGATCGGCAATATTGCTCAAATAAAGCTGTCAGCAAACTGGATGTGTGCAGCTGGAACCGAGGGCGAAGATGCTCGGCTGTATGAGGCAGTCCAGGCGATCGGTGGAGAATTCTGTCCAGCACTTGGCGTCTGTATTCCTGTAGGTAAAGATTCCATGTCGATGAAAACTCGTTGGTCTGACTCAGCGGGTACACATGAGGTCATCGGCCCAATGTCTCTGATTTGTTCGGGTTTTGCGCCAGTGTCGGATGTGGAAAAAACCACGACACCGCTGTTACAGGGCGAACAGACGTCGCTGATTGTGATCGATTTAGGCGCTCAGCGATTGGCCGGCTCGATTGCCTGCGAGGTGACCTCACAATTCGGTGATGTGGCACCGGATGTGGCTCCTCTAGCCCTGAAAGCCTGTTTTGACCTGATTCAAGGTCTGCTTGATGATGGCCGTCTGTTGGCGTATCACGATCGTTCTGACGGTGGGTTGTTGGCGACCATTGCAGAAATGCTGTTTGCCTCAAGGCTTGGTCTGCGTGCCCAGACGCCTCAGGGGATGGATCCGGTGGCTTTTTGGTTCAACGAAGAAATCGGTTGCGTGATTGAAGTTGCGAACACCGACGTCGATGAGGTGATGGCACTGTGCGCGAAGCGTGATTTGATTGCCCACGTGCTCGGCGAACCGAATCAGTCCGAAGACCTCATTCTCATCGTGGATGATGAGCTGTTACTGAGCGAGACACGTGTTGCTTTGGAACAATCCTGGACCGCTGTGAGTTTTGCGATGGCAAGACTTCGCGATCGTCCTGAGTGTGTGGATCAAGAGTCACAGAATGTCGCCCGACCAACTCAAGGACTGGCCAGCGTCCACATACCGCCGATGGCAAAAGTCCCTGAAGTGCGACGAGTGGCAGTTCAACGTCCTCGTGTGGCGATTTTGCGAGAGCAGGGTGTTAACGGTCACATAGAAATGGCGCATGCCTTTGACCACTGTGGATTTGAGGCTGTTGATGTACATATGTCCGACTTGATGACTGGCCGGCAAACACTCGAGTCATTTGAGGCGCTAGCCGCTTGTGGTGGATTCAGTTATGGCGATGTTCTGGGTGCCGGCGCGGGTTGGGCGCGTTCGATTCTCTTCAACGAGGCTCTCAGTGAGATGTTTGATGCATTTTTTGCGCGTGAAGACACGATATCACTCGGAATTTGTAACGGGTGTCAGATGATGGCGCAGTTAGCTCCCTTGATCCCTGGGGCGAGTCACTTTAAACCAATGGCACGCAATCAATCACAACAGTTTGAGGCTCGATTAACGCTTGCGACCTTGCCAGAGAGCCGTTCGGTGCTGCTTCATGATTTGCAAGGAACACGATTCCCGATTGCCATTGCTCACGGCGAAGGGCGTTTTCAGCACTCAGAGTCTGAAATTCAGGCACTGACGTCCGCAAACTTAACAAGTCTTGTCTATACAGACGATCAAGGCCAACCCGAAACCCGCTATCCGGGGAACCCGAATGGATCTGCGTGCGGGCTGGCTGGACTCTGCTCTGAGGATGGGCGTGTGACCATCATGATGCCGCATCCTGAGCGAGCAGTGTTGCGATCTCAACTCTCGTTCGCGCCGACGGGAGCATCATCAGTGACGCCATGGATGGGCCTATTTGATAACGCCTGGCGTTTTGTGACCGGACACTGAGGTGATGATGGATTGGGTTGGCGTCGATCCACTCCATCAAGTGGTGAGTCGGGATGAGGCCATGCTGAGATCCCCCTGGTTACAGGTCGACTGGCAGTCAGCTCCGCCTGAGTCAGGACATTATTTTTGGTGGGATGAGCAGGGATTGGCACTAAAGTCGGCAGACTTTGACTCACGATCGAGTGTTCACATTGATTTTGTCGGTGGGGCACAGGCTCGGCGCGTCAAAGCCGTTACCGGCGAGGCGCTGACTCGCGCACTCGGGTGTCAGAAAGGTTTGCGCCCTGCAATTGTCGATACCACAGCCGGACTTGGTGGCGATTTGAGTGTGCTGGCCAATATTGGCTGCCAAGTGTTGGCTATGGAGCGCCATCCTGTGATCGCAGCATTATTCAATGATGCCTTAAGGCGCGCACAGGAGGCTGAAATTCCTTGGTGTGATCGCGTCAGCTTCCAACAGACGGATAGTACCGAGGTGGTCTCGAGAGTGTCGCATGGTGTGATCTATTTGGACCCGATGTTCCCGAAAGAGAGAAAAGCGGCACCGTCGTTGTCGATGCAAGTCTTGCATGCGCTCTTGGATGCCGCCGAACCTGCCGACCGATTGTTAGAAGCCGCACTGGATTCTCATGCTGCACGGGTGGTCGTCAAGCGCCCGCTGAAAGCAGAGTATCTTGGTGGAAAAGTCCCGTCTTCGCAGGTCAAAGGCAAGACGGTCCGGTTTGATTTGTATCCGAAACGCAAGCTGAGCGATACCGATTGCGGTCCTCATCATGGGGTGGCTTTCTCATGATGGATTGGAATCAATTGTTATCAACTGCACGGATTGATCATCAACGTCAGTGGGTGTCGGAAGCCTCAGGCGATGAGCGAAGTCAGTGGCAACGAGACCATGATCGTCTGATTTTTTCAGGGGTATTCCGTCGATTGGCTGTGAAAACGCAGGTGCATCCATTGTCGGACAATGACCACGTGCATACGCGGCTATCGCATTCGCTTGAAGTGGCCTCTGTGGGGCGATCCTTGGGCGCTCGCCTTGGTCAGTGGATGCGTCATGAAGGCTTATTGTCCGAAGCGCATTCGGCGTCTGGATTGGGCGCTTTGGTCCAATCTGCCTGCCTCGCTCATGACATCGGAAATCCACCCTTTGGTCATGCCGGTGAGCGTGCCATTCGGCAGTTTTTTGAATCGCATCCTGATTATCTGACAGGCCTTTCGAGTGCTGAGCGCGCTGATCTGACAGGGTTTGAAGGGAATGCCCAAGGGTTTCGGGTGATCACCTGTCTTGAGCGTCATTGGTTCGATGGTGGGATGCGGTTAACCGCTGCGACACTCGGCACCTTTGTGAAGTATCCCTTTGCAGCGAATTCGGCCTTTGGCCAAACCAAGCGGAAACATGGTGTCAATCAAACAGAATTGCCGTTGATGCGTGAATTAACTTCCCATTTGGGAATGATCGAATTGATGCCTGATGTTTGGGCCAGGCATCCGATGGTTTATGCCGTCGAGGCTGCTGATGATATTTGCTACGCCCTGATTGATTTGGAAGATGCGGTTGAGCTCGGTCATTTAGATTATGAGGAGGTCTCATCGCTCATGAAAGAGCTGGTGGACCGAGGTGCACGCCGGAATTTGTATGAGCAGTTATTGGATGATTCTGAAGCGAAGCTCGAGCTTCTCCGTTCAGCTGCGATTGATGCCTTAGTGCACGAGGCTGAAGAACGGTTTCAGCTCCACTATGACGCCATCATCCAAGGAACCTTCGATGAAGACCTCTTGGATTGGCGAGTGGCATCGGCTGGAGAAGTGATTCAGCGGGCCAAGGCGTTGGCTCGCGAACGGGTGTATGTTGATTTAACGAAGCAATCCTATGAGGGTCGAAGTGGGCGATTACTGCGTGGTGTTTTATCGCACTTGATCGAAGGTGCTGAAGCCCTTGCGAGCGCTGGCGGTGATGGGACCTATATCAGTTCAAAAGCCCGCGATGCCGTCGCTCGGCTTGGTAAATTCAGACCTCGGCCGAACGATTCTAAATATCAACGACTCATGCGAGTCACGGATTATGTCTCGGCGATGACCGATCGCTATTTGATTCGGTTGGTGGACGATTTGACTCGACTGGGTTATTTCAACAGTGACTCGTGAAGGAAGCGTCCGACGTAATCCGCGATCAGTGGTTGCGCTTCTTCGGTTGGATGCAACCCATCGTCTTGAAATAGCGTGCGTTCAAGTGCGACGGGTTCCAAGAAAAATGGCAGGTATGGAATCCCTGTTTGCGCTGCGACCGCGTCTTGGGCCTGACGAAATGCTCGGGTAAATGGACCGCCATAGTTCCGGGGGAGTTCGATGCCGGCGTAGAACACCTGAGCACCTGACGCTTCGACGAGGCTGAACATCGCTTTCAGATTCTCTTGCATGGTGTCCAATGGTAGACCTCTCAATCCATCGTTGGCGCCCAGAGCAATCAAGACAGAACTTGGGTGGTGTCGATCCAACAACCCAGGGAGACGAGAGAGTCCACCGGTAGTTGTTTCACCAGAGATCGAAGCGTTTAAAACTTGTACATCCGCCCCCAGTAATTCTTCGGGAGATGTGGCGAGCAGATCGACCCAACTGAGGCCGCGATCAAGCCCATAGCCTGCGCTTAAACTGTCCCCGACGACCAGCAGTGTCGGGCCGGCCAGTGCAGGTGTTACCAAACTCAACCAAAGGAATACCACTCGTAATGTCTGCACAACCAGTCCTTGATGTTCGCGATGTGTCACATGGGTTCAACGACCAAAGCGGTCATCGTTTGTCTGTTTTGGAGTCGTTAGACTTGAGAATCAACCCGGGGGACAGTGTAGCGATTATTGGTCCTTCCGGAGCAGGAAAGAGTACGTTGCTGTCGTTGCTGGCGGGATTAGATATCCCCGAAAGTGGTGAAATCCTATTTCAGGGTGAGGCATTCAGTGGCCTCTCTGAAGATCAGCGCGCAGCGGTTCGGCGCGGACGAATCGGGTTTGTCTTCCAAAGTTTTCAACTACTCCAAGGGTTAACAGCGGTTGAAAACGTGATGTTACCGTTAGAGTTAACCGGCATGTCTGTGGCGCTGGCGAAACAACGCGCGACGAAGTGGCTAGAACGCGTCGGTTTGGGTGCGCGAACCCATCATCGACCTCGCATGCTGTCAGGAGGAGAACAGCAGCGGGTTGCCTTGGCTCGGGCCTTTGTGGACGAACCTGCATTATTGTTCGCTGATGAACCCACTGGCAATTTAGACCGAAGAACGGGCGAATCGGTCTCTGAACTCTTATTTGAATTGAATCAGGAAACCGGCACAACATTGATTTTAGTGACACATGATGAGCGCTTGGCGAGTCGATGTCAGCGAATCTCAAGTCTGGAAGACGGGACATTGAACGAGGTTGCCGCATGATTGCGCTGCGTCTTCTGTGGCGTGAGTTTGTCAGTGGTCAATTGACGCTATTGGCGCTCGCGATTGTGGTGTCGGTGGCTGCTATGACAACCACCGAAGTGCTCACGGATCGTATTGATCGAGCTATGCGAGCTGATGCTGCCGCGCTCCTCGGTGGCGATCTCAAGCTTTGGGGGCCGAGACCGATCGATCCGCTGTGGCTTGAAAAAGCCAATGCTCTAGGCGTTGCCTCTACCGAGACCATTGAGTTTCCATCGGTCATCGGTCGTGGGTCCAAGTTTGAACTGACCGGCGTGAAAATCATCACCGATGGATATCCCTTAAAAGGTCAGCTCGAAATCGCGGATACTCGTGCGGGTATTGGATATCCGACATCAAGCATTCCGACATCTGGCACTGCCTGGGCAGACCCGCAATTGGCATCTAAGCTCGATATTGACGTGGGTGATCGGGTTTCCGTTGGTGAAACGGAACTTCAAATCACACAGATTTTGGTGTTTGAGCCAGATCGTGGTGGTTCGTTTGTCTCACTGACCCCGAGACTGCTCATGAATCAAGCAGATCTTGAAGCGTCTCAGCTGATTCAGCCCGGCAGTCGAGTCCGGTATATCACGTTGTTCGCCGACGGTGACCTCGAACAATTCAAAGCGTTTGTCGAGCCGAAGCTGGATATTAGCCAACGGCTTCGCGGGGTTGTCGATGGTCGGCCTGAGGTCGGTAATGCACTGACTCGAGCGACAATTTATTTATCGCTTGCGGGTTTGTTAACGGTCTTATTGTCCGGTGCGGCGATCGCAATGACAGCCAATCGATGGGCCACTGACCACATCGCAGACAGCGCGTTATTTCGAACCTTTGGTTTGAGTGGTCGCGAAGCGCTCGGAATTTTCACCACAGAACTGGTTGTTCTTGGTGGTGTGGCGAGTCTACTGGGGGTTCTGATAGGCTACGGTTCGCAACTGGTCTTGGTGGATACCATTGCTGGGTTATTGACGATCACTTTGCCAGAGCCGAGTGCGCGGCCTGCGTTCCTTGGTGTGTTAACCGGTTTTGTCATCCTCTTTGGATTTGCAGCACCTGCTTTAATTTTGTTGGCCAACGTGCCACCGATTCGGGTCTTCAAGCGCGACTATCAGGTGTCAGGGGTTGGTCAGGCAGGCCGTTATGGATTTGCCTTAGTCGCGATCAGTCTTCTGGGTTATCTCTACAGTGATGATTGGTTATTAACCGGGTGGGTTTTGCTCGCGGTGATCATCTTGGTGGCACTCGTGAGCCTGATTGGTCAGTTGGTGATTCGGAGTTTAGGTCCTTTGGAACGTGTTGGCCCTGCTTGGCGGTTTGGGATTCAACAGCTGATTCGGGATCCTGGATCCTCCGGTGGTCAATTGATGGCGTTTGCTCTGACAGCACTGGCCATCGCGATGGTGGCTCTAATTCGTTTTGATCTCATCTCGACGTGGGAAACCCAAGTTCCGACCGATGCCCCGAATACTTTCGCCTTGAATATTAGCGATGACGATCAAGTGGCTTTTATCGAGGCCGTGACCTCAAGAGGTGGTGACTTAGCACCCCTGTATCCGATTGTTCGTGGACGGTTGGAAACGGTCAACGAGATTCCGTTGATTGAGCATTTGCAGGGCCTCGAACCGCCGGGATCGGTGCGTCGTGAATTGAGTCTGACTGAGTCTGGTGTCCTTGGACGGGACAACCAAGTCGATCGTGGCCGATTTTTCACCGATGCAGATGGTCCTGGGCTTGTCACGGTGGAATCGAAATTATTTGATGAGCTCGACTTACAGTTGGGTGACATCATTCATTACACCGTCGGACCAGACCGAATTTCGGCAGAGGTGATTGGGTCTCGCGTGGTGCAGTGGGATTCCATGCTTCCCAATTTCTTTATGATTTTCTCTCCGGGGACACTGGCACCGTTTGAATCCACGCGATTAACCAGTTTGCGGCTTGTGAATCCAGCAAAAGACACCGCCGCGATCAGTGGCGAGTTTCGGCAGGTGACACTCTTGTCAGTGGATGCGATTCTCAACCAGATTCGTGGCATTTTAGATCGGGTATCACAAGCGGTCAGTGTCGTGCTGTATTTCGTGCTCGTCGGTGGCGTCTTAGTTTTAGCTGCCAGTATCCAAACCTCATTGCCTGAGCGTCGCAAGGAATCCGCGATTCTGCGAAGTCTTGGCGGTTCTGACCGCTTGTTATCGCAATCCCAGTGGGCTGAATTTCTCACGCTAGGCGTGATCAGTGGACTGTTGGCGGCTGTCGGAACCGAACTCTTGGGTTGGCTCGTTTACACCAAGATCTTTAATCTTGAGTGGTCATCAAAGTGGTTGATATGGGTGCTTGCACCACTTACGACAGGTATCCTTGTCGGAATGATTGGGCGATGGTCGGCGAAACAAGCACGCCAGATGCCACCAGCTCAGTTATTGAGAATTGCAGATACGTAATAAAGGTTGATTTTGTGAGACGTTATGCTCCGCTTCTTGTTGCCTGTTTATTAGCAGGTTTAGTCGCTTTTCCATTTATCCGGAATCTAACCACCGGCGAGCGAGGGATGCCCGGTGCTCAGATAGGTGGCCATTTTACCTTGCAGACAGTGGAAGGGCGTTTGGATACCGCAACCCTCGGCGGTGATTTGATGCTCATTTATTTCGGGTACACATACTGCCCGGATGTCTGTCCGACTGAGCTGGCTCGGATGGCAGCCATTGTTGAAGGATTAGGTGATGAACGTGAGCGTGTGTCGGGCCTTTTTGTCACTGTGGATCCAGAGCGGGATACGGTAGCGGCAGTTGCCGAATATGCGGCGGTATTTGATCCGACATTTTACGGTCTCTCCGGTGATCGTCAGTCGATTGAGCAAGTAATGCGGCAGTACCAGGTCTATGCTCAACGGGTGGGTGATGATCCGAAAAGCTATACGGTTGATCACTCCTCACGCATCTATCTGATGGATCGTTATGCGACGTTGATGGCGTTGTTTTCGATGGATACTGAAATTCCGGTGATCATCGATCAGGTTCAAACATTTCTGTAATTGAAACCTCACTTTAGTTGAGTCGAGACGATTGTCGTATTGGGTCTTGCCGCGTTAGGCATAACACTTTGCAGATAACTTTAACCAGTAAGGAGTTTTCATGACTGATTCCAAGGTATATCCAGTTGATCCTGCAGTTGCAGCGAACGCCTGGGTAGACGAGGCAACCTATGAGGCGATGTATCGTCAATCCACTGAAGATCCAGAAGCGTTCTGGGCCGAGCAAGCAAAGCGTCTCAATTGGATTCAGTTCCCCACTAAGATCAAAAATACTTCGTTCGCTCCTGGAAACATTGATATTCGTTGGTATGAAGACGGCATTCTGAACGTGTCCGCCAACTGTCTGGACCGTCATCTAGCGACTCGCGGTGACCAAACTGCGATTATCTGGGAAGGCGATGATCCAAACTCTGACGAGCATATTACCTACCGCGATCTGTATGAACGAGTCTGTCGATTTGCCAATGGATTGCGTGCTCAAGGCGTGAAAAAGGGTGATGTGGTCACGCTGTATATGCCGATGATTCCTGAAGCCGCGGTTGCGATGCTGGCCTGTACACGAATCGGTGCAGTGCATTCGATTGTCTTTGGTGGATTCTCTCCTGACGCCTTGGGCGTTCGTGTGGAAGAGTCAGGATCGAAGGTCATCATCACAGCGGATGAAGGTCGTCGCGGTGGTCGCGCTGTGGCATTGAAGACGAATGTCGATAAAGCGGTCGCTTCTGAAGCCTGTCACGGCGTTGAGACAGTCGTGGTGGTGAAGTGCACCGGTGGCGACGTCGAGATGGGTCCAAAAGACGTCTGGTACCACGATGTGTGTGCGAATCAGTCGACAGAGTGTGAGCCTGAGCCGATGAATGCCGAAGATCCGCTCTTCATTCTTTACACCTCAGGATCCACTGGGAAGCCAAAGGGTCTAAAGCACACCACCGGCGGTTATCTCGTGTATACCTCACTGACCCATCAATATGTCTTTGACTACAAAGATGGCGATATTTATTGGTGTACAGCTGATGTGGGCTGGATCACGGGCCACTCATACATCGTGTATGGACCGCTTGCAAACGGTGCAACCACATTGATGTTCGAAGGTGTTCCGACCTATCCGGATTCGTCTCGTTTCGGTCGCGTGATTGAAAAGCACAAAGTCAATCAGTTCTATACAGCGCCAACAGCAATTCGTTCGTTGATGGTGAAAGGCGAAAATGTCTTGGGTGATTCTGATTTGTCTTCATTGCGGATTCTTGGATCCGTTGGTGAGCCGATTAATCCAGAAGCTTGGGAGTGGTACCACCGTGTGATTGGTCAAGGGAAGTGCCCAATCGTTGATACTTGGTGGCAGACAGAAACGGGTGGAATCATGATCGTTCCACTCCCAGGAGCGACTGCAGCCAAGCCGGGATCTGCAGCGCGCCCATTCTTCGGTGTCCAGCCTGCATTGGTTGATAACGAAGGAAACATCTTGGAAGGTGCGGCAGATGGTAACTTGGTTCTGCTGGATTCCTGGCCATCGTCTGGTCGGAGTTGCTGGGGCGATCACGAGCGGTTTGAGCAAACCTACTTCTCAACATTTGCGAACCGATATTTCACGGGCGATGGCGTCCGTCGCGATGAAGATGGGTACTACTGGATTACCGGACGTGTTGATGACGTCTTGAATGTGTCGGGCCACCGGATGGGAACTGCTGAAATTGAGTCAGCCATGGTCGCGCATAATGCTGTCGCCGAAGCTGCTGTGGTTGGATATCCGCACGACATCAAAGGTGAAGGGATCTATGTGTATGTAACGCTTCAAGAAGGCATAGAGCCGACTGAAGAGTTGCGTGCAGAGCTTCGGAATCAAGTTCGCTCTGAAATTGGTCCGATTGCATCACCTGACTTCATTCAGTGGGCACCGAATCTGCCGAAGACACGTTCTGGAAAAATCATGCGTCGCATCTTGAGAAAGATCGCAGCCAATGATTATGGCGCGTTAGGCGATACCTCGACCCTGGCAGATCCATCTGTGGTGGATGACCTGATCGATAATCGAATGAATCGTTAATCGATGATGTGACTCAAAGCACCCACCGGGCGAGGCTCTGTGGGTGTTTTTTTGTACAAAAAACGCACAAAAGTATCGTTATTTTCGCAAACTTCCAAAAGTTTGGTATCTTTGGATCACCCATTGGACAGGGATTTACCTTATGCATCACTGCAAAATTGTGATCGCGGATGATCACCCTCTATTTCGAGCCGCACTTAAGCAGGCTGTATCAAAAGCAGCTAAGCAAGTCGATATTGTTGAAGTGTCGACCATGGCAGAATTACAGGATGCGGCTTCCGAACACAACGACGCAGATTTGGTGCTGCTGGATCTCACGATGCCTGGAGCCAGTGGATTCTCAAGTTTGGTCTATCTGAAAGGACAAAGCCCTGAAATGCCAGTGGTGGTGGTTTCTGGGAATGAAGATCATAACGTGATCCGACGCTCGATCGAGTATGGTGCTCTCGGGTTTATTCCGAAGAGCGTGGCCTTAGAGACCATGGTCGAAGCAGTTCAGGCTACACTTGAGGGTGATGCCTGGATTCCTGAAGACGTCAAACTGGATGCGCCTGTGGTCGATGATCGCGAAGCAAAAATTGCCGAGGGAATTGCTTCTCTAACACCACAGCAGTTCCGAGTACTGATTATGCTCATGCAGGGATTGCTGAATAAGCAGATTGCCTATGAATTGGATGTGAGCGAAGCGACGGTCAAAGCCCACGTCACTGCAATTCTTCGGAAGTTAAAAGTGCATTCACGAACGCAAGCAGTCATTGCTGCTCGCTCTTTGGATTTGGAATCACTGTCCAGCTGAATCTTGGTGAGGGTTCCAACCTCCCAAATCTCGCCAACGATTCACGATTTCACAAAATAACTGTGCGGTGAGGTCTGCGTCATAGCGGGCCGAATGCGCCTCTTCATGATCAAACTTCAATCCTGCAGCATCACAGGCACGAGCCAGTACTGTTTGGCCAAATGCGAGGCCACCGAGCGTTGCCGTATCGAAGCATGAAAATGGATGGAAGGGCGCGCGCTTGACGCCTGATCGCTTGATGGCTTGGTTGAGAAATCCAAGGTCGAAGTGAGCGTTATGTCCCACTAAGACAGCACGATTGCAGCCATGGTGTTTGATAGAATCCCTCACAGGCTTGAACATCCGGGTCAGTGCGTCTTTTTCGGTTTCCGCCATGCGCAGTGGGTGAAATGGGTCAATGCCCGTAAATTCGAGTGCAGCTGGTTCAAGATTCGCGCCTTCGAAGGGTTCAATATGGGCGTACACCTGATCGTGAATGAAGAGTGTTCCATCCTCATCCATATTGAGAATCACCATAGAGAGCTCGAGTAGCGCGTCGGTTTCGGCATTAAATCCACCGGTTTCTAAATCCACAACCACTGGCAGAAATCCACGGAAGCGTTCTCCTAAACGGGTCTTCTTCTTGGGTTTATTGATCTCACCAGGATTATGACTGTCTGAGACGACGTCCGGTTCAATCATGCGAGGCTCCAAGCGATGGATTCACCACCTCGAAGCAGGCGAACCTGGCTTTGACCCAACGGTCGCGTCAGTGGCACTGGCGTTTCCACCCGGGTCAGCGTGATGGTCTCGGTATTTCTCGGGACACCATAGAAATCAGCGCCATTGAAACTGGCAAAGGCCTCGAGTTGGTCCAGTCGATCTTGGGCCTCGAACACTTCTGCGTATAATTCGAGGGCCACAGGTGCCGTGTAGCATCCCGCGCAACCACAGTCTGATTCCTTGTCACCAACAGCATGGGGGGCCGAGTCAGTCCCTAAGAAAAATTGAGGATCCCCAGAGGTCGCTGCTTCAAGGAGCGCATCGCGATGCAGGCTTCGCTTGAGAATGGGCAAACAGTACAGATGGGGGCGGATACCGCCTGCCAGCATGTCGTTACGCTCGTATAACAGGTGGTGAGCGGTAATTGTCGCCCCCATTTCTGGATGCGCTCTGACGAACTCCACTGAATTTTTGGTAGTAATGTGTTCGAGCACGACTTTGAGCCTTGGGAGCTGCTGCATGAGTGGTCCGAGGGTCCGCTCCAGGAATACCGCCTCACGATCAAAAATATCGATCGAACGGTCGGTCACTTCACCATGAATCAGTAGCGGTAAACCCAGTTCAGCCATGGTCTCGAGGGTTGCCATCACGCTATCGAGACTCGCAACTCCAGCGTCTGAATTCGTTGTGGCTCCTTGCGGATAGAGTTTGACTGCGTAGACCGATGGTGAGGCCGCCGCTTCCTGAATGATGCTTGGGCTGACATTCGGTGTCAGATAGAGGGTCATCAGTGGGTCAAATGACATGCCTTCAGGGACCGCTGCAAGAATCCGCTCACGATAATTGAGGGCAGCCTCAACGGTTTCGACCGCAGGCTTTAAGTTTGGCATCACAATGGCGCGATGGAATGTCCGCGCGGTATCTGGGACAGTGGTGGTTAATGCGGCACCATCGCGTAAATGCAGATGCCAGTCGTCAGGCCGTGTGAGAGTGAGTTGCACGAAAAGATCCTTATCCAATCGCTTCTAGGGTAGATGAAAACGCAATTGCATTCATCCGTTTCAATGGAAAGCTTCTGAAAGTTTCACCTGCTCTGGTATCATTTGCAGCCTTTATTTTGACAATTGCTAGGATTATTCGATGTCAGACATTAACAAGGTCGTTTTGGCGTACTCCGGTGGATTGGATACCAGCGTCATTGTGCGTTGGCTTCAGGAAACCTACCAATGCGAAGTGGTGACGTTTACTGCCGATCTTGGGCAAGGCGAAGAAGTGGAGCCGGCTCGTGCAAAGGCTGAAGCCTTGGGCGTTAAAGAGATCTACATTGAAGATCTTCGTGAAGAGTTCGTATCGGATTATGTCTTCCCGATGTTTCGCGCGAATACCATTTACGAAGGTGAGTATTTGCTTGGAACCTCGATTGCACGGCCATTAATTGCCAAGCGCCTGGTTGAAATCGCAGAAGAAACAGATGCTGATGCGATCAGTCACGGAGCGACAGGGAAGGGTAACGATCAGGTGCGTTTTGAGTTAGGCGCCTATGCGCTGAACCCAGCCGTACAGGTCATTGCTCCCTGGCGCGAATGGGATCTGACCTCACGAGAAACGCTGCTTGCCTATTGCGACACGCACAAGATTCCGGTCGAACAAAAACGCGGGAAAAAATCTCCCTACTCGATGGATGCCAACTTACTACATATTAGCTATGAAGGCGCTGTGCTGGAAGATCCATGGGCGGAACCTGAAGAAGACATGTGGCGCTGGTCAGTCTCTCCAGAAGCGGCACCGGATCGAGCCGAAGAGATCATTCTTGGCTACCAAAACGGTGATCCCGTCAGTATTAACGGTCAGTCGATGTCTCCTGCGACTTTGTTGGCTGAGCTCAATGCCATTGGTGGTCGCCATGGTATCGGCCGATTGGATATCGTTGAAAACCGTTATGTCGGCATGAAGTCGCGGGGATGTTATGAAACCCCGGGTGGAACGATCATACTGAAGGCGCACCGTGCTCTCGAGTCGATTACTTTAGATCGTGAAGTTGCGCATTTCAAAGACAGCTTGATCGCGAAATATGCCGATCTCGTTTACAACGGCTATTGGTGGTCGCCTGAACGTTTAATGATGCAGGCGGCAATCAATGAATCTCAAGCAGTCGTCAATGGCGAGGTCCGACTGAAATTGTACAAGGGCTCGGTAGCCGTCACCGGTCGGCGCTCTGATCAATCATTGTTTGACGAAGCAATCGCCACCTTTGAAGACGATGCGGGTGCGTATGATCAGAAAGATGCCGAGGGTTTTATCAAGTTAAACGCGTTGCGTTTGAGAACTGCCGCGAAAAAAGGTCGTTCGCTGCGCTAGATCGTTAAAGGCTTGGTTTGCCTTTGTATTCGCACAAATCGGAAATCAGGCAACTTGCACAGTCTGGTTTCCGAGCTTTGCACACATAACGTCCATGCAGAATCAGCCAATGGTGTGCGTCTTTCAGAAACTCTTTGGGGATGACGCGGACTAACCGATCCTCGACTGCTCTGACATCTTTCCCCGGTGCGATGCGCGTGCGATTTGAGACCCGAAAGATATGCGTGTCCACTGCCATCGTCGGTTCGCCAAACGCAGTATTTAACACCACATTCGCAGTTTTACGACCAACACCTGGTAACGCCTCTAATGCCTCCCGTGTTGTGGGGATTTCTCCGTTGTGTTTCTCCAGCAAGAGCGCGCAGGTCTTCATCACATTTTCTGCTTTGGAATGATACAGTCCAATGGTGTTAATGCAGTCTTTAACCTCATCAATCCCGAGTGCCAAGATTGCATTGGGTGTGTTGGCCTTGGGGTAGAGCTTCTGGGTCGCCCGATTCACTGACACGTCAGTTGCTTGAGCAGAGAGCAACACGGCAATGAGTAATTCAAAAGGGGTGGTCCACTCGAGTTCTGTAGTGGGGTTCGGGTTTTGATCCCTGAGTCGTGTGAAGATTGCTGTCCGAATCGCTTGATTCACGAAATGTCCCCAGTCGTGCGAACACGGCGATTTGTCTGATCCATCGATTGCTCGGTTGGCTTCTGTTTGAGCTTGCCTTGAATCCACTGATGTATTGCAACCAA
>CABZRL010000006.1:0-97529 GCA_902528165.1 uncultured Litorivicinus sp.
TCCTCTATCGCTCTATCGAGCGCTCCGTGTCTTAAATCCGTCCCCGTACTTGTATTTTTTCAACCTCGATGACACTCATATTGTCGGCTCATCACCAGAAATTTTAGCTCGTCTCGAAGATGGGCATGTGTCGGTTCGCCCGATTGCGGGGACTCGTCCGCGCGGGAAAACTCAAGAAGAGGATGTCGCGCTTGAGAAGGATTTGTTGTCTGATCCCAAAGAGATTTCAGAGCATTTGATGTTGATCGATTTGGGCCGAAATGATGTCGGTCGAGTCGCAGAAATTGGATCTGTCGAATTGACGGATCACATGATGGTCGAGCGGTATTCTCATGTGATGCATATCGTCAGTCATGTCGAAGGGCGTGTTCGTCCTGATGTCAGTGCGCTTGATGTGCTGAAAGCCTGTCTGCCGGCTGGGACATTGTCTGGGGCGCCCAAAGTTCGGGCGATGGAACTGATTAATCAATTTGAACCGGTGCGTCGCGGGATCTATGGCGGTGCAGTTGGTTACTTAGGTTGGTCTGGCAACATGGATACAGCCATCGCTATTCGGACTGCGGTGATCAAAGGCGGCATGATGCATATTCAAGCGGGGGCCGGATTGGTGGCTGATTCGGTTCCTCAATCCGAGTGGATGGAGACATTGAATAAGGGCCGAGCGGTGATACGGGCAGCCAATGCTGCCTTGACTGGATTTCAGGATCTGAAAGGGCCAATGGTGCGGAGCTAGACAATGCTGTTGATGATCGACAATTACGATAGCTTCACCTACAACTTGGTCCAATATTTTGGCGAGCTGGGTGAGACCGTGACCACGATTCGAAATGATCAGGCAACACTGGCGGAGTTGATTGAACTGAACCCAGATCACGTCGTGATTAGTCCAGGGCCGTGCGATCCCGATCAGGCGGGAATTAGCTTGCAGGTCATCGAGCACTTTGCAGGAAAAGTGCCAATTCTAGGGGTCTGTTTGGGTCACCAGGCGATTGGACAGGCATTTGGAGGACGAATTATTCGTGCCCCGAAAGTCATGCATGGTAAAACCAGTCCGATCCACCATGATGGGCAGGGTGTATTTTTGGGGCTGAACCAGCCATTGATACAGACCCGTTATCATTCATTGGTGATCGACCCGGCCACCGTTCCGGATTGTCTGGAAGTCACGGCCTGGAGCCACGATGAATTGGATGAGCCTGAGGTGATTATGGGAATTCGACATCAAACATTGACGGTAGAGGGTGTTCAGTTCCACCCTGAATCCATCGCAAGTCAACAGGGCCATGAATTACTGCGGAATTTCCTGGCTGGTCAAGGAGGGCAGTGGTCATGACGATTCAAGAAGCAATTGCAGCGGTTTGTGCAAGACGGGATTTGTATGCTGAAGAGATGATCTCAGTGATGCGCTCGATCATGACCGGAGAGACAACTGACGCGCAGATTGGTGCGCTGTTGATGGGCCTTCGAATGAAAGGTGAAACCATCGACGAGATTGTTGGTGCCGCCAGTGTGATGCGTGAACTTTCACAAAAAGTCGATGTTCCTCAGGAATTTCTGGTGGATACCTGCGGAACTGGTGGTGATGGAGCGAATATTTTCAATGTATCGACTGCGTCAGCTTTTGTTGTTGCAGCCGCTGGTGGCCGTGTTGCGAAGCATGGTAATCGGTCGGTCTCCTCAAAGTCTGGATCGGCCGACGTGTTAGAAACAGCCGGCGTGCGTCTCGATCTTGATGCCAATCAGGTGAAAACCTGCATTGAGACCTTGGGTGTGGGTTTTATGTTTGCTCCGGCTCATCATTCGGCAATGCGCTATGCGATTGGTCCAAGAAAAGAGCTCGGCATGCGGACGATTTTCAATGTCCTTGGCCCGCTCACCAACCCAGCGAGCGCTCCCAATCAAGTGTTGGGTGTTTTTGATGAAGCATTACTCACACCACTTGCCGAAGTTCTTCATCGTTTGGGATCGCGGCATGTGCTGGTGGTGCGTTCCGAGGACGGGTTGGATGAGCTGAGTGTCTCAGCGGCCAGTCGCGTTGCTGAACTCAAAGATGGGCGGATTCGGGAATATCGAATCAAGCCTCAAGATTTTGATCTGGACATCAGTGAACGTGATGAGCTCATTGTCGAAACTGCAGCTGAATCTCTTGAATTGATTCAAATGGCACTGACAGCTGATGATCATCCGGCATCTGACATTGTTGCGTTAAATGCTGGCGCTGCCATTTATACCGCCGGATGCGCGCATTCATTAGAAGATGGTGTTGAAGCGGCTTGGGAAGTGATGGAATCCGGTGAGGCCATGGAAAAATTGGATGCCTTAGCGCGTTTAACTCAAGAATTAAAAGGTGACTAACCCATGAGCTGCTCGACGACGATTCTCGATCGAATCATTGCCAGAAAACGTCAAGAAGTCAGTGACCGACAAGACAACCAAGCCATTGAGGCGTTGTATGAACGCATTCAAGACCAAGATGCTGTTCGGGGATTTACTGAACGGCTTGTGACTCAGGCTCAATCCAAACAATCGGCGGTCATTGCTGAAATTAAGCGCGCGTCTCCATCGAAGGGGTTGCTCCGGGCGGATTTTCAGCCGGCTCTGCATGCAACTCAATATGAGAGAGCCGGCGCAACTTGCCTTTCAGTGCTGACCGATCAGGATTTTTTCCAAGGATCAGATGCTGATCTCAAGGCCGCGCGGGGCGCTTGCCAGCTCCCGGTGATTCGAAAAGATTTCATGATCGATCCCTATCAGATTGTTGAATCAAGAGCCTTGGGTGCTGACTGCATATTGTTGATTGTGTCTGCGCTTGATGATGCAAAACTGGCGGTACTTCACGAGACAGCTCTGTCTGTAGGTCTCGATGTATTGATTGAAGTCCATGATGAACGTGAACTCCATCGGGCGCTTGCCTTGGATAATCGATTGATTGGAATCAATAATCGAAATCTGCATACCTTTGAAACCAAGCTTGAGGTGACCCTTGATTTGTTCGATCAAATGCCTGACGACAGACTCTTGATTACTGAATCCGGGATTTTGCAACCTCAAGATGTTCAGCTGATGCACTCTCATGGCGTTTATGGCTTTTTGGTGGGAGAGGCCTTTATGCGGCAGCCAGACCCTGGTGTCGCCTTGATGCACTTGTTTGAGGATCTCGCTTGATCCCTTGGTTGGTTGGACTTGGTGCCGTCATTGTTTGTGGTCTGAGCTGGTATGCCTGGTCTCTGACCTCACAGTTACAATCGCTTGAAAAAAAGCGGTCCAAGGCAAAACAAGACGCGATGATGGGTATCAAGGTGTTGATTGATTCCTATTTAGACAATCAAGTGGATCGGTCCGAATGCTTGTTGCGGATGCGCGTTCTGTTGGATGCGCACCATGCCGACTGGTTGGCGACGCTTGAGTTGCCTCGTTTTGATGAAATCAGTCAGGCAATCTTGGCGATGCCCTTTGGTGAAGCGCGCCAGCAGATTGACGCATCGACGCGACGCGAGCATGATGCTGCGCGACGACAATTGTTACAAATACATGAGGCTGAGCTCGAGTCTGAGTTGCGGCGATTAAAGGAATGGGTGAATCGATGAAAGCACGTGTTTCCTGGCACCAGGACGTTTCATTTGTTGCAGAGAGTGGATCTGGTCACGCCATGGTCGTCGACGGCGCACCTGAACATGGTGGTCGAAATATTGGCCCTCGCCCGACGGAGTTAATCCTCATGGGTCTCGGAAGTTGTGCGAGCTTTGATGTGATCGCCATTCTGAAAAAGCAGCGTCAAGCGATCAAGACATGTGAGTGTGTGCTGGAAGCTGAACGTGCAGATGCGGTTCCTGCTGTGTTCACCAAAATTACGATACACTTTCAGGTGTCAGGTGACAATCTTGATGCCGGAAAAGTCGAGCGAGCAGTGGCTTTGTCAGCAGAGAAGTATTGCTCTGCGTCAAAAATGCTTGAAGATGCAGGCGTTGAACTGACACATCGAGTCACCTTAACCTCGTAATGGTGAATTTGCGGTTGGTCGTCAGTCGTTGGTTGACCAATCGTGCGGATTCATTTCTTGGGGCTTTTATTTGGTGTCATCAGTACATTGATGAGTATGGTGGTCCCAGTTACGCTGGGCAACGATTGCTGTATTCACAGGCGATGTATGAACACAAAGCATTGCGATCAGACGGTGTCTGTGGTTTGACAAATAACCGGTCGATTCATGGGGTTTGATGCCATCCATGACAGATCGCGACTAAACGCGTTCTGCAGTTTGAGTCATGAGTTTTGCACCTTCCCACATCAGTCGCCGGACCGGGGTTGGTAACTGTTGACCACCTTGGTCCAGCGCTGTTTGTCCATGGCGGATTTCGTCATCCAGCATCTGCTGCAGAATTTGACGGGATGCGTGATCACTGGCTGGAAGCTGCTGAAGATGGTCGCGGAGGTGACGTTCGACGTTCTCTTCGGTGGCATGCACAAAACCCAGTGATACTTTATCTGAGACCAAGGCGGCTCCAGCACCTAAGGCAAAAGACACTGAATACCACAGGGGATCCAAGACACTCGGTTTGGCATTGAGTTCATGTAACCGCTCTCGACACCAGGCGAGGTGATCCAATTCCTCTTCGGCGGCTTTGGCCAATGCGGTTCCGGTGGCTTCATCAGAGGCAAACAGAGCTTGCCCGTTATAGAGGCCCTGAGCACAGATTTCACCTGTATGATTGACCCGCATCAAACCACCAGACACTCTGATCTCATCATCTGTCATGGGATCAACCAACGCACCTCGTGATGGAGATGGGAGTTGCGGCTCAGGTTTGACTCGTGCAACTGTTCGCAACAGGCCATCGAAGCCATGAATCAGGCGATCGATTGTATTCAACGGTGAACCCCCAGGTGCATCCCAAATGACTGCCCAAGATCACGGACTTCTCTGACCATCCGCTCTGGTTCATCAAGCCGTAAGACATGGGTCGAGGCTAATTCCTCAAAATCTAAATTCGCCTGAGTGGCACTCTCTTCATCGGTTAGGATACCAAACAGTAATCCATGCGATTCGGCCAATCGTCTGAATCGCTCACGATCGTCAGGATTCTCAAAACCACCAGAGACGACCACCGGGGAGCCGGCTCGTAACGAGAGTTCAGCCAGTTCGACCAAATGGCGATAGGTTTTTGGAGCGGTATTTTCTTGACCACCATAGAGCCGTTGACGCTCAAGATCTGAGCGCAAACGGATCATGCCAAAATCATCAATCAATTGGTGGGTTAGGCTTTGGCGAATATCGACGTCAAGACCAAGCGTAATTAACAGCACCCGCGGCCGGATGGTTGTTGCATGTTCGGCCATGACCGCATACCGACGATAACGCGCCACAGGAGAGGTGTCGGATTCCGTTGGGAGAACAGGTGCGTTGAGTTCCAGTAAACATTCTTTGGCTCGGACCATCGCGCGATAGGCTTGGTACCCTTGATAGACCCAGAGTGCATGATAATCACCACTCAGTTCGAGGTAACGATTGAGTAGGTGCCAGGCTGAGGCAAAATCGTCGCGCGCTTCAAGATCCACCGTCAAAAACGCGATCTCACTGATCACATCAATCCAGCGGAACTCGGCGCGGTATTCAATGCAATCGAATAACCGAATCTCATGAGACTGAGTTTCAACCACGTTACCCAAATGAAGATCACCATGGCATTCTCGGATCATGCCCAAATCTTTCCGCTCGGCAAAGCGAGGCCACAATCGCTTAAGGTATTCGTGCGCCCAGGCCTCGAGTTGCAACAGTTGGGCTAAATCCTTCGCTTCCGTCAGTCGAGGCCTGACCTGATCAAAATTCAGTTGCGCAGGTACATAGAGTGAATTGGGCTCACCAAAAGGCATCTCGATCCCCGAGACAGGGGCTTTCGCGTGCAGGTCGAATACCGCTTGGCAGAGCTTCTCCAAGCGCTCATGATTCAGCCCTTCTGCATTGTGGATTTCATCTAAGGTGTTGTTGAGATCGAATTGGTGCATTTTGACGGCATATTCGATGGGCTGCCCCTCGCCTTGGCCAACCCGGATTCCAGCCTCAGTTTGATAGATGCCAACCACATCAATATAGAGTTCACTAAAACTGCGTTGGTTGAGTGTGAATTCGCTGTGACAAAGTTCGTGTCTGGATTCGAGGCTGCTGGCATCCAAGAAATACAGATCAACCGGCTTTTTGATTTTGTACGCAAATTGACCGGTGAGAAGGATCCAGGCGAGATCAGATTCAATCACTTCGATCGTTGTCACGGCATGCGGATAGCATGATTGATGTCGCAATGCGTCAATGAGCGTCTCGCTCACCTCGTCCTCCCGGTATACTGGCGCCCATGAAACGATGGTGGCACCTATTTTTGAAATTTTCGCTTACCCTACTGGTAGCAGTGGGGTTGGGTCTAGTCTATCTCAATGCGCATCTAACACGACAATTCGAATCTTTGTCTTGGGCGGTGGGTGCGAAAATCTTTGCGAGACCGCTGGAGTTGTATCAGGGTGCACCTTTTACGCTGGATCAAGTCCGATTTGAGTTGGACTTATTGAATTATCAGAATGTGCAGGGTCTCCCTGGTCAAGGCCAATATCAGCTCGACGACCAAGGGATTCAGGTAGGAATTCGAGGTCACGCATTTCCCGATGGCGTTGAGCCCGATCGTTTTGTTCGGATTGATTTTGCGCCGCGTCAGGTCAGTTCGCTGACCGATGGGCGAGCACAACCACTCGACATTATTCGTCTCGAGCCACTTGTTCTGGCGCAATTATCCGGGGCGCATGCCGATCGAGAGATCATTCGATTAAATGAGTTACCGCCGCGCTTTGTTGATTTATTGATCGCTGTTGAAGACCGTGGGTTTTACGACCATGCCGGGATTTCAGTCACTGGGATTCTGCGTGCAGCTCTGAACAATGTGTTGGCTGGGCGATTTGCACAGGGCGGAAGTACTCTGACGCAGCAACTAATGAAGAACCTTTACTTAACCCGAGAACGCACCTTGTCCCGAAAAGCACTTGAGGCGATTTATGCGATCTTGATTGATGCTGGGTTTTCTAAAGAACGGATTCTTGAGGCTTACGTCAATGAAGTGTTCTTGGGACAGTGGGGCAATCGTGCGATTCATGGGTTTGGAACAGCGTCCCAATTTTACTTTGGCCGTCCAATCAACGAGCTCTCACTCAGTCAGCAGGCCCTGCTCATTGGATTGATCAAAGGACCGAGCGCTTTAAACCCTCGACAGTTTCCGGAGCGAGCGATCGAGCGTCGAAATTTGGTGCTGACTTTGGCGGCATCGCTAGGGGTGATTACGCAGACAGCCGCGGAAGCAGCCTCGAAGCGCTCGTTATCAGTGCCAAAGTCACCAGCTGATCGTATCGGCCGATTCCCCGGCTATGTGTCAGTGGTTCGTCGTGAATTGACTCACGATTACAGCAGTAAGCAGCTGACCATGGCTGGCCTGAAGATCTACACGGCGTTGGATCCTCAAGTGCATCGAGGACTTGTCGAAGGACGGAAACAGAGTTTGGCTCGATTGCGGGAAATCGGTCTTGATGCAACAGCTGAAGTTCAGCTCGGCGCCTTGGTAGTCGATATTCCGACCGGTGAAATCCAAGCAGTGTTAGCGGGGCGCGATCATCGAATCGGTTTTCATCGAGTACTCGATGCGCGCCGTCAAATTGGGTCACTGGTGAAGCCTTTTGTTGTTGCCGCGGCGATTGAACAAGACACAGACCTGCATGTCGGCAGCTTAGTTCGTGATGAAGCGGTATCCATTCTCGATGATCAAGGAGCGGTCTGGGCACCTAAAAACTACGATCGGACCGAACAAGGCGTGGTTCGTCTTGAAACAGTGGTCGCAAACAGCATCAACCAGGCGACTGTGCATCTGGCATTTGGGGTCGGTCTCGAGCCGATCCTCGAGCGACTGCAAACCTATGGGATTCCGGTCGGGCCAACCAAACCACCTGCGACGGTTCTTGGGGTATCTGAAATGTCGCCCTATCAAGTGGCATCACGCTATCAAGGATTGCTCAATCAAGGACATTTGGCACCATTGAAGGCGGTTCGGACGGTTGTGGATGAGACAGGCCGTACGCTGAGCAAACGGCCATTCCAAACGAGCCGGCTGATGACAGCACGCGCGGCAGTCCAAGTGGATCACATGATGCGAGTTGGTGCTAAAGTGGGGACGGGTCGAGCCTTTGGTACCCGCTATGCAGAGGTGATGGCATCGAAAACAGGAACGACCGATGATGGTCGTGATGCATGGTTTGTCGGCGCAGATGGTCGCAGACTCGGTGTCGCTTGGGTTGGATTTGATGACAATCGAAAAGCCGGTTTGGTGGGGTCTGTGGCCGCACTTCCGGTGATCACTGACGCCTTTCAGTACGTTCAGAGAAGCAACCGATCCAGCACATTGCCGGATGGATTGCGCTACAGTTGGATCAATCAATCGGGTCAAATTGTCGATCAGTCGTGTCAAGGTGCCGAAAAGCGTCCGTTACCGATAGACTATCTCGAGGCGAGGGCGGGTGATTGCGGCGCTGGTGATTCTGATTCGCAAAATGGTCGCTGGCTGAAAAACTGGTTTGGAGGATGATAATGCGGCTTGGGTTGAGTGTGGTCTGTATGGCTTTTGTGGTTGGGTGTACTCAGACTCCAGTATCAAGGCCTCCTGTGGTGGATGCTTCATGGCGTGCCAATGAGGATGACCGGGTTGTCTCTTCAACTCATGTCATTTCGATGTCTTCGCCAAATATCCAGCGGGAGAAAGATGAGCGCAATGAAGTGACACCGATTGAACCGATCGCCAAAATTGAGCCGATCGACCAACCGAAACAACAAACCGAAATCCCGCCTGCGGTGTTGTCACTGCTGGAACAGGCTGATCAATTGAAGACAGCGGGGGATTTAGCCGGTGCATCCTCCCGCCTTGAGCGTGCACAGCGGATTGCTCCAACAGAACCGGAAGTGTATTTCCAGTTATCCAGTTTGCGACTGGAGCAAGGAAACCATGAAGACGCGATGAATATCGCATTGCAAGGCGTGGACTTGTCAGGCACCGATCAAGCCATGAAACGTGATCTTTACACAGTGATCGCGAGGGCGCGTGACGCGCTTGGTGATTCGGCTGGGGCAACTGAGGCGCGCCGGTTAGCGCGCGTAGCCGGTTCTTAGAGAGCCTGTAGAGATTCTCGAGCAGCGGTCAAGGTGTCGTCGATGACTTGGTCGCTGTGGGTTGATGAAACAAATCCAGCTTCATACATCGATGGCGCCAAATACACCCCCCGGTCCAACATCAGGTGGAAGAAGCGTTTGAAAATTGCTTCATCGCAAGCGGTGACCTCAGCAAATGATGTGACTGGACGCTCGGCAAAAAATAACCCAAACATCCCGCCGCGACTCACACCTTGCATCGCGACTCCGGCTTCCTGCGCCACTCCCATCATTCCGTTGACGAAACGCTTAGTGGTGGCGGTTAGTGCTTCATAAAATCCCGGTACCGATAGCGCTGATAAGGTCGCAATCCCTGCAGCCATCGCCACCGGGTTCCCTGATAAGGTGCCTGCCTGGTAGACGGGTCCGAGTGGTGCAAGCATATCCATCATATCCTGACGCCCACCAAAGGCACCGACAGGCATTCCGCCACCGATAATTTTTCCAAGACACGTTAAATCAGGCTTGATTTGCGTTAGCGCTTGCGCACCACCCTTGGCGACACGGAAACCGGTCATGACTTCATCAAAAATCAAGACGATTCCGTATTGGTCGCAGAGGATTCTTAAGCCCTCCAGGTAGCCTGGCTGTGGAAGGATCATATTCATGTTACCGGTGATTGGCTCAATGATGAGGCATGCGATGGAGTCGCCTTGTTGTTCGAATAATGCTTGAGCAGCATCGAGATCATTAAATGGAAGATTCAGCGTGTGCTTTGCTAAATCTGCTGGAACACCTGGGGAGCTCGGTACACCAAATGTGAGTGCACCTGATCCGGCCTTGACCAATAAACTATCGGAGTGGCCGTGATAGCAGCCCTCAAATTTGACAATAGTGTCACGGCCGGTGAATCCGCGTGCCAGACGAATCGCACTCATGGTGGCTTCGGTCCCGCTTGAGCAAAAGCGTAGTTTTTCCATGGATGGAAAAAAGGTTTTTACCAGTTCCGCCATGTCCGTTTCGATCGCTGTTGGTGCACCAAATGACAAACCATTTTCGATAGTATCTCGGACGGCTTGTAGCACTCTTGGGTTCGCGTGACCGGCAATCATTGGTCCCCAACTGCCGATGTAGTCAATGTATCGTTTTCCATCGGCATCAAAGAGAAACGGACCTTCAGCCTTACTGAAGAATACCGGCGTTCCGCCGACTGCACGAAACGCTCGAACAGGAGAATTCACTCCACCTGCGATGGATTGACTGGCTCGAGCAAAAAGTTGTTCTGATTTGGACATCACGATTGTTCCTTAAAATAATTCTGAGAGCCGACGCGCTGCCTCACCGATCTCCTTGGACCTAAATACGGCTCCGGAGACCGCTAGCATCGCAACTCCGGTATCTAAAATTTGTCGCCCATTATCTAGGGTGATTCCGCCAATTGCGACCGTTGGAATGGCGCACTGTGACACTAAGACCTTGAGCTGGTGAAGGGATAAGCCTGAGGCTTGGGGTTTGGTGTCTGAATCGAACAGTCGGCCAAAGGCGCAATAACTGGCGCCGTCAGCCACTGCCTGGTCCATGAACTCCTGTGAGCCATGACAGGTTCGCCCAAGCACCGCCTGTGGCCCTAGCGTTTGGCGAGCATCGAGCAGTGATCCATCCCGTTGTCCAAGATGCGCGCCATCGGCTGCCAGGACTTTAGCGATACTCACTTGGTCGTTAATCAAGCAGGGCGTGAAGTTGCGACGACACGCCTCGAGCACCGCCTCGGCGAGCGCAAGATACAAGCCTGCATCGGTCGTTTTATGTCGAAACTGCACCAGCCGAGATCCTCCGGCGACTGCCTCATCGACCTGTCGATAAAGGAGCTCGGGATCTGTAATGGATGCGTCAGTGACGACATAAAGGCCTCGCATCAAAATGGCTTAACAATCACCAAGATGACAATGGCAATCAAGCTGACAACAGGCGCTTCGTTAAACCAGCGATACCAGACATGACTGCGTGTGTTGGCATCATTTTTAAAGGTTTTGACGATTTTCATGCACCAATGGTGGTAACCGAGGAGTAACACCACGAAAGTCAATTTGGCGTGCATCCATCCCTGACTCATGTATTCGGGGACCAACATTATCAACCAAACGCCAAGAGCCACGGCAACAACCATCGATGGCGTCATGATACCTTTTAACAGCTTCCGTTCCATGATTTTGAAGCGTTCGATACCGGCTGTATCGGTGGCTTCTGTCATCGCGTGATAGACAAACAGCCGGGGAAGATAAAATAACGCCGCGAACCAGGTAATGACCGCGATCAGGTGGAATGCTTTAATCCAAAGGTACATATTGCCTCCTGTCATGGAGACAGGAGTACACCAAGTCTGTCAGCGAAAGGCAAGGTCAGTCGCGTTCTTGGTGTCTGACCATTGATTGAACATCGATGACAGCCTTAAATAAGTCACCTTCATTAATCACGCCTAAGAGTTCTCGATTCTGTTGATCGATGATCGGGACAGACTCACCCACAAAATCACTGACCACATGCATGGAGTGTTGAAGTGAGTCATCCACATGCAGCAAGAGGGGGTCGGCGTCAGCAAATTGGAAAACCGTTTGGTCGCCAGCTTCAATGGCTTGGTGCACGGACAGTTTCGCGGCTAATCGTCCAGAATCAGACACCACATAGGCCTCGGTCTGTTGCTTTTCCCGCATCAAGGACAATGCCTCATGCCCGGTCGAGGTCTCAGACACTGCCACAAAATCGTCGCTTAAGTGACGCTCAAGTGTGTGTTGGGAAAGGGCGATCGCCTCTCGACCCTGTGCCAAATCAATTCCACGATCGAGAAGCTGTCGATCGAAGAATGAGTGACCAAAGAGACGGTGGGTGAGTAGCATGGATGCCATCACGGCCATTAAAGCGGCGACGGCATAGGCATAGGACTGAGTTAGCTCGAGCACGATCAAGACGGCGGCCACTGGTGCACCGATGACGTTGGCAGCGACAGCTGCCATGGCTGCAATACTGACCGCCACGCTTAAATCCGGGACGCCAAGAATCATTGCCAGCTGGGCGACGATCCCGCCGGCCGCAACACCGACAAATAATGCGGGAGAGAAAACGCCTCCAAACAATCCAAAACCAATACAGAGCGCTGTCATTGCAATTTTGACGACGAGCAATAACAGCAGCGCTGGCATTTGGTAGGCGCCGTCGAGCATGGCATTAATTGTACTAATCCCCAGTCCAAGAATTTCTGGAATCCAAATTCCGACAAGGCCACAGATGGTGGCAGCGGTAAGGATCAGTCGCTCAGCTGACCAACCGGTTTGCTTGGCAAATGCAGCCGATCGTCTCAGGGCTTCCATATAGATAATCGCGGCAAACGCGATGATGGGGCTTGCGATAATTAATACCGGTATCAGCGACACAAGATCGGGTGCTGATGACGAAATTTCGAAAGTTGCTGAATGTGAGAAAAACGCCTGACTGACCGCGGATGCAGTGACAGAGGCGATTGAGATCGGGGCAATCGCCCGGACCGAAAAATGACGCAAAATCGCTTCATGCGCAAAAACAATTCCTGCGATTGGAGCCCCGAACCCTGCGGAAATGGCGGCTGCCACACCACAACCTAAGTACACCTCATGTGACAGTCTCGAAGAAATGAAGCGCTTGACCACGATCCCGAGTGTGGCACCAAAGTGAACCAAAGGCCCGTATTGCCCCACGGATCCACCACCAGCAGCACTGGTAAATGCAGTGAGGGTTGATGCAATACCGTGCTTGATATCTAGGGGTTCTTTGGATTGTTGAGCATGGTAAATCGAGTCTGCTGGACCATGCCAGCGGACGACCCCAAAGACCCGTCGGATCAGGATGACGAAAGCCGCAGCGATCCACAAAAAGACGAGACTTGTCAGCTCAAATTGACTGCCGGCAAGCGTGATTTCGAAGATGGAATGATTTTCACGAAGTGCGGTGAAGAACTGAACACCTGAAACGTAGGCATTCGAGGTCCAGGCGATGAGTGTTCCGATCAGCCCTCCAATACCAAAAACAATCAGCAATTCGATGCCGGTATCTTTGATACGACTCTGCATAGACTTCCCCTGTCGAGTGCGTTTTGATGTCAGTTTGGCGTATTATGCGCGCAATTATTGAATGGGTGGAAATCGTAAGTGAAACGCATAGGTATTGTGGGCGGCACAGGATATACAGGTGTTGAACTGTTGCGGATGCTGGCTTCGCATCCTGAGGTCGAGGTGAGCTGTCTGACGTCTCGTTCTGAGGCTGGGAAAACTGTGGCTTCGTTATATCCGTGGTTATCCCATGATCAGCAGCTGAGTTTTGAAGAGCCGTCAGTCGATGCACTAGGCCACAGTGATTTAGTGTTTTATGCAACGCCCAATAAGATAGCGATGCATGAGGCTCGCGATCTACTCGAACGTGGCGTTCGAGTGATTGATTTGGCGGCGGATTTCCGATTTAGTGATACTGCGGTGTGGGAGTCAGCGTACGGTGGACCCCATGGTGCACCAGACCTCATTGATGAAGCCGTGTATGGATTGCCTGAAAAATATCGTCATTTGATTGCCGATGCCCGATTAGTCGGGAACCCAGGATGTTATCCCACGGCCACCGCCCTCGCCCTGATGCCCCTGATTGAGGCTGGAGCTTTAACGCAGTCACATGTAATTGTCGACGGAAAAAGTGGAGCGTCCGGTGCAGGACGGTCTGCGCGCACAGACCTGATCGTGGCAGAAGCGTCCGACAATTTTCATGCCTATGCCGCCGGTGGTCATCGCCATGCTCCGGAAATGGCCCATCAACTCTCAAAAATGGGTCAGGAAGTGACGATCACTTTTGTTCCGCATCTCTTGCCGATGATCCGAGGCATTGAAGTCACCGCTTACGTCTCCACATCATTACCATTGGATGAGGCGCGGGCGCTGTTCGAAAAGCGGTATCAGCACGAGCCATTGGTGTCGTTGGCGTCCGCTGGTGAGCATCCTGAGACCCGATGGGTTCGGGGATCGAACCGCTCGGTGATCGGTCTTTACCAACAGCAACCAGGACAGTTGATCATCTCGAGTGTGATCGATAATCTGGTCAAGGGCGCGGCTGGGCAGGCGATTCAGAATATGAATTTAATGCTCGGGCTTCATGAGTTTGACGCGCTTCCATTGTACGCATTGAGTCCGTGAGATGTTATGACTGAAGTATTTGTACCGACCCCGATTCATCTAACTGAGCGGGCTGTTTCGAAAGTGAAGGAGCTGATCGGTGGTGAGGGAAATCCTGATCTGCACTTACGAGTATTCGTCACCGGTGGCGGTTGCTCGGGATTCCAGTATGGATTCAGTTTTGATGAAGAGCATCAAGACGACGACACTGAGGTAGTGAAAGATGGTGTCACTGTGGTCATCGACGGAATGTCCTATCAATACCTTGTCGGTGCAACCGTGGATTATTCTGAATCACTGACTGGTTCCCAGTTTGTGGTTGAAAATCCGAATGCGTCGAGCACCTGTGGGTGTGGAGCGAGTTTCAGCCTTTAGCGGGTTGGATTATTGACCCGAGGACACCTGGCGCTGCTGACCCAGTGATCAACGTGGTTGCCAGTGGTTGGCCATCGACACATTGAAGCCCTAGCCAGCCAAAACAGGCGGCCTCAACAAAATCAGGGTCGATGGCAAAGGCGTCGGATATCACGACTAATGGGTCGACGGTGTTATCAAGTGCGTCCATTAAGTGCGTGTTATGCACACCCCCCCCGCACACCACGAGAATATCAACCTCTTCAGGAAGAGCTTGATGCACGAGGGTAGCTGTTAGCTGATTCAGTGTGGCTTGCACGTCTGCTGCACTGATGGGGGCTAATTGATCAAGCGTCTGTTGAAGCCATGATTGAGAGAAATACTCGCGCCCCGTGCTTTTCGGTGGCCTCTGGGCGAAATATGGGTCTTTGAGAAGTTGGTCTAGCAAATTCTGATGCACGGAACCTGATGCTGCGTACGCTCCGTTTCGGTCAAATGCCTGATTCTGAGACCGCTGATGCCAGCCATCCGATAGGGTATTGGCCGGTCCAATATCCCACCCACTTACGGGTTGGCCAGGGACTAATAACGAAATGTTCGCGATCCCACCCAGATTCAAGACAGCGACATTTTCCGTTTCGCGCTTGAAGTGCAGTTGGTGAAAGAGTGGAGCCAATGGCGCTCCTTGGCCACCGCGAGCCATATCACTCCGTCGAAACTGGTGTGCGACTGGTATCCCTGTTGTTTCTGCTAGGTATTCTGCAAATCCAATCTGCAACGTGGATCCAAGGTCAGGGGCATGCCAAAGCGTTTGCCCGTGGAATCCGATAACAGAAATGGATTCGTCAGTGGCTTTGATTAACTGCTGACATTGTTGCGCCACCGCTTCGGTGTATTGATGTTCGAGGTTAAGAAGCTCGTGGATATTGGTATGTCTGGTTTCAATCATGCGTTTGAGGCCATCACGAACGAGTGGAGGGAAGACAGTACTGAGCGTGGAGACGACCTCCACTCGATTGCTATGACCTGTTTCTTTCACCACGCAGGCATCCAGTCCATCCAGACTGGTACCACTCATCAGTCCGATGGCGGTGCGCGGAGTGCTAGCGGGTGGTGGTGTTTTGAAAAGCCAGTTCAGCATTACTTCGCTGAGCGCTCAATGAGGCAATTAACGGTTGGGCAATCGGCTCGAAGCGCGCAATTTCGCCTCGAGGAAGTGATTTCGCTTTGGGGAGTTTTTCGAGAATGGTGCGCGGATTTCGATGGACTCCGCTGACAATGAACTCGTAGTGGAGATGGGGTCCAGTCGCCAATCCACTCATGCCGACATAGCCGATCACTTGGCCTTGTTTGACTTTTTGGCCTGACTTAAATTTGCCGTATCTTGATAAGTGGGCATAGCGTGTCTCGATACTGTTTCCGTGCTTAATGATGACCGTGCGACCGTACCCGCCCTTCGTACTACGGAAGGTGATCTTGCCATCACCAGCTGCGTAGATCGGTGTTCCCGTTGACGCCGCGTAATCGGTCCCTTTGTGTGCACGCATTTTGCCGAGGATCGGATGCTTGCGCGCAAGTTTAAAGTTGGAGCTGATGCGTCGGAAGTTCAGTGGTGCGCGCAAAAAGGCTTTGCGTAAACTCACACCGTTTTGATCATAGTATCCAGTGTCTCCCTCGGTGTCGGTGTAGCGAACAGCGACAAAGGATTCGCCTGCGTTGATAAATTCAGCCGCTAGAATGTTGCCATATTCGATAAATTCGCCATCCAAATAGCGTTTTTCGAAAGTGACGATGAATTGATCTCCTTCGCGAATTTCATAGACGAAATCAATCACGTGTCCGTAGATATCAGCGAGCTCCATGATCAAGTTATCAGGCAGGCCTGCACGAGCACCGGCTAGGAATAATGAGCTACCAATCGTCGCGTTGGCGTGCTCAATGTAGATTTCGGCTTCGCGATGTTGTTGCTCGATCGTCCAACCGCGGTCTGAGTGTTTTGCGACAGTTTGGTCAAAAGGAGAGTGAATGATGGCGAGCTCCGCAAGGGCGTCGTTATTGTTGTAACGAAATTCCACGGTTTGTCCAACGTTAAGTTTCGAAACGCGATTGTCTAAATCTTCCGCTTGAGTCAACGCATGCAGCAGTGTTGGCGAAAGGCCTTGACGAGTAAATAGACGGGACAGTGAGTCGCCTTGGTTGACGCGTTCGCTGCGGATTTCCAGACGAGGCGCCTGCCCAGCTGGCTTTGTCATTGCTTCTGTGAATAAGGAAAGCGCAGGGATTGGCATCGCTTGGTCCGTGTTGGATCCGGTTTCACCAGGTGTTGGCCAGACCACTAAAACGGTCACAAAAATCACAGAGCTGACGACGCCGAGAACGTGAATTCCCGGAAACGGATCACATATCGCGTCTAAGCGATTGATTAAGTTGCGCATTCGTATCCCAACAACTGGTTTTAGCGAGTGTACACAAATCAAATGCAGGTTGCATATAAAAAAAGAATGGAGGTTATGTACACTATGGCGCTTTCAAACATGAGTCGAGAGTACCTATGGCAACAGTGGACGGACGTGATCTTCAGGATGCAGTTGGTCTGATTTCGCGCGGGGCGGACGAAATTCTTCCCTTGGATGAGTTAAAGGTTAAGTTAGACAGCGGGCAACCGCTAAAGATCAAAGCAGGTTTTGATCCGACAGCGCCAGATCTGCATCTGGGGCACACGGTGTTAATCAACAAGCTTCGCCAGTTTCAGGACCTCGGGCATGAGGTGATCTTCTTAATTGGTGACTTCACCGGCTTAATTGGAGATCCGACCGGGAAGAATCAAACGCGACAGCCTTTAACAGAAGACCAGTTGCTGCAAAATGCTGAGACTTATGCGGCGCAGGTGTTCAAGATTCTGGATCGCGAGAAAACGCGTGTTGAGTACAACAGTCGTTGGATGAATGATCTGAAGCCGCAAGATTTTATTCGCTTGGCAGCAAAGTTAACGGTGGCCCGCATGCTTGAGCGAGATGACTTTAATAAGCGCTTTAAGTCTGAACAGCCGATTTCGATCCATGAATTTTTGTATCCATTGATGCAGGGTTACGATTCTGTCGTCCTTGAGGCTGATGTCGAGCTTGGGGGTACGGATCAGCGCTTTAATCTCTTAATGGGCCGCGAGTTGCAACGGGATGCGGGTCAGCAGCCACAGACGATTTTGATGATGCCGATCCTTGAAGGCTTGGATGGTGAGAAAAAAATGTCCAAATCGCTTGGTAATTATGTCGGTCTCAATGATGCCCCGGGCGAGATGTATGGGAAACTCATGGGGATTTCCGATGAGTTGATGTGGCGTTATTTCGAACTACTGAGTTTTAAAAGTAACACTGAGCTCAAATCGCTCCGTGCCGATGTGGACTCAGGGTTAGTGACTCCCAATGCAGCCAAGGCTTTGCTCGCCAGAGAATTGATTACTCGGTTTCATGACGAAGATGCTGCCGATCGCGCATCAAAAAGTGCGGGGAATAAATTCAAAGCCGGCGACATCCCTGATGAAATGCCGGATATGACCCTGCCATCGGATGCGGATGGCGGTGTTCCGTTATCTGTTTTGTTACGAGAAACGGGATTGGCGAAGAGTTCGTCAGAGGCGCGAAGCTTCATTACTCAGGGCGCTGTTCGTATTAACGGCGAGCTGCAAACAGACCTCCAGTTCCGCGTCAATGCTGGAGAAACACAGGTCTTTCAGTGTGGAAAGAAGCGTTTTGTTCGCGTCACTGTGACGAATTGATGACGAATCGATGAAAATTCGTTGACGCGCGGAGATTGCCCCCTATACTTCGCGCCTCTCCTGCTGAGCGGGGAAGTGCCAGAAGAGTTTGAGAAAATATTCAGAAACTTCTTGCAAGGCGAATAAAACACTGTAATATCCGCGCTCCTCGACGAAGCTGCTTTCTCCGGAAGACTGGATTCAGAGAGCAAAATTAAAGGTCGCATTCTCAGTGAAGCTCACTAGAGTGCGCCGACCAAATTTGAGGTTTCGGCTTCGTAGGCAACCGCCAAATTTTTAAAAAAGTGGTTGCAAAAGACGCAGGGTTCGATAGAATTCGCGTCCACTTCAGAGAGGTCCTCTGAAGAGTTTTTTAACAAATTGATCAAGCAATGCGTGTGGGTGCTTGAGCTGGAAGTTGACACAATTTTCAGACAAGCAACCTGTATAAATTTATTTAGCAGTTTTGCGATTGTCTGAGCACAAAATATCACCTGATTTACCAGGTACTCTTAACTGAAGAGTTTGATCATGGCTCAGATTGAACGCTGGCGGCAGGCCTAAGACATGCAAGTCGAACGGTAACGACACTAGCTTGCTAGTGGTCGACGAGTGGCGGACGGGTGAGTAACGCGTAGGAATCTACCTAGTAGTGGGGGATAGCCAAGGGAAACTTTGGGTAATACCGCATACGATCTACGGATGAAAGGGGGCCTCTCTTTGAAGCTCTCGCTATTAGATGAGCCTGCGTAAGATTAGCTTGTTGGTGGGGTAATGGCCCACCAAGGCGACGATCTTTAGCTGGTCTGAGAGGATGATCAGTCACACTGGAACTGAGACACGGTCCAGACTCCTACGGGAGGCAGCAGTCGGGAATATTGGACAATGGGGGAAACCCTGATCCAGCCATGCCGCGTGTGTGAAGAAGGCCCTAGGGTTGTAAAGCACTTTTAGTAGTGAGGAAGGCTCAGTAGTTAATACCTACTGGGATTGACGTTAGCTACAGAAAAAGCACCGGCTAATTTCGTGCCAGCAGCCGCGGTAATACGAAAGGTGCAAGCGTTAATCGGAATTACTGGGCGTAAAGCGCGCGTAGGCGGCTTGGTAAGTTGGATGTGAAAGCCCCGGGCTCAACCTGGGAACTGCATCCAAAACTGCCTGGCTAGAGTATGGTAGAGGATGGCGGAATTTCCTGTGTAGCGGTGAAATGCGTAGATATAGGAAGGAACATCAGTGGCGAAGGCGGCCATCTGGACCAATACTGACGCTGAGGTGCGAAAGCGTGGGGAGCAAACAGGATTAGATACCCTGGTAGTCCACGCCGTAAACGATGAGAACTAGCCGTTGGACATCTTGTATGTTTAGTGGCGCAGCTAACGCGATAAGTTCTCCGCCTGGGGAGTACGGCCGCAAGGTTAAAACTCAAATGAATTGACGGGGGCCCGCACAAGCGGTGGAGCATGTGGTTTAATTCGACGCAACGCGAAGAACCTTACCTACACTTGACATCCTCGGAACTTTCTAGAGATAGATTGGTGCCTTCGGGAACCGAGTGACAGGTGCTGCATGGCTGTCGTCAGCTCGTGTCGTGAGATGTTGGGTTAAGTCCCGTAACGAGCGCAACCCTTATCCTTAATTGCCAGCGGTTAGGCCGGGAACTCTAAGGAGACTGCCGATGACAAATCGGAGGAAGGTGGGGACGACGTCAAGTCATCATGGCCCTTACGTGTAGGGCTACACACGTGCTACAATGGCTGGTACAAACGGTTGCGAACCCGCGAGGGGAAGCTAATCCGAGAAAGCCGGTCGTAGTCCGGATTGGGGTCTGCAACTCGACCCCATGAAGTCGGAATCGCTAGTAATCGTGAATCAGAATGTCACGGTGAATACGTTCCCGGGCCTTGTACACACCGCCCGTCACACCATGGGAGTGGGTTGCACCAGAAGTGGCTAGTCTAACTTAGGAGGACGGTCACCACGGTGTGATTCATGACTGGGGTGAAGTCGTAACAAGGTAACCGTAGGGGAACCTGCGGTTGGATCACCTCCTTAAACGATACGTTGACCGAAGGCTTAAGTGCTCACACGCATTGCTTGATCTAATGACCTGGTATAGCAGTGAACGGGTCTGTAGCTCAGTTGGTTAGAGCGCACCCCTGATAAGGGTGAGGTCGGCTGTTCAAGTCAGCCCAGACCCACCAATACTATGGGGCTATAGCTCAGCTGGGAGAGCGCCTGCTTTGCACGCAGGAGGTCTGCGGTTCGATCCCGCATAGCTCCACCATTTTATACCAGCGTAGTCATTGAAAAACGCAGCAGTGTTTTTCAATGACTATGAGGTCAATGTTCTTTAACAAGTTGGATTAACAAGTTTTGTAATCAACAAAATTGGATACATATGTATCAGTTTCAAAGATTACAGGCGCGTTTGGTGATGCTGATTATAAATCAGCATTTATCGTGTAATCGGTGCCATGCATTAATGGTCTCTTTGTGAGTTCCAGGATTGTATGATCAAGTACCGAAGTGCACACGGTGGATGCCTTGGCAATCAGAGGCGATGAAGGACGTTGTAGCCTGCGATAAGCGCGGGGGAGCTGGCAAACAAGCTTTGATCCCGCGATTTCCGAATGGGGAAACCCAGTCTTAGGACTATCCGAAAGGAAGCTAACCCGGAGAACTGAAACATCTAAGTACCCGGAGGAAAAGAAATCAACCGAGATTCCCTGAGTAGCGGCGAGCGAAAGGGGACTAGCCCTTAAGCAACTTGTGTTTTAAGAGAACAGTCTGGGAAGGCTGGCCACAGTGGGTGATAGCCCCGTATCTGAAAAAGCACTTGTTGTGAAATCGAGTAGGTCGGGACACGAGAAATCTTGACTGAATATGGGGGGACCATCCTCCAAGGCTAAATACTCCTGATTGACCGATAGTGAACCAGTACCGTGAGGGAAAGGCGAAAAGAACCCCGGAGAGGGGAGTGAAATAGAACCTAAAACCGTGTGCATACAAGCAGTGGGAGCCGTAAGGTGACTGCGTACCTTTTGTATAATGGGTCAGCGACTTACTTTCAGTAGCAAGGTTAACCGTATAGGGGAGCCGTAGAGAAATCGAGTCTTAACTGGGCGATCAGTTGCTGGAAGTGGACCCGAAACCGAGCGATCTATCCATGGCCAGGGTGAAGGTTAGGTAACACTGACTGGAGGCCCGAACCCACATCTGTTGAAAAAGATGGGGATGAGCTGTGGATCGGAGTGAAAGGCTAATCAAGCTCGGAGATAGCTGGTTCTCCTCGAAAGCTATTTAGGTAGCGCCTCATGTATCACCCTCGGGGGTAGAGCACTGTTTCGGCTAGGGGGCCATCCCGGCTTACCAAACCGATGCAAACTCCGAATACCGAGGAGTGCAATCATGGGAGACACACGGCGGGTGCTAACGTCCGTCGTGGAAAGGGAAACAACCCAGACCGCCAGCTAAGGTCCCTAAATCTAGATTAAGTGGGAAACGATGTGGGAAGGCACAGACAGCTAGGAGGTTGGCTTAGAAGCAGCCACCCTTTAAAGAAAGCGTAATAGCTCACTAGTCGAGTCGGCCTGCGCGGAAGATGTAACGGGGCTAAATCTAGTACCGAAGCTGCGGATCTCGTAAGAGATGGTAGAGGAGCGTTCTGTAAGTCTGTGAAGGTAAATCGTAAGGTTTGCTGGAGATATCAGAAGTGCGAATGCTGACATGAGTAACGATAAAGGGGGTGAAAAACCCCCTCGCTGAAAGACCAAGGGTTCCTGTCCAACGTTAATCGGGGCAGGGTGAGTCGACCCCTAAGGCGAGGGCGAAAGCCGTAGTCGATGGGAAACAGGTTAATATTCCTGTACCACCACGTGATGCGATGGAGGGACGGAGTAGGCTAGGTGATCAGGGCGTTGGTTGTCCCTGTTCAAGGATGTAGGCAGAGAGCTTAGGAAAATCCGGGCTCTTAATGCTGAGATCTGATGTCGAGTTTCTACGGAAACGAAGTCATTGATGCCATGCTTCCAAGAAAAGCTTCTAAGCTTCAGTCACGTGGGATCGTACCCGAAACCGACACAGGTGGTCAGGTCGAGAAGACCAAAGCGCTTGAGAGAACTTGGGTGAAGGAACTAGGCAAAATGGCACCGTAACTTCGGGAGAAGGTGCGCCGGTGACGGTGATGGACCTTGCGTCCTAAGCTGTTGCCGGTCGAAGTAACCAGGCCGCTGCGACTGTTTATTAAAAACACAGCACTCTGCAAACTCGTAAGAGGACGTATAGGGTGTGACGCCTGCCCGGTGCCGGAAGGTTAATTGATGGGGTTAGCGCATGCGAAGCTCTTGATCGAAGCCCCGGTAAACGGCGGCCGTAACTATAACGGTCCTAAGGTAGCGAAATTCCTTGTCGGGTAAGTTCCGACCTGCACGAATGGCGTAACGATGGCGGCGCTGTCTCCACCCAAGACTCAGTGAAATTGAAATCGCTGTTAAGATGCAGTGTATCCGCGGCTAGACGGAAAGACCCCGTGAACCTTTACTACAGCTTCACAGTGGACTTTGAATATGCTTGTGTAGGATAGCTGGGAGACTTTGAAACCGGGACGCTAGTTTCGGTGGAGTCGACCTTGAAATACCAGCCTGGCATGTTTGAGGTTCTAACCTAGACCCGTGAATCCGGGTCAGGGACATTGTGTGGTGGGTAGTTTGACTGGGGCGGTCTCCTCCCAAAGAGTAACGGAGGAGCACGAAGGTACCCTCAGCATGGTCGGAAATCATGCAATGAGTGCAAGGGCATAAGGGTGCTTAACTGCGAGACTGACAAGTCGAGCAGGTGCGAAAGCAGGTCCTAGTGATCCGGTGGTTCTGTATGGAAGGGCCATCGCTCAACGGATAAAAGGTACTCCGGGGATAACAGGCTGATACCGCCCAAGAGTTCACATCGACGGCGGTGTTTGGCACCTCGATGTCGGCTCATCACATCCTGGGGCTGAAGCCGGTCCCAAGGGTATGGCTGTTCGCCATTTAAAGTGGTACGCGAGCTGGGTTTAGAACGTCGTGAGACAGTTCGGTCCCTATCTGCCGTGGACGTTGGAAATTTGAGAGGGGCTGCTCCTAGTACGAGAGGACCGGAGTGGACGAACCCCTGGTGTTCGGGTTGTCACGCCAGTGGCATTGCCCGGTAGCTATGTTCGGAAAGGATAACCGCTGAAAGCATCTAAGCGGGAAACCTGCCTCAAGATGAGATTTCCCGGGCCTTCGGGCCCCTAAAGGACCGTAGAAGACTACTACGTTGATAGGTTGGGTGTGTAAGCGCTGTGAGGCGTTGAGCTAACCAATACTAATTGTCCGTGAGGCTTGATCATACAATCCTCGAACTCATCGAGGATCGATGACACGATTTTACCAAATGTGCTGTTAACTTGTTAATTCAACATCCTATTTGTTGTGCGGCTCTGCAGCACAGCATACCGACTTGTCTGACGACAATAGCGAGCGTGAACCACCTGACTCCATCCCGAACTCAGAAGTGAAACCGTTTAGCGCCGATGGTAGTGTGGGGTCTCCCCATGTGAGAGTAGGTCATCGTCAGGCATTTTAATGTGAGAGACCCCGTCTTCGTTGAAGGCGGGGTTTTTTTATTGCTGGAAAAGGAGTGACTGACTACGATGGCCACATGTTAATAACATCTACACAGATCGATCACTGGGTATTGCCTGTTGAAGTCAGGGATGCCGACGGTGCTTGGTACCACCCCCGCTACTTAATGACATTAACGAGTGTCAGTCAGGCACGAAGGTCGTGTCTTTTGGGGTGCGTTAAATGACTCGTGGGTCTATGGAAAATTTCCTAGACCGCCAGGTGATGATGGCGATGTCAATGGTTGGTAAATCTGGTAACGAGTGGTGAGTCTGCAACATCCGCCTCGCTGGCTCCCCATTGCTTCTTGGTTGTTTTTGTTTGTCTGGATTGCCGGTTACGGTGTCGCGAAACTGGCGTTAGAGTCGACCGCTCCATTAAATCTGCTCGCGCTCCGCTTTATTGGCGCGATCTCTCAAGTCACTATCATTATGTTTTTAGTCCCTGGGATTGCCGCGTTGATTGCGTGGTTAGTGGTTGACGAAGTGATGCCAATGCTGGCTTGGCCGGGTATTGGGCTCGCGGCGGCCGGGGTTCTTCTTGTGTTATATGCTCCTCCTTCAGTCGTGTCAGTCAAGGAAGCGTCGTCGTGAAAGCTGCGACTTGGTTACCAGTGTTAAGGCAATTGTCAGACGGGGCTCCCATCTCAGGTCAGGAGCTCGGCGATTCAATCGGAGTCACTCGTGCAGCCATTTGGCAACGCGTTGCTTATCTGAAATCGTTGGGAGTCTCGATTTCAGCAAATGACCGTGGCTATCAAGTTCAAGGTCCTGTGTATCTGCCGAATGCTGATTCGATTGGCGCATCCATCGAAGTACCGGTCCGATTCGAGCCCGAAGTCAGTTCAACCAATACCCTCGTGCTTGGAAGTCGTGAGCCGCAATGTCTGCTGACGCTTTATCAAAATCAGGGACGCGGCCGACGAGGACGACATTGGGTCGCAGCTCCGGGTGCAGCACTGATGCTCTCCGTCGGTCAGTGGATGTCGCAGGGTATCCAAGAGATCCAGGGTCTATCGGTGGAGATTGGGGTTTCGATTTGCCATTATCTCAACGGGCTCGGTGTTGATGTCGGTTTGAAATGGCCAAATGATCTGTGGATTGGCGACGCCAAACTCGCAGGCATTCTGGTTGAGGTCCAAGGTGACCAAGACCAAGCCTTTGTGGTTGTGGGTTTTGGTCTTAACCTACAGCAACCAGTGGCAGTTGATTCAAGCGTTTCCGCCATTGACCAAGTCTTCGATCGTCCATGGACCGACCCAGATTCGGTTGGACTGATTGAATCGGTGCTTAGCACCATCCGTCATTACCCCGCGACCCCTGCTGCGACGCGGATTGCTCGTTATCGCGCGGTCAGTGTCCTTGAGGGTCGCAAGGTGAATGTCAACGGTGCGTCAACGGGCTTTACAGGGATCGCCCAGGGGATTGATGAATTTGGGCGACTTTGTGTGTTGAATGAGAATGGAGTGAATAGTGTCTCTGCAGGTGACGTCAGCGTGAGGCCAGACCCATGCAATATTTGATCGATTTTGGAAATAGTTGCCTGAAATGGTCGATCTGGGACGGGAGCGCGCTCCTCGATCAAGGAACGATTGATCCTCTTGCCCTTGAGTCGGGCTTAAGGGGATTGGAGTGGCCACAGATTGATGCTGTGTACTTGTGCAGTGTGGCTGATCCCGATTTAACCCATGCGGTTGCAGTCTATTGCGATAGCCTGTCGAGTCCGCAGTGTCAGACCCTCGAAGTCGATGTCTCTCGGCTTCCCGCCTGGTTCTCTCTAGGCACAACCTTGCCTGAACAGATTGGTAAGGATCGCGTGATGGCTATGCTGGGGGCATTCGCTGAGAACACTAGCTATTGCGTTATCGATGCAGGGACCGCTTGTACCATCGATTATGTAACCTCTGGCGTGCATCTTGGTGGATATATTGTTCCAGGGCTTGCGTTGTTGAGAAGCAGTTTAACTCTGCAGACTGCTCGGATTGGCGAAGTTGCTGATCGTTTATATTCAGCCAAGCTCGAACCAGGTCGCAATACCCAGCAAGCGGTTGAGCATGGGATCCGCATGAGTCTGGTCGCTGTTTGCCAGCGTGCCATTCAGCACGCACCTGCCGCATTAGAGTCGGTTGTCATCACTGGCGGTGACAGTCAATGGCTGTCTGGGCACCTGTCTGGCCCGGTCACTGTTCGTGAAAATTTGGTGTTCGAAGGAATCCGTCGATTTTCCGTTGGGCTGTAATATTTTTTAACAAAAGTCTTGTAATCCACCCTCTGTTTTGGTTAAATTTCGCGCCCTGAATCGCAGGAATGCGGTTTCCGATGCCGGCATAGCTCAGATGGTAGAGCAGCGCACTTGTAATGCGAAGGTCCCGAGTTCGATTCTTGGTGCCGGCACCAGATCCCAGTCTGACTGGGCGTGTGGAGGGGTGGGTGAGTGGTTAAAACCGGCAGACTGTAAATCTGTTGCCTATGGCTACGCAGGTTCGAATCCTGCCCCCTCCACCAAATTTAAATTGTATGCACGGACGGGCAGGGTGCTGTTCGTCCGTTTAGTGTCGCACCAACCCGGAATAAGGAACGAGGTACCGTTCACATGGCAAAAGAAAAGTTTGAGCGTAGTAAGCCGCACGTAAACGTAGGCACGATTGGTCACGTTGACCATGGTAAGACGACTTTGACAGCGGCGTTGACGCGTGTTGGAGCGGAGGTTTTTGGTGGTGAGACGAGAGCGTTTGACCAGATTGATAATGCTCCTGAAGAGCGTGCGCGAGGGATTACAATTTCGACATCGCACGTTGAGTATCAGTCGCATGAGCGTCATTACGCGCACGTAGATTGTCCGGGTCACGCGGATTATGTGAAGAACATGATTACGGGTGCGGCGCAGATGGACGGAGCGATTTTGGTGTGTTCTGCGGCTGATGGTCCGATGCCACAGACGCGTGAGCACATTTTGTTGTCTCGCCAGGTTGGTGTTCCTTACATTGTGGTGTTCTTAAACAAGGCGGACATGGTTGATGATCCTGAGTTGTTGGAACTGGTTGAGATGGAAGTTCGTGAGCTGTTGGATCAGTACGATTTTCCGGGTGACGACACGCCAATTATTGTGGGTTCTGCCCTGAAGGCATTGGAAGGTGATACGTCGGACATTGGTATGCCGGCGGTTCAGAAGTTGATTGAGACGTTGGACTCTTATATTCCTGAGCCTGAGCGAGCGATTGACCAAGCGTTTTTGATGCCGATTGAGGATGTGTTCTCGATTTCGGGTCGTGGAACGGTTGTGACGGGTCGTATTGAGCGCGGCATCATCAACGTTGGTGACGAGATTGAGATCGTTGGTATCAAGGATACGACGAAGACGACTTGTACGGGTGTTGAGATGTTCCGCAAGCTGCTTGACGAAGGTCGTGCGGGCGAGAACGTTGGTGTTCTTCTTCGTGGTACTAAGCGTGATGAAGTGGAGCGTGGTCAGGTCTTGGCGAAGCCAGGTTCGATCAATCCGCACACGAAGTTTGAGTGTGAAGTGTATGTGTTGTCGAAGGATGAAGGTGGCCGTCATACGCCGTTCTTCAAGGGCTATCGTCCGCAGTTTTACTTCCGTACGACGGATGTGACGGGTGCGTGTGAGCTTCCTTCGAGCACAGAGATGGTCATGCCAGGTGATAACGTGAAGTTGTCGGTTGAGCTGATTTGTCCGATTGCGATGGAAGAAGGTCTGCGTTTTGCGATTCGTGAAGGTGGCCGTACTGTCGGCGCCGGCGTCGTCTCCAAAATCCTAGACTGAGCATAACGAATAGATGAGGCCTCGAAAGAGGCCTCCAACAGGGTTAGGCCAGTAGCTCAATTGGCAGAGCATCGGTCTCCAAAACCGGAGGTTGGGGGTTCGATTCCCTCCTGGCCTGCCAAATGGGCAGGTCCCTGACTGGAACGCAGAGGAAGTATGAACGCAAAAGTGGAAGCACCATCGCGCCTTGATCACCTAAAGTGGGTGGTCGTGGTTGCTATTATCGCTGTAGGCGTAGTTGGCAATAGTTATTACGCCGGTGAATCTCTGCTTTATCGTGTGCTTGCGCTAGTTGTCCTCGCTGCCATTGCGGCAGGTATTGCGTTAACAACGCAAAAGGGCGCTGCATTCCGGGAAATGCTAAAAGAGGCCCGTGTCGAGCTCAGAAAAGTCGTTTGGCCGACACGCGTAGAAACTGGGCAAACAACAGTCATTGTCGTTGTGGTCGTATTGATCGTAGCGTTGATTTTATGGGCACTCGACAGCTTGTTTGCTTGGGTTATTGCCTCCTTGATTGGATAATGGAATGTCAAAGCGTTGGTATGTAGTACAAGCCTTCTCCGGATATGAGAAGTCAGTGATGCGAAGTCTGCACGAGCAGATCGCTTTGCATGGCATGGAAGATCGCTTCGGCGACATCCTCGTCCCGACTGAAGAAGTCGTTGAGATGAAGGAAGGGAAGAAGCGGAAGAGCGAGCGGAAGTTCTATCCTGGGTATGTGCTTGTCAACATGGAAATGGATGATGAGACCTGGCACTTGGTGAAAGGTATTCCTCGGGTTCTTGGTTTTGTGGGTGGTAATGCTGAGCGGCCTGCGCCAATTACGGAAGCAGAAGCTGCATTGATCCTCGATCGTGTGACCGAGGGTGGAGAAGCTCCGCGTCCGAAGACCTTGTTTGAGCCGGGCGAATTGGTACGCGTCACCGATGGTCCGTTTGCCGATTTCAATGGCACGGTTGAAGAAGTGAATTATGAAAAGAGTCGCCTGCAAGTTGCGGTGATGATTTTCGGTCGTTCGACTCCGGTTGAACTTGAATTTGGTCAGGTTGAGAAAGGCTAATCTCGCCTGAGGCAATACGGGGAGCCGAGAGGCGTTACCACCCATTAAAGGAGAAGTACAATGGCCAAGAAGATTGACGGCTACATCAAGCTGCAAATTGCTGCAGGTCAGGCGAATCCATCGCCTCCTGTCGGTCCCGCGCTCGGTCAAAAGGGCGTGAATATCATGGAATTCTGTAAGGCGTTTAACGCAGCGACTCAGCAGATGGAACAAGGTCTTCCTGTCCCAACTGTGATTACAGTCTATAGCGATAAATCCTTCACATTTGTGACCAAGACTCCGCCTGCTGCTGTGTTGATTAAAAAGGCATTGGGTCTGAAGAGCGGCTCATCGCGTCCGAACACCGATAAGGTTGGTAAAATTACGCGCGCTCAGCTCGAAGAAATTGCAAAGATCAAAGAGTCTGATTTGACAGCGGCGGACTTGGATGCGGCGGTTCGCACGATTGCAGGTACCGCGCGTTCAATGGGCATCGATTCAGAAGGAGTCATCTGATGGCGAAGTTAACGAAACGTCAGCAAATGATTGCTGAGAAAGTCGATCGTAACAAGACATACAGCTTTGAAGATGCAGTCAGTCTGTTGGCCGAATTGTCGACGATCAAGTTCACAGAGTCTTTCGAAGTGGCGGTAAATCTGGGCGTGGATCCTCGTAAGAGCGATCAGGTCGTTCGTGGCGCGACCGTGCTTCCAAACGGTACTGGAAAAGATGTACGGGTTGCTGTCTTCGCACAAGGCGAAAACGCCGAAAAGGCGAAAGCTGCCGGTGCAGATATTGTTGGTTTTGACGAGTTGGCTGCAGAGATTAAAGGTGGTCGCTTAGATTTTGACGTTGTGATCGCGACGCCAGACGCAATGCGTGTGGTTGGTACCTTAGGAACGGTGCTTGGCCCACGTGGTCTGATGCCAAACCCGAAAGTGGGTACTGTGACGCCAAATGTTGAAGAGGCGGTGAAGAATGCAAAAGCCGGTCAGGTGCGTTATCGCACCGATAAGAACGGCATCATTCATGCTGCGATCGGAAAAGTTGGGTTTGCAGCCGATGCGCTCAAGGCGAACCTCGATGCGTTGTTGGGTGATCTGAAGAAGGCTAAGCCTGCTTCAGCAAAAGGTGTTTACTTCAAGAAAGTCTCTGTGTCGACCACCATGGGTCCAGGGGTCCAGGTCGATCAATCGGGCTTGAATGTATAAAAGGATTTGAGGGTTCCCGTTCGCGGGATCCGTCAAAGACTGCAGGTGCCTTCGGGCCTAAATGGAGACGGCCTGCATAGACGGCAGCCCCTTTACACTCTGTGTATTGAAGGCCGTCAGGGGTTCACTGGATATCCGGTGAATTGGTTCATCCTGAAAAGGAGCAAAGCGTGGCGTTAAAGCTCGAAGACAAAAAGGTGATTGTCGCCGAAGTCAACGAAGCTGCCGGTAATGCTTTGTCTGCGGTAGTCGCGGATTACCGAGGTATGGAAGTCGGAGCTCTAACCGAGATGCGTGAAAAAGCGCGTAACGGGAAGATTTACCTCCGAGTTGTTCGAAATACCTTGGCTAAGCTTGCTGTAGCAGGAACCGAATTTGAGTGTCTGACTGATGCGCTGGTGGGACCATCTTTGATTGGTTTCTCACTGGAAGAGCCTTCAGCAGCTGCAAAGCTGTTTAAGGACATCGCAAAGGACAACGACAAACTCGAAATTCGGGCTCTTGCGATCGGTGGACAGCTTCTCGATGCATCTCAAGTGGATGCAGTTGCGAAGTTGCCAACAAAGGACGAAGCGATTGCAATGCTGATGAGCGTGATGACTGCTCCTGTAGCTAAGTTCGTGCGTACCATGAACGAAGTTCCAGGTAAGTTGGTTCGTACCGTTGCAGCAGTTGGTGAAGCGAAGAAAGCGGGTTAATCCCGTTGGCTTTCAATTGACATAGTTTGTAAACGAAATTTGGAGAAATACCATGGCACTGTCTAAGGACGATATCCTGAACGCGATCGCCGAAATGAGCGTGATGGACGTTGTTGAACTGGTTTCAGCAATGGAAGAAAAATTCGGTGTAACAGCCGCCGCTGCAGTTGCAGTAGCCCCAGCAGCCGCTGGTGGTGACGCTGGCGCTGCTGCTGCTGAAGAGAAGGACGAGTTTGATGTCGTTCTCACTGCAGCTGGTGAAAAGAAAGTGAACGTGATCAAAGTTGTTCGTGGCGTAACAGGTCTTGGCCTGAAAGAAGCGAAGGACATGGTTGACGGCGCTCCTAACACCATCAAAGAAGCGGCTTCGAAAGAAGAAGCAGAAGACATCAAAAAGCAACTCGAAGAAGCAGGCGCATCTGTAGAGCTCAAGTAATGTCATTGATCCGCGTTTCAGCGGATCTGCAAATTGGCTGGTGGTTTCGACCACCGGCCTTTTTGCGCTTTAGCACAGAGAGGTTTGCGGAAAGGGCAATCTAGCGTTTTCCGGAACCCTTAAGGGTACGAATTACAGTGCATCCGTGGTGGATGGACTTTCACACGTTGAGGAAGGCAAATGGCTTACTCGTACACAGCGAAAAAACGTATTCGGAAAGACTTTGGAACACTGCCATCGGTGATGGAAGTGCCACAGCTTCTGGCAATTCAGCTCGATTCCTATCGCGAATTTTTAAGTGGTGGGTCGATTGAGAACAGTGCTCAATCGACCGGCCTCGAAGCCGCGTTCCAGTCGGTGTTTCCGATCCAATCATTCTCAGGCAACGCAGAGCTCCAGTATGTGAGCTACCGTTTGGGCGAGCCTGTATTCGATGTGAAAGAGTGCATTCTGCGAGGTGATACCTACGCGGCGCCATTGCGCGTGAGAGTACGCTTGGTGCTGTTTGAAAAAGAAGGCTCGAACAAGTCGGTCAAGGACATCAAGGAAGAAGAAGTCTACATGGGCGAAATCCCGCTCATGACTGACAACGGAACCTTCGTGATCAATGGAACTGAGCGAGTCATTGTGTCCCAGTTGCACCGGTCTCCAGGGGTGTTCTTTGAGCACGATAAAGGGAAGACCCACAGCTCTGGCAAGTTGCTCTATTCGGCTCGGATTATTCCTTATCGTGGTTCTTGGTTGGATTTCGAATTTGACCCTAAGGATCAAGTGTTCGTCCGGATTGATCGCCGCCGTAAATTGCCAGCATCGATTTTGTTGCGCGCAATGGAAATGTCCGACGAAGAGATCTTGGGTCACTTCTTTGAGACGACTGCATTCCAGTTTAAGAAGACTGATGTCTTCATGGCGCTGGTCTCTGAGCGTCTTCGTGGTGAGACCATGAGCTTCGATATCGTTGATAGCAAAGGTGAAGTGATCGTTGAAGCCGGTAAGCGAATTACCGCGCGTCACGTTCGAGAATTGCAAAAAGCCAAGCTCAATGAGTTGAAGGTTGCCGACGATTACTTGGTCGGCAAGGTGCTTGCTAAGGACGTAGTAAACGAAGCAACCGGTGAAGTGATTGCTGCGGCAAATCAACCGTTATCGCTTGAGTCGGTGGATGCGATTCGTGATGCCGGTGTCAAATCAATTGAGTGTATCTACACCAATGATCTCGACCGTGGTCCCTACATGTCAGATACCTTGGCCGGTGATTCGACAAGCAACCGGATGGAAGCATTGGTCGAAATTTATCGCATGATGCGCCCAGGCGAGCCGCCAACGAAAGAAAGTGCGGAGAATTTATTCGAAAGTTTGTTCTTCTCGTCGGATCGCTATGACCTGTCCTCAGTCGGACGGATGAAGTTCAATCGTCGCGTGGGTAATCGTAAGCTTGAAGGTGGAGACACAGAGCTTGGTGAAGGAACCTTAGCGAAAGACGATATCTTGGCAGTTATGAAGACGCTGATCGATATTCGTAACGGTGAGGGTGTGGTTGATGACATTGATCACCTCGGTAACCGCCGTGTTCGTTCTGTGGGCGAGATGGCAGAAAATCAGTTCCGTGTGGGCTTGGTGCGTGTTGAGCGCGCTGTTCGAGAGCGCTTGGGTCAAGCAGAGACCGAGGGTCTCATGCCACGTGATCTGATCAACGCAAAGCCAGTTGCAGCAGCCGTCAAAGAGTTCTTTGGCTCAAGCCAGTTATCGCAGTTTATGGATCAGAACAATCCATTGTCTGAGATTACGCACAAGCGACGCGTGTCTGCGTTAGGGCCAGGTGGTCTTACTCGTGAGCGCGCAGGCTTTGAAGTTCGTGATGTTCATCCAACTCACTACGGCCGGGTGTGTCCGATTGAGACACCGGAAGGGCCAAACATTGGTCTTATTAACTCATTGGCGACTTATGCTCGGACGAATCGCTATGGCTTCCTCGAGTCTCCATATCGCCGCGTCGATAACGGGAAAGTGACTGATGAGATTTTCTATTTGTCAGCGATTGAAGAATCCGACTTCGTGATTGCGCAGGCCTCGGCTCAGTTAAATGATCAGGGCGAGTTGATCGAAGAGCTGGTTCCTGTTCGTCATCTCAATGAATTTGCTGTCATGCCGCCAGAGCGCGTCGACTACATGGACGTGTCACCACGTCAGGTTGTCTCGGTTGCTGCTGCTTTGATTCCGTTCCTTGAGCACGATGACGCGAACCGAGCATTGATGGGTTCAAACATGCAACGTCAAGCAGTTCCGACGTTGAAGGCGGAGAAGCCGTTAGTCGGTACTGGTATGGAGCGACATGTTGCCGGTGATTCAGGCGTTTGTATGATCGCTAATCGTGGTGGTGTTGTTGATTTTGTTGACGCTAAACGAATTGTGGTCAAAGTGAATTCGGAAGAAGTTGGATCAGGCGAAGCGCCGGTCGATATCTATAACTTGACCAAGTACACGCGTTCGAACCAGAACACGTGCATCAACCAGCGCCCGATTGTGAGTGCCGGTGATGTGGTTGCGCGCGGTGATATTCTTGCCGATGGCCCTTCAGTTGATACTGGTGAGCTAGCGCTTGGCCAGAACATGCGAATCGCATTCATGCCGTGGAATGGCTATAACTTCGAAGATTCGATTTTGATCTCTGAGAAGGTCGTCAAGGAAGAGCGGTTTACGACGATTCATATCCAAGAGTTTTCGTGTATCGCACGTGACACCAAGCTGGGTGCAGAAGAAATCACAGCAGACATCCCAAATGTTGGTGAGAACGCACTGGCGAAGCTTGACGAGGTGGGCATTGTTCACATCGGTGCTGAAGTGAAGCCGGGCGATATCTTAGTTGGCAAGGTCACACCAAAAGGTGAGACACAGCTCACACCAGAAGAAAAATTATTGCGTGCGATCTTTGGTGAAAAAGCATCAGATGTGAAAGATACGTCGATGCGTGTTGGGACAGGGACGACCGGAACAGTCATCAACGTTCAAGTGTTCACGCGTGACGGTATCGAGAAAGACGCTCGCGCTAAGCAGATCGAAGAAGAGCAGCTCGATGAGTATCGGAAAGATCTCAATGAAGAGTATCGCATCGTTTCTGAAGCAACTTTTGGCTACCTCGCGAAGCAATTCGACGGTCAAAAAGTAGCCGGAGCTCCTGGTCTTAAGAAAGGTGATGCGCTGACTGCGGAATATCTCGCCAACTTGTCTGAAGACGAGTGGTTCAAGGTCAAGATGGCTAACGATGCGCAAAACGCATTGATTGCTGAAGCCGAAAAGTCACTCAAAGAGCGCCGTAAAGAGCTCGATGAAGCCTTTGAAGTGAAGAAGAAAAAGCTCACTCAAGGCGATGATTTGGCGCCAGGCGTACTCAAGATTGTGAAAGTATACGTTGCCGTGAAGCGTCGGATTCAGCCGGGCGATAAGATGGCCGGACGTCATGGTAACAAGGGTGTGATCTCAGTCATCATGCCTGAAGAAGATATGCCCTTCGATGAAAACGGAGATCCCGTTGATATCGTATTGAACCCTCTGGGTGTTCCAAGCCGGATGAACGTCGGTCAGGTGCTCGAAATGCATTTGGGTATGGCGGCGAAAGGATTGGGCGATCGGATTAATGAGATGCTGAAGCATCAGTCGAAGGTCGGTGAACTGCGCGACTTCTTAGATCAGATCTACAACAAAATTGGTGGAACCCAAGAAGATCTGAATTCTTTGTCTGACGATGAAATTATCGCGTTATCCAAGAATCTTTGTGACGGTGTTCCGTTTGCAACACCGGCGTTTGATGGTGCGAAGGAATCGCAGATCAAAGGGCTTTTGGAATTGGCGGGTATGCCTGAATCTGGCCAGTTCAACCTTTATGACGGTCGGACAGGTGAAGCATTTGAACGCTCAGTTACCGTCGGTTACATGTACATGTTGAAACTCAACCATTTGGTTGATGACAAGATGCACGCACGTTCAACCGGTTCTTACTCACTCGTCACGCAGCAACCATTGGGTGGTAAGGCTCAGTTTGGTGGCCAGCGATTCGGTGAAATGGAAGTATGGGCCTTAGAAGCTTATGGTGCGGCCTATACCCTCCAGGAAATGTTGACTGTGAAGTCAGATGATGTGAATGGTCGGACGCGGATGTACAAAAATATTGTGGACGGCGACCATCGCATGGAGCCTGGTATGCCTGAATCATTCAACGTACTGGTCAAGGAGATCCGTTCACTCGGTATCTCTGTTGAACTGGAAAACGAGTAAGTCGGTAGGAATTGGAGATTTAAGCAATGAAAGATTTGTTAAACCTGTTAAAGAGCCAGGGACAGTCCTCCGACTTTGATCGGATTCGTATTGGTCTTGCATCACCGGAAGAGATCCGTTCGTGGTCATTTGGTGAGGTGAAAAAACCAGAAACCATTAACTATCGAACCTTTAAGCCTGAGCGTGATGGTTTGTTTTGTGCGCGGATTTTTGGGCCGGTTAAAGACTTTGAATGTCTTTGTGGGAAGTACAAGCGCTTGAAGCATCGTGGTGTGGTCTGTGAAAAGTGTGGCGTTGAAGTCACGCAGACCAAAGTACGTCGCGAGCGCATGGGTCACATCGAACTGGCGAGTCCTGTGTGTCACATTTGGTTCCTGAAGTCACTGCCGTCTCGGATCGGTCTACTTTTGGATATGACGCTGCGTGATATCGAGCGAATTCTTTACTTTGAAACCTACGTCGTTGTTGATCCTGGTATGACTCCGTTGGAGCGTGGTCAGCTGTTATCCGACGAGCAATATTTCGAAGCATTTGAAGAGTATCAAGATGACTTCACCGCCATGATGGGTGCCGAGGCGATTCGTGCTCTGATGATGGATATGGATCTCAATGACGAGATCGTCACCATGCGTGAAGAGATTCCGAACACCAACTCGGAAACAAAATTGAAAAAGCTGTCGAAGCGACTGAAGCTGCTTGAGTCCTTCCGCGATAGTGGTAACAACCCCGAGTGGATGATCATGGAAGTTCTTCCAGTACTCCCACCAGATCTCCGCCCACTGGTCCCGCTCGATGGTGGTCGCTTCGCGACTTCAGATCTCAATGATCTGTATCGCCGCGTGATCAACAGAAACAACCGTCTGAAGCGTTTGCTTGAGCTCCGCGCACCGGACATCATCGTTCGTAACGAAAAGCGGATGCTGCAGGAATCTGTGGATGCCTTGCTTGATAACGGTCGTCGTGGTCGTGCGATCACAGGATCTAATAAGCGCCCACTGAAGTCGCTGGCTGACATGATTAAAGGAAAGCAAGGTCGTTTCCGTCAAAACCTGCTCGGTAAGCGTGTGGACTACTCTGGACGTTCGGTGATCGTTGTTGGTCCGTATTTGAAGCTACACCAGTGTGGTCTGCCAAAGAAAATGGCACTTGAGCTATTCAAGCCCTTTATCTACGCAAAGCTTGAGGCGCGTGGTCTTGCGACGACGATCAAAGCAGCGAAGAAAATGGTGGAGCGTGAGACTCCTGAAGTCTGGGATATCCTGGCTGAAGTGATTCGTGAGCATCCGGTGTTGTTGAACCGAGCTCCTACGCTACACCGTCTTGGTATCCAGGCATTTGAGCCGTTGTTGATTGAGGGTAAGGCGATTCAGCTACACCCATTAGTCTGTGCGGCCTACAACGCCGACTTTGACGGTGACCAAATGGCTGTTCACTTGCCGTTGACGCTTGAAGCACAGCTCGAAGCGCGCGCTTTGATGATGTCGACCAATAACGTGCTGTCGCCAGCCAACGGTGAGCCGATCATCGTTCCATCTCAGGACGTTGTTCTTGGACTGTATTACATGACCCGCCACCGGATTAATTCCAAGGGTGAGGGGATGGTCTTTACGGACACCGATGAAGTCTTGCGAGCCTATGGTGCACGGAAGGTGGATTTGCAGGCGCAGATTAAAGTCCGGATCAATGAGACCGTCAATGATGCTGACGGCCATGGGACTGCCGAAATGCGGATTGTTGAGACAACCGTCGGTCGTGCGATTTTATTCTCGATTGTTCCAACTGGATTGGCATTCTCTCTGGTCGATCAGAACATGACTAAAAAAGCGATTTCACGTCTTATTAATGCGTGTTATCGCCGTGTGGGCTTGAAAGAAACCGTGATCTTCGCGGACCAACTGATGTACATGGGCTTCAGCTACGCGACGCGTTCTGGCTCATCAATCGGCGTCAACGACTTTGAGATCCCAGTGGAGAAAGCGCAGATTATCGGTGAAGCCGAAGCGCAAGTGAAAGAGATTGAAGATCAGTTTGCTTCAGGTCTTGTGACCCAAGGTGAGAAGTACAACAAAGTGATCGACATCTGGGCGCGAGCCAATGACTTGGTCGCGAAGAAGATGATGGACCGAATCGGGAAAGAAGACGCGGTGGATGCGGAAGGCAATACCGTTCAGCAAGATTCGTTCAACTCGGTCTTCATGATGGCTGATTCTGGCGCGCGCGGTTCGGCTGCACAGATTCGTCAGCTTGCGGGGATGCGAGGTCTGATGGCAAAGCCGGATGGATCGATCATTGAAACACCGATTACGGCTAACTTCCGAGAAGGTCTGTCGGTTCTTCAGTACTTCATCTCGACGCACGGTGCACGGAAAGGTTTGGCCGATACGGCATTGAAGACAGCGAACTCTGGTTACCTGACACGTCGATTGGTGGATGTGGCGCAGGATTTGGTCATTACCGATCACGACTGTGGTACCGACGAAGGTCTCCGCATGACACCTCTGATTGAAGGTGGTGATGTGGTTGTTCCTCTGGCGGGTCGTATTCTTGGTCGAGTTGTGGCTCAAGATGTTGTGAAGCCAGGTACCGACGAAGTTGTGCTTGAGGCAGGGACTCTCATTGATGAGCAACTGGCTGGGCAAATCGAAGGATGGGGTGTGGACGAAGTCTTGGTTCGTTCGCCGATCACCTGTGAAGTTCGCCATGGTGTGTGTTCGAAGTGTTATGGTCGAGACCTCGGTCGCGGTCATTTGGTGAACGTCGGCGAAGCTGTCGGTGTGATTGCGGCTCAGTCAATTGGCGAGCCAGGTACACAGTTGACCATGCGGACGTTCCACATCGGTGGTGCCGCGAGCCGAGCATCTGCCGCTGACCGGATTGACGTCAAGCACGGCGGTACGGTTCGTTTGCATAATTTAAAGTGGGTTGAGCGCTCAAATGGTGACTTGGTTGCTGTTTCGCGTTCAGGCGCCTTGAGTATTGCAGACGAGCATGGTCGTGAGCGTGAATGGTACAAACTGCCTTATGGTGCAGTGATCAGCGCCAAAGAAGGTGCAGAGGTCGATGCCGGTGCTGTGGTTGCAACTTGGGATCCGCACACTCACCCAATCATCGCTGATCGCGCAGGTATCGTTCGTTATCAGGCGTTTGAAGATGGAATTACCGTCAAGCGTCAGGTGGACGAGCTCACGGGACTTGCCAACTACGAAATTATTGATGAGAAAGACCGTCCAGCGGCTGGTAAAGATTTGAAGCCAGGGATTTTCCTGTACGCGAAAGGTGCTGCGATAACTGACGAGCCAATTGCCCACTTCTTGTTGCCGGGTGGTGCATTGGTATCACTGGAAGATGGAACCAACATTGAAGCCGGTTCGGTTGTGGCGCGTATTCCTCAGGAATCATCGAAGACTCGTGATATTACCGGTGGTCTGCCTCGTGTCGCCGACTTGTTTGAGGCACGCAAGCCGAAAGAATCGTCGATTCTGGCTGAGATCTCGGGTCACGTTTCCTTCGGTAAAGAAACCAAAGGCAAGGTTCGCCTTGTGATTTCGCCAGATGATGGCACTGATCCAGTGGAGATTCTGATTCCTAAGTGGCGTCAGTTGAACGTTTTCGATGGTGAGCAAGTTCAAAAGGGTGAGGTCATCTCTGATGGTCCATCGAACCCGCATGACATTTTGCGTCTGCTGGGTGTGTCTGAACTGGCCAAGTACATCACCAATGAAATCCAGGACGTGTATCGCTTGCAAGGTGTTGGCATCAACGACAAACACATCGAGGTGATCATTCGCCAGATGTTGCGCAAAGTCGAAGTCAGTTCAATCGGTGATTCGTCATTCATCGCTGGTGATCAGGTTGAATACACTCAAGTGCTCGAAGAGAATGATCGCCTCCGTGGTGACGGTAATATCGAGGCACATTACGAGCGTCAACTATTGGGGATCACTAAGGCGTCACTTGCCACGGAGTCATTTATCTCTGCGGCCTCGTTCCAGGAAACCACTCGTGTGTTGACGGAAGCAGCAGTGACTGGCAAAGCCGACAACTTACGCGGCTTGAAAGAGAACGTTGTTGTGGGTCGTTTGATCCCAGCAGGGACTGGTTTGGCATATCATGCAGAACGGAAGCGTCGACGTGCTGAGACCGGTGATGAGACTCGGGTGTCCGCGGCCGAAGTGGCTGAAGCTTTGAGTCGAGAGATCGCTGAGATTGAATCTCAGGGACAGGAAGCGGCGGAGTAATTTCCGCCTCACTTGACTGTCGCTTTGGGCGCGCCTAGAATCGCGCCCTATTTTTGCAATGGACTAGGGAGTTTGCCAATGGCAACGATTAATCAGCTTGTTCGCAAGCCACGTAAGCGTAAGGTCGTCAAAACTGATGTCCCGGCGTTGCAGGCTTGCCCACAGCGTCGCGGTGTGTGTACTCGTGTGTATACAACCACACCAAAGAAGCCAAACTCAGCGCTTCGTAAGGTGTGCCGTGTACGTTTAACCAACGGATACGAAGTATCGTCATACATCGGCGGTGAAGGTCACAACTTACAGGAACACTCAGTGGTCTTGATTCGTGGTGGTCGAGTGAAGGATTTGCCAGGTGTTCGATATCATACCGTTCGCGGTGCATTGGATACCGCGGGTGTGAACGATCGGAAACAAGGTCGTTCGAAGTATGGTGCGAAACGGCCAAAGGGCTAACTTAGTACCACGAATTCATTAAACTGTAATCATTTATACAGAGCATGGCTCGCCATGCTCAGTAAGGCCGGGCGAGAGTTCCGGAATGACCTGAAGAAAAGGAAAGTACAATGCCAAGACGTCGCGTCCCCGTAAAACGTGAAACTTTGCCGGATCCAAAATTCGGCGATCAGTTGCTTGCTAAATTCATTAACCACGTCATGGAAAGTGGAAAGAAGTCCATTGCAGAATCCATCGTTTATGGCGCGCTTGATCGCGTGCAAGAAAAGAACGGTGGTGATCCACTCGAAGTGTTCAACCAAGCGCTTGAGAACATCGCGCCAATGGTCGAGGTGAAGTCACGCCGTGTGGGTGGTGCCACCTATCAGGTTCCGGTTGAAGTGCGTCCGAGTCGTCGGACAGCGCTGGCGATGCGTTGGTTGGTTGAATATGCCCGTAAACGTGGCGAGAAGTCGATGCAGGCTCGTCTAGCCGGTGAAATCCTTGATGCGATTGAGCAACGCGGTGCTGCGGTGAAGAAGCGTGAAGACGTTCATCGCATGGCTGAAGCGAATAAGGCGTTCTCGCACTTCCGTTTTTAATTAAATGATGGCCGGATCGCCGGCCCTTTGGAGAGTAACTGTGGCACGTACCACCCCAATTAACCGCTACCGCAATATCGGCATCTGCGCGCACGTTGATGCTGGTAAAACAACGACGACAGAGCGTGTTCTGTTTTATACCGGTGTTAACCACAAGATTGGTGAGGTTCACGACGGCGCAGCCACCATGGACTGGATGGCTCAAGAGCAAGAGCGCGGAATTACCATCACCTCCGCTGCGACAACGACGTTCTGGCAAGGGATGGATCAGCAATATGACAAATACCGCGTCAACATCATTGATACCCCGGGTCACGTTGACTTCACGATTGAAGTTGAGCGTTCGATGCGTGTTCTTGATGGTGCAGTTGTTGTTTTCTGTGCAGCCTCAGGTGTTGAGCCGCAGTCAGAAACCGTCTGGCGTCAGGCAGATAAATATGGTGTTCCACGGATTTGTTTCGTCAATAAGATGGATCGCGATGGTGCCGACTTTATTCGTGTGGTGAATCAGGTTCGTGATCGCTTAGGTGCGATTGCAGTGCCAATCCAGTGTGCGGTTGGTTCTGAGAAAGATTTCAAAGGCGTCGTTGATTTGGTGAAAAACAAATTCATCGCCTGGAATGAAGAGGACATGGGAACGACCTTCACCTATGAAGAAATCCCAGCGGAAGTCGCGGATCAGGCAGCTTCACTTCGTGAAGAAATGATCGAGGCGGCCGCTGAAGCGAATGAAGAGTTGATGGACAAGTATCTTGAAGAAGGTGAGTTGACTGAATCGGAAATCAAAGCAGGTTTGCGTCAGCGCACGTTGGCTCGTGAAATCGTCCCTTGCCTGTGCGGTACTGCATTCAAGAACAAAGGTGTCCAGGCAATGTTGGATGCCGTGATTGATTACTTACCGGCGCCAGATGAAGTAGAAGCGATTCGTGGTCTCAAAGAAGATGAATCCGAAGATACGCGTCCAGCAAGCGATGAAGCGCCATTTGCTGCCTTGGCCTTTAAGATCGCAACAGACCCGTTTGTGGGTACGTTAACGTTTTTCCGGGTGTATTCGGGCATTCTGAATGGTGGCGATTCCGTTCTGAATTCTGTGAAAGGAAAGAAAGAGCGCGTCGGTCGTATGGTGCAGATGCACGCCAACACTCGCGAAGAAATCAAAGAAGTTCGTGCGGGTGATATTGCGGCAGCCGTTGGTTTGAAAGATGTCACAACCGGTGACACTTTGTGTGATCTCGCAAACCCCATCATTTTGGAACGGATGGAGTTCCCGGAGCCTGTGATTTCATTATCGGTTGAGCCAAAGTCAAAGGCTGACCAAGAGAAGATGGGTATCGCACTTGGCAAGTTGGCTCAAGAAGATCCGTCATTCCGTGTGAAAACCGATGACGATACTGGCCAGACGATCATTTCCGGGATGGGTGAGTTACACCTCGATATTCTGGTTGATCGGATGCGTCGCGAATTCTCAGTCGAATGTAATGTTGGCGCACCTCAGGTGTCTTATCGTGAGTGTATCCGTAAGTCAGTCGAAGTTGAGGGTAAGTTTGTTCGTCAATCTGGTGGGCGTGGTCAATATGGCCATGTGTGCATAACGATCGATCCTTTGCCACTTGACGGTGAGACTAATTTCGAATTTGTGAACAAAATCGTTGGTGGTGTCGTTCCTAAGGAGTACATCCCGGCGGTCTCTAAAGGTATTGAGGAGCAGTTGGCGAATGGAGTTTTGGCGGGATTCCCGCTTTTAGGGGTTAGAGCCACTCTTTTCGATGGGTCTTTCCATGAAGTTGACTCAAACGAAATGGCTTTCAAGATTGCCGGCTCCATGGCTATGAAGAAAGGTGCGCTAGAGGCAAACCCTGCGTTACTCGAGCCTATGATGAAAGTTGAAGTCGTCACTCCAGAAGAAAATATGGGTGATGTGATTGGTGATCTTAACCGTCGTCGTGGCCTGGTCCAGGGCATGGATGACGGTGTGGGTGGTGTGAAACTTGTTCGTGCCGAAGTTCCGCTTGCGGAAATGTTTGGATACGCAACAGACCTCCGTGGTTTCACACAGGGTCGCGCATCGTACAGCATGGAATTTGCGAAATACGCTGAAGCACCATCAAGCGTCGCAGAAGAAGTGATTAAGAAAAACAGCTAATTGAATATCGGAGTCCATAGAAATGGCAAAAGAAAAGTTTGAGCGTAGTAAGCCGCACGTAAACGTAGGCACGATTGGTCACGTTGACCATGGTAAGACGACTTTGACAGCGGCGTTGACGCGTGTTGGAGCGGAGGTTTTTGGTGGTGAGACGAGAGCGTTTGACCAGATTGATAATGCTCCTGAAGAGCGTGCGCGAGGGATTACAATTTCGACATCGCACGTTGAGTATCAGTCGCATGAGCGTCATTACGCGCACGTAGATTGTCCGGGTCACGCGGATTATGTGAAGAACATGATTACGGGTGCGGCGCAGATGGACGGAGCGATTTTGGTGTGTTCTGCGGCTGATGGTCCGATGCCACAGACGCGTGAGCACATTTTGTTGTCTCGCCAGGTTGGTGTTCCTTACATTGTGGTGTTCTTAAACAAGGCGGACATGGTTGATGATCCTGAGTTGTTGGAACTGGTTGAGATGGAAGTTCGTGAGCTGTTGGATCAGTACGATTTTCCGGGTGACGACACGCCAATTATTGTGGGTTCTGCCCTGAAGGCATTGGAAGGTGATACGTCGGACATTGGTATGCCGGCGGTTCAGAAGTTGATTGAGACGTTGGACTCTTATATTCCTGAGCCTGAGCGAGCGATTGACCAAGCGTTTTTGATGCCGATTGAGGATGTGTTCTCGATTTCGGGTCGTGGAACGGTTGTGACGGGTCGTATTGAGCGCGGCATCATCAACGTTGGTGACGAGATTGAGATCGTTGGTATCAAGGATACGACGAAGACGACTTGTACGGGTGTTGAGATGTTCCGCAAGCTGCTTGACGAAGGTCGTGCGGGCGAGAACGTTGGTGTTCTTCTTCGTGGTACTAAGCGTGATGAAGTGGAGCGTGGTCAGGTCTTGGCGAAGCCAGGTTCGATCAATCCGCACACGAAGTTTGAGTGTGAAGTGTATGTGTTGTCGAAGGATGAAGGTGGCCGTCATACGCCGTTCTTCAAGGGCTATCGTCCGCAGTTTTACTTCCGTACGACGGATGTGACGGGTGCGTGTGAGCTTCCTTCGAGCACAGAGATGGTCATGCCAGGTGATAACGTGAAGTTGTCGGTTGAGCTGATTTGTCCGATTGCGATGGAAGAAGGTCTGCGTTTTGCGATTCGTGAAGGTGGCCGTACTGTCGGCGCCGGCGTCGTCTCCAAAATCCTAGACTGATTTGTCAAGGCAATTCGCCTAAAAGAAAGCCCCGCCTGGCCGGGGCTTTTTTATTTCCGGGAAGCGGTTGACTCACCAGGGTCAGATGCATAAACTATCGCACCTTGTTTTTGACTGTCCGCGTTTCGCGGGCAATTTTTGATTGGAGTAGCCAAGTGGCAGTACAGAATCAAAAAATTCGCATTCGGCTGAAGGCTTTCGACCATCGCCTGATTGATTCATCGACTCAGGACATTGTTGAAACCGCCAAGCGTACCGGGGCACAAGTGCGTGGCCCGATTCCATTGCCGACGCGGATTGAGCGCTACACCGTTCTTGTTTCACCTCACGTGAACAAGGATGCGCGCGATCAGTACGAGATGCGTACGCACAAGCGCATGATCGATATCGTTGAGCCTACCGACAAGACTGTCGACGCCTTGATGAAACTTGATCTGGCAGCGGGTGTTGATGTTCAGATCAGCTTAGGTTGATCAAAAGCAGGGGTGCACTAAATCCGCGCGCCCCGGTGACAAGCGGTCTGTTTGTATAACTTACTGTGGCCATAGCGGGTTTAGCCCCCTGTGCAGGCAGAGAGGAAGTCGAGATGACAATTGGAGTTGTCGGTCGGAAGACCGGTATGACCCGAGTGTTCACTGAGGAAGGCGTGTCAGTTCCTGTCACTGTCGTTCAAGTTGAACCGAATCGGGTGAGTCAAGTAAAAACCGTTGAAACAGACGGTTATCAAGCCATCCAGGTGACCGTTGGTGATCGTCGTGCACAACATCGTGTAACGCAACCGATCAAAGGTCATTTGTCCAAAGCAGAGATGCGCATGGGTCGTGGTCTTTGGGAATTCCGCGTGGAAGACCTTGGAGAGCTAGCGATTGGTGCAGAGATTTCTGTGAACCAGTTCGAAGCCGGTCAAATCGTTGACGTGACAGGTCAGTCGAAGGGTAAAGGATTTGCTGGTGCTGTGAAGCGCTGGAATTTCCGCACCCAAGACGCGACTCATGGTAACTCTCTGTCGCATCGTGCTCCAGGTTCTATCGGTAACTGCCAAACACCAGGTCGGGTCTTCAAAGGTAAGAAGATGGCTGGCCACATGGGTGCAGAGCGCGTCACCGTTCAAGGTCTCGAAGTCGTCCGTATTGACGAAGAGAAAGGCCTGATCCTGGTTAAGGGTTCCGTTCCAGGTGCGAACGGGACTGACGTCATCATCAAGCCGACAGCAAAGGCCTGAGGGAGTCGAACATGGAATTGAATCTAATAGCAGGCGGAACTGTCGAGGTCTCTGACCAGACGTTCGGTCGCGAATTCAACGAGGCGCTGATCCACCAGGTGGTGACAGCATATCTCGCCGGTGCGCGCCAAGGTACGCGTGCGCAGAAAACGCGTTCTGAGGTATCAGGCGGCGGCCGCAAGCCTTGGCGTCAAAAAGGAACAGGTCGTGCCCGTGCGGGTACTACGCGTTCTCCGATTTGGCGTTCAGGTGGTGTGACCTTTGCTGCGAAGCCTCGGGACTTCTCGCAGAAAGTGAACAAGAAAATGTATCGCGCAGCGATGCAGAGCATTTGGAGCGAGCTGATCCGTCAAGGTCGTTTGGTCATCACTGATGATTTAGGCATCGATGCGCCAAAAACCAAAGCATTGGCTGCTAAGCTCAGCGCTTTGGAGTTATCGAATGTGTTGATCGTTGCTGGTGAAGTTTCAGATGCCTTATATCTGTCAGCACGGAATCTTCCACACGTGGATGTTCGCGATGCCGATGCTATTGACCCTGTGAGCCTCATTTCTTTCGAGAAAGTGTTGGTGACCGTCGACGCATTGAAGGCGATTGAGGAGCAATTGGCATGAATCAGGAACGTATTTTTACTGCTCTGAAAGGACCTCACGTGTCCGAGAAGGCCACTGTCGTTGCCGATCAGAACAATCAGTACGTATTCAAGGTGGCCTCAGACGCGACTAAACCTGAGATCAAAGCAGCAGTCGAAGCTTTGTTCGAAGTGTCTGTGACTAAGGTCAATGTTGTAAACATCAAAGGAAAGACGAAGCGCACAGCGCGTGGCATGGGTAAGCGTAGCGATACGCGTAAAGCTTATGTAACGCTGGCTGATGGCCAAGAAATTTCCTTTGCAGCAGGCGAGTGAGACGGAAGTTATGGCAATCGTAAAATGTAAACCAACGTCAGCCGGCCGTCGTCACATGGTGAAAATTGTGGCGCCAGAGCTCCATAAAGGAGCGCCGCACGCGCCGCTGTTGGAAAAGAAATCGAAAACAGGTGGTCGAAACAATGATGGTCGGATTACGACTCGTCATATCGGTGGTGGTCATAAGCAACACTATCGTGTCATCGACTTTAAGCGGAATAAAGATGGCATTCCGGGCAAGATCGAGCGTTTGGAATATGATCCTAACCGTTCGGCTCACATTGCTTTAGTTCTCTACGCAGACGGCGAGCGCCGATACATTATTGCGCCAAAGGGACTGCAGGCTGGTGATCCGATTCGGTCTGGTGAAGATGCACCGATTAAGGTTGGTAGCTGCCTTCCGCTCCGGAATATCCCGGTCGGTTCTGTCATTCATTGCATTGAGTTGAGACCTGGAAAAGGTGCGCAAATAGCCCGTTCGGCTGGTGCGTCTGTCCAGTTGGTCGCTCGCGAAGGTCGTCATGCGACCCTCCGCTTACGTTCAGGTGAGATGCGCAAAGTCTTGTCGGAATGTCGAGCCACTCTGGGCGAAGTGTCGAATGGCGAGCATAGCCTGCGTCAGCTTGGTAAAGCCGGAGCGAAGCGCTGGAGAGGTGTTCGTCCTACGGTCCGTGGTGTTGTGATGAACCCGGTTGACCACCCGCATGGTGGTGGTGAAGGTCGTACGTCAGGGGGCCGTCATCCGGTATCACCTTGGGGTATGCCAACGAAGGGTTACAAGACTCGTAAGAACAAGCGTACCGATAAAATGATCGTACGCCGTCGCGGTAAGTAAGGAGAGAGATTAATGCCACGTTCATTGAAAAAGGGCCCATTCGTCGATCTCCACCTTCTGAAGAAGGTCGAGGCGGCTTCTGAGGCAAATGATCGTCGTCCGATTAAGACTTGGTCGCGTCGCTCGATGATTGTTCCAAATATGGTGGGATTAACCATCGCTGTTCACAACGGGAAACAACATATTCCTGTTTTGATCAACGAAGACATGGTTGGTCACAAGTTAGGTGAGTTCGCGGTGACGCGAAACTACCGTGGTCACGTTGCCGACAAAAAGTCGAAGCGTTAAGGATTAGGTGTAGCCATGAATGAAGTGCAAGCACGTTTAAAAGGCGCTCGACTTTCTGCTCAGAAGGCGCGCCTGGTCGCAGACCAGATTCGCGGGAAGCACGTTGAAGAGGCGCTCAATACGCTGAACTTCTCAACGAAGAAAGCGGCGCATATTGTCAAGAAAGTTCTTGAGAGTGCCATTGCGAACGCAGAACACAATGAAGGCGCTGACGTTGATGATCTGAAGGTCACAACAGTCTTCGTCGATGAGGGTATGACTATGAAGCGAATTCGCCCGCGTGCGAAGGGTCGCGCAGACCGGATATTTAAGCGGTCATGTCATATCACTGTCAAAGTCGGACAGGCCTGAGGAGGAACATTATGGGTCAGAAAGTACACCCGAATGGCATCCGCCTCGGGATTACCAAGGATCACACGTCGATTTGGTATGCCGAGCGTGGTGATTATGCAGATAAATTATTCGATGACATTAAGGTCCGTGAGTTCCTTGATGCGAAACTGAAGAATGCTCAGATTTCAAAGATCTTGATCGAGCGTCCTGCGAAGAACGCACGTGTCACGTTGCAAACGGCGCGTCCAGGCATCGTGATCGGTAAGAAAGGCGAAGACGTGGAAGCGCTTCGCAAAGAACTGACACAGATGATGGGTATTCCAGTTCAGATCAACATCGAAGAGATCAGAAAGCCTGAGCTTGATGCGCATTTGGTTGCTCAGAATATCGCAGGCCAGTTGGAGCGTCGCGTGATGTTCCGTCGCGCGATGAAGCGGGCGGTTCAAAACGCTATGCGAGCTGGTGCTGAAGGGATTCGTGTTCAGGTTTCAGGTCGTTTGGGCGGTGCTGAAATCGCGCGGACAGAGTGGTATCGCGAAGGTCGCGTTCCACTGCACACATTGCGTGCAGATATCGACTACTCGACGTATGAGGCGCACACCACATATGGCGTGATCGGTATCAAAGCGTGGATCTTCAAAGGTGAGATCCTTGGTGGAATTGAAGCAGTTCGTGCTAGCCGTGAACAGGCTCGCGCGAAAGCTGCTCGCTAAGGGGAGAAGTCGATGCTGCAACCGAAACGGATGAAATTCCGCAAAATGCAAAAAGGCCGGAATCGTGGCCTAGCAGAGCGCGGCTCCAAAGTAAGCTTTGGTGAATTCGCTCTAAAAGCGACCGGTCGTGGTCGCATGACGGCGCGTCAGATTGAGGCAGCCCGTCGAACCATTACTCGTCGCGTGAAACGTGGCGGTAAGTTATGGATTCGGGTTTTCCCTGATAAGCCAATTACCCAGAAGCCTTTGGAAGTGCGTCAGGGTAAAGGTAAAGGCTCTGTTGAATACTGGGTATGCCAGATTCAGCCAGGTCGTGTTTTATATGAAATTGAAGGTGTGTCTGAAGAAGTGGCGCGCGAAGCATTTACGCTTGCGGCATCGAAGCTTCCATTCAAAACCACCTTCGTTAGTCGGACGGTAATGTAATGAAAGCATCAGAGTTACGTGAAAAAAACGTTGCTGAGCTGAAAGAAGAGCTGCTTACGCTACGTCGTGAACAGTTCAATCTGAATATGGCAAAAGCCACAGGTCAGCTGGCTCAGACACACTTGTTGGGTCAGGTCCGTCGTGACATCGCGCGCATCAAGACAGTGATCGCGCAGAAGGAGGTAGCGGCATGACCGAAGCAACAACAATAGTTCGGACACTGAGCGGAAAGGTTGTCTCAAATAAAGGCTACAAAACCATCAGCGTATTGGTAGAGCGTTTTGAGAAGCACCCGTTGTACGGTAAGTACGTGAAGCGCTCCTCAAAGATTGCTGCTCATGATGAGAACAACGAGTGCCAGATTGGTGACACAGTCACGATTTCTGAGTGTCGTCCGCTTTCGAAGTCGAAAGCGTACCGTCTCGTTGAAATCACTGAGCGTGCTGTTCAGGTTTAACGGAGGGGAATCATGATTCAAGCAGAAAGTATGCTTGAGGTAGCTGACAACTCAGGTGCGCGTCGTGTGATGTGTATCAAAGTGCTCGGCGGCTCAAAGCGTCGCTATGCCCGGATCGGCGACATTATTAAGGTCACCGTGAAAGAAGCGATTCCTCGCGGCAAAGTGAAGAAAGGTCAGGTCATGAACGCAGTTGTCGTTCGGACTCGCAGTGGCGTTCGTCGTCAAGACGGTTCATTGATTAAATTCGATGGTAACGCGGCGGTTCTTTTGAACACCAACCTAGCGCCAATTGGGACTCGTATTTTCGGGCCAGTCACGCGTGAACTGCGAAGTGAGAAGTTTATGAAAATCATCTCACTTGCGCCTGAAGTGTTGTAAGGGGCAGATCGATGGCAGCAAAAATTCGTCGTGACGATGAAGTCGTCGTAATCGCGGGTAAAGACAAAGGACGCCGCGGCAAAGTATTGCAGGTGCGTCCAGATAACCGCGTGTTGGTGTCAGGTGTCAACCTGATCAAAAAGCATATGAAACCAAACCCAATGCTTGGCAAGCAGGGCGGCATTGTTGAGAAAGAAGCTCCGCTTCATATCTCAAACGTAGCGCTGTTTAACCCTGAAAATAACAAAGCAGAACGCGTTGGTTTTCGTGTAAACGAGGACGGCACCAAAGTACGGGTGTTCAAGTCCACTGGTAAGGAAGTCGGGGCGTAAGCCTCTGCGCCTAGGAGCGAGAAAGAAGCCATGGCGAGACTACAGCAAGTCTTCAAAGAAAAAGTCGTACCGGAGCTCTTGAAAGAGTTCGCGTACAAAAATGCGATGCAAGTGCCGCGCGTCAAGAAAATCACTCTCAATATGGGTGTTGGCGAGGCAGTTGCGGATAAGAAGCAGATCGAAAACGCAGTACGGGACATGACGGCGATCGCCGGACAGAAGCCTGTGGTGACCAAGGCACGCAAGTCGATTGCGGGCTTTAAGATCCGTGACGGTTGGCCAATTGGCTGCAAGGTCACCTTGCGTGGTGAGCACATGTGGGAATTCTTGGATCGTCTGATCGCGATCTCAATCCCACGGATTCGTGATTTCCGCGGATTGAACGGTAAGTCGTTTGACGGTCGTGGGAACTACTCGATGGGTGTGCGCGAGCAGATCATGTTCCCTGAAATCGATTATGACAAAGTGGATGCGATCCGTGGACTGGACATCACCATCACCACATCGGCTGACACTGATGAGGAAGGTAAAGCGCTTTTGAAGGCGTTCAACTTCCCATTCCGTAACTGAGGAGCGTTAGGTGGCTAAGAAATCAATGAAAGAACGTGAACTGAAACGTCAAAAGACTGTTGCTCGGTTCGCAGCAAAGCGTAAGGAATTGAAAGCGACAATCGCCAATCCAAACGCAACAGATGAAGAAGTGTGGGACGCGCAGCAGAAGCTGCAAAAGATGCCACGTGACGCCTCTGCAGTGCGTTTACAGCGTCGGTGTCGTGTGACTGGTCGTCCACACGCGGTCTACCGTAAGTTTGGCCTGTCCCGGATTAAGCTGCGCGAAACGATGATGCGCGGTGAAGTTCCCGGTCTGAAAAAGGCCAGCTGGTAAGGAGTGATTTAGAAAATGAGCATGCAAGATACTTTGGCGGATATGTTCACTCGCATCCGCAACGGGCAGATGGCAGGTAAAACTGCGGTCTCTATGCCTTCTTCAAAACAGAAGGTTGCACTTGCCCGGGTACTCGCTGACGAAGGATTTTTAGGTGGATACAACGTTGATGACGCAGGTGTGAAGTCAACGTTGACAGTTGATCTTCGGTATCACGAAGGTCGTCCAGTGATCCGTGAAATTAAACGTTCAAGTCGTCCAGGTTTGCGTCGGTATGAAGGGAAGGAGACCTTGCCAAAAGTACAAGGTGGTCTCGGGATTGCCATCATCTCGACGTCGAAAGGTTTGATGACTGACCGCGAAGCACGCAAAGCCGGTATCGGTGGCGAAGTGCTCTGCACAGTATTCTAAGGAGTTATTGATGTCTCGTATTGCAAAAGCTCCGATCGAATTGCCATCGGGTGTTGATGTCAACATTGCTGGCCAGGATGTCACTGTCAAAGGAAAGAACGGCACGTTGTCAATTTCCTTAAACGATGCAGTGGCTGTGAATCAAGCGGATAACGTATTGACGTTTGAGCCGCGCGAAGGCGCTGCAGATGGTTGGGCGCAAGCTGGTACAGCTCGTGCAATCGTCAATAACATGGTCACGGGTGTCGCCGATGGCTTCGAAAAGAAGTTGACTCTCATCGGCGTCGGTTATCGTGCCCAGGTTCAAGGGTCTGCGATAAACTTGACTCTTGGTTTCTCACATCCTGTGGTTCATAACCTGCCACAAGGTGTGACTGCAGAAACACCAAGTCAGACTGAAATCGTGCTGAAGTCAGCCGATAAGCAGTTGCTTGGTCAGGTCGCTGCAGAAATCCGCGCATACCGCCCACCAGAGCCCTACAAAGGCAAGGGTGTGCGTTACTCAGATGAGTATGTGCGTCGTAAAGAAGCGAAGAAGAAGTAAGGAGAGCCGACATGATGGACAAGAAAAAAGCCCGGTTGCGTCGCGCTCGCCGTGCACGCGCCAAAATGCGCGAATTAGGCGCAAATCGTTTGTGCGTGCATCGTACACCACGTCACATCTACGCCCAGATTATTTCTGGCGATGGATCCAACGTGATTTGTACAGCATCGACACTGGATAAGGACCTTCGTGAGAAGAACGGCGGAAACGTGGATGCGGCTGCAGAAGTCGGCAAGCGGATCGCTGAACGAGCGAAGGAAAAAGGAATTCAGGCGGTTGCATTTGACCGCTCCGGTTTCCGTTATCACGGTCGTGTGAAGGCTCTAGCCGACGCAGCCCGTGAAGGTGGACTTGAGTTTTAAGGGGATCCGATGAACGCAAAAGTAGAAACGCAGCAGCAGGGCGATCTGCAAGAAAAGCTGGTTCAGGTGAATCGGGTTGCCAAAGTTGTTAAAGGTGGCCGGATTTTCAGCTTCACAGCATTGACTGTGGTTGGCGATGGAAATGGGAAAGTTGGATACGGTCGTGGTAAAGCGCGTGAAGTACCAGCGGCGATTCAGAAAGCGATGGAAGCGGCTCGCCGCAACATGGTTTCTGTTAAGCTGGATGGGGATACGATTCAATACCCAACCAAAGCCGCCCACGGCTCCGCCAAGGTTTACATGCAGCCTGCATCACAGGGTACTGGCGTTATCGCCGGTGGCGCGATGCGTGCGGTGTTGGAAATCGCTGGTGTACAGAACGTATTGGCGAAGTGTTACGGCTCAACGAACCCTGCTAACGTAGTTCGTGCAACGATCAAAGCGCTTTCAGAGATGCAATCTCCGGAAGACGTTGCAGCTCGTCGTGGCAAATCAGTCGAAGAAATTCTCGGCTAAGGATTAGAGACATGGCGAAGAAAAAAATGTTGAAAGTGACATTGGTGCGTAGCCCAATCCGTCAAAATCCAAAGCACAAATTGTGTGTCCAGGGTCTTGGCTTGAAGCGCATGCAACAGACAGTTGAGGTTGAAGATACACCTAGCGTTCGTGGAATGATCAACAAGGTCAACTACCTCGTTCGTATTGAAGGAGAAGCATAATGCGTTTAAATGGCTTATCTCCCGCTCCTGGCTCACGCACGGATAAAAAGCGTGTTGGTCGTGGCATCGGTTCCGGTTTGGGCAAAACTGGTGGTCGTGGTCATAAAGGGTTGAAGGCGCGTTCTGGTGGTTCAGTGAAGCCTGGTTTCGAAGGCGGTCAAATGCCCTTGCAGCGTCGCCTGCCGAAGTTTGGTTTTACCTCACGCAAGAGTTTGACTCGTGACGAGATCCGCTTAGCGGAACTGAACAAGATCCAAGGCGATGAAGTCACGATGGACTCGTTGCGTCAAGCGCGACTCATTGGTGAAAACATCAAAGACGTGAAAATCATCTTGGCTGGTGAAATCACTCGTGCGATGACTGTCAAAGGCTTGAAGATAACCAAGGGTGCTCAAGCTGCAGTCGAAGCCGCTGGCGGCAAGGTCGAAGCGTAAATGGCGACTCCAGGTGCATCAGGAGGTGGATTGACAGAGCTTTGGGCTCGACTCCGCTTCGTTGTGATTGCTGTTGTGGTGTACCGAATCGGTGCACACATTCCGGTCCCAGGAATTAATCCTGATCGGCTGGCAGATCTGTTTGAGCAGAGCCAAGGAACAATTCTTAGCCTATTCAACATGTTCTCTGGTGGTGCGTTGGAGCGGATGTCGATCCTCGCGCTTGGAATCATGCCTTACATCTCAGCATCGATTGTGATGCAGCTCTTAACCGCTGTTGTCCCATCGCTTGAGGCATTGAAGAAAGAGGGTGAGGCTGGGCGTCGAAAGATTACGCAATATACTCGGTACGGAACGGTGTTTCTGGCGACGGTACAGTCTATCGGTGTTGCCATGGGTCTTGCAGGTCAAGGTGTCGCGTTTGCGTCCGATTTCAACTTCCATTTTGTGGCGGTGATCACCTTTGTCTCAGGTTCGGTCTTTCTGATGTGGCTTGGTGAGCAGGTCACGGAAAAAGGGATCGGTAACGGCATTAGTTTGCTGATCTTTGCCGGTATTGTCGCGGGTCTTCCCGGCGCGATCGGGCAGTCAGCTGAGGCTGCGCGTCAAGGGGATCTGAACATCCTTGGGTTATTGGCGATTGCCGTCATTGCGGTCGGGGTAGTTGCGTTTGTCGTCTTTATGGAACGTGCACAACGTCGCATTACGGTGAATTACGCACGTCGACAGCAAGGGAATAAAGTATTTGCGGCACAACAGTCGCATTTGCCGTTAAAGGTCAATATGGCGGGTGTGATCCCACCGATCTTTGCGTCGAGCCTGTTGTTGTTCCCTGCGTCGATCGGCCAGTGGTTCGGTCAAGGCGAAGGGATGGAATGGTTGCAGGATGTGAGTCTTGCGCTCGGTCCAGGTCAGCCTCTGTACTATCTGCTATTTACAGTGGGCATTGTGTTTTTCTGCTACTTCTACACGGCGTTGGTCTTCAATCCGCGCGACGTGGCAGACAACCTGAAAAAGTCTGGTGCTTTCATCCCAGGGATTCGTCCGGGTGAACAGTCAGCAAACTATATCGACAAAGTGATGAGTCGTTTGACGTTTTGGGGTGCTGCCTACATTGCAGCCGTCTCCTTGCTCCCACAGAGCTTGGTGGTCAGCTTCAATGCACCGTTTTACTTCGGTGGTACGTCACTGTTGATCGTTGTTGTTGTGGTCATGGATTTTATGTCGCAGGTGCAGTCGCATCTTATGAGTCGTCAGTACGAATCCTTGATGAAGAAATCGAATTTGAAAGGGTATGGCTCGGGCGGCCTTTTACGGTAAACGGGCATTGGGAGCTTTGAAATGAAAGTACGCGCATCAGTAAAAAAGATTTGCCGGAACTGTCGAATTATTCGTCGTAACGGTGCAGTACGTGTGATCTGTACGGATCCTCGTCACAAGCAGCGTCAAGGTTAAATAAAGAAAAGGGTTGAGATTTTCTGTTGGAATCAATAGAATTTCGCGCCTCGTGATTTTCGAGAGTCGGCGGGGCCGGTTCATGAATTTGGAGAGTTAGGAATGGCACGTATTGCCGGCGTTAACATCCCCGATAACAAGCACACAGTGATTTCACTGCAGTATGTTTTTGGGATTGGTCAAACTCGCGCGAAAGCGATCTGTAAAGCAACTGGCATCGAAGAGTCTGCCAAAGTGTCTTCGTTGTCTGAAGATCAGCTGGAAATGCTTCGTACGGAGGTTGGCAAGTTTGACGTAGAAGGTGACCTTCGTCGTGAAGTGTCAATGAATATTAAGCGTCTGATGGATCTCGGTTGTTTCCGTGGTATTCGTCATCGTCGCAGTCTGCCAGTTCGCGGACAGCGTACTAAGACAAACGCGCGGACCCGCAAGGGCCCACGTAAGCCGATTCGTAAGTAAGGAATTCTGATGGCGACACAGCGTAGCGCATCGCGTAAGAAGGTCAAAAAGCAGGTTGCGGAGGGTGTGGTTCACATTCACGCGTCCTTCAATAACACCATTATCACGATCACCGATCGGCAAGGTAACGCTCTGTCATGGGCGACAGCCGGCGGGTCGGGCTTCCGTGGTTCACGTAAATCAACACCATTCGCCGCACAGGTAGCGAGTGAGCGTGCAGCAACAGCGGCACAGGAGTTTGGTTTGAAATCTGTGGATGTCATGGTGAAGGGACCTGGACCTGGACGTGAGAGTGCAGTTCGTGCTCTGAACGCTGTGGGCCTTAAGGTTACAAATATCACTGACGTCACGCCGATCCCGCACAACGGCTGCCGACCACCGAAAAAGCGCCGCGTCTAAGGAGAATTAGAGGAATGGCACGTTACATCGGACCAACTTGTAAATTAGCACGTCGTGAAGGAACAGATCTGTTCCTCAAAAGCGGCGTCCGTTCAATGGATACAAAGTGCAACTTGGAAACGCGTCCAGGAATGCACGGTGCAGCACGTGGTCGTCTGTCTGACTACGGATTGCAGTTACGTGAGAAGCAGAAGGTGCGTCGTATTTATGGCGTGCTCGAAAAGCAATTCCGTAACTACTACAAAGAAGCATCGCGCCTCCGTGGTTCAACGGGTGAAAACCTCTTGAAGCTGTTGGAAAGCCGCTTGGATAACGTTGTTTATCGAATGGGTTTTGGCTCGACTCGTGCGGAAGCTCGCCAAGTCGTTGGTCATAGATCCATTATGGTGAACGGCAAAGTTTTGAATATCCCGTCTTATCAGGTGAAGCCGGGTGATGTGATCAGCGTTCGGGAGAAGGCGAAGGGTCAGTTGCGAATTCGCGCTGCGCTTGAGCTGGCTGGTCAGCGTGCAGATGTGCCTTGGATGGATGTTGATTCATCAAAGATGGAAGGTACGTTCAAGACACTTCCAGAGCGTCAAGATCTGTCACAAGACATCAACGAAAACCTGATCGTCGAGTTGTACTCGAAGTAAACCACATTGTTAGGAGACGGTATGTCGTCATTGGAACTGCTGACACCACGTCAGATTCAGGTCCAGGAGGTAGCTCCCGGACGCTCAAAAATTATTCTTGAGCCTCTTGAGCGCGGTTACGGCCATACATTGGGTAACGCGTTGCGTCGGATTCTGCTCTCATCGATGCCGGGTTGCGCGATTATTGAAGCGAAAATCGACGGCGTTGCGCACGAGTATTCTGAAATCGAGGGCGTGAAAGAAGATGTCATCGAAATTCTGTTGAACCTCAAGAAAGTCGCGGTATCCTTGGAAGGGCGTGATGGGATTGCTACGATTCGCTTAAACCACTCGGGCGAAGGCGTGGTGACTGCGGCAGATTTTGAATTACCTCAAGACGTTGAAGTTGCGAATCCAGACCAGCACATCGCTACAGCCGCCGCTCGCGGTTCGTTGCAGATTGAAGCGCTGGTCGCTCGAGGCATTGGATATGAGCCTGCGAGTGAGCGCGAAGAAGACGAAGAAATGCGGACAATTGGTGCGTTGCGTTTGGATGCAACCTACAGCCCTGTGCGTCGTGTGTCCTACGTGGTCGAGAGCGCTCGAGTTGAACAACGAACTGACCTTGATAAGTTGGTGATCGATCTTGAAACTGACGGCACCTTGGACGCTGAAGAAGCGATCCGCCGTGCAGCGACCCTGCTTCAGCAGCAGTTGTCGGTATTTGTTGAGTTCGAAGGTCCTCAGGTGGCAGCTGAAGAAACTCAGAAAGATGAAATTGATCCAATTTTGTTGCGTCCAGTTGATGATCTTGAGCTGACAGTTCGTTCTGCGAATTGTTTGAAAGCAGAAAACATTTACTACATCGGTGATCTGGTGCAGCGGACTGAGGTTGAGTTGTTGAAGACTCCGAACCTCGGTAAGAAGTCGTTGACTGAAATCAAAGACGTTTTAGCATCACGCGACTTGTCGCTGGGTTCACGTCTTGAAAATTGGCCACCAGCAGGATTTGCGCGCGAAGAAAGCGCCTAAGTTAGACTGACCCGTCGTGAGACGGTGTCTTTGAGAAGCGAGAATAGATCATGCGCCATTTGAAAAGCGGAAAGAAACTGAATCGGACTAGCAGTCATCGTAGGGCCATGTTTTCTAACATGACCGCCTCGTTGATTGAGCACGAAGTCATTAAGACGACCTTGCCGAAAGCGAAAGAATTACGCCGTGTAGCTGAGCCTTTAATTACATTGGCGAAGAATGATTCAGTCGCGAATCGTCGATTGGCGTTTAGCCGCCTTCGGAGTGATTCGGCTGTGGGTAAGCTATTTGCTGAGTTGGGGCCACGCTATCAAGCTCGCCCAGGTGGGTACTTGCGCATTCTGAAATCTGGCTTCCGGGCGGGTGATGCAGCACCCATGGCGATTGTTGAGTTGGTTGATCGTCCAGAGATCGCTGCTGAGGCAGAGTAAAGACTACCTCCTTGAGATCGGCGAAAGCCGAGTTCTGGACGAAAAAGGGCGTTTAGGCGCCCTTTTTGCGTTCGAGCAGTGGTTTGAGGAATCGGCCTGTGTGGGAGTGAGCGAGCTGAGCGACGTCCTCAGGCGTCCCCTCGGCGATGATTTGTCCGCCACCAGAACCACCTTCAGGGCCTAGGTCAATCACCCAATCTGCCGTCTTAATGACGTCAAGATTGTGCTCGATCACCACGACTGTGTTGCCATGATCTCTCAGCCGATGCAGTACAGCGAGCAACTGCTGAATATCTTCGAAGTGTAATCCTGTCGTGGGCTCATCAAGAATATAGAGTGTCCTTCCGGTATCACGCTTGGACAATTCTCGAGCGAGCTTGACTCGTTGTGCTTCACCACCGGACAGAGTGGTCGCGGATTGTCCGAGCTTTAAATAAGACAGTCCAACGTCAACCAGTGTCTGAAGCTTTCGAGCCAGTGTTGGAATCGCATCGAAGAACGCTCGCGCGTCCTCGACGGTCATGGCTAAAACGTCATGAATCGATTTTCCTTTGTAGAGAATATCCAACGTTTCGCGATTGTATCGAAGCCCTTTGCAGGTATCGCAGGGAACATAAATATCTGGCAAGAAATGCATTTCGACTTTAATCATGCCATCACCCTGGCAGGTCTCACAGCGCCCCCCTTTGACGTTGAAAGAGAAACGTCCTGGGGAATATCCACGTGACCGAGCTTCTTGGGTTTCCGCGAAAATTTCACGGATTGGTGTGAAGAGACCGGTGTAGGTTGCTGGGTTGGAACGCGGTGTCCGGCCGATTGGGCTCTGGTCAATATCGACCACTTTATCGAGTTCATGAATTCCATGACAGTGCTCAAACGGAGCCGACTTCAGTGTTGTGGCTTTATTGAGGACTTTGGCGGTATGCGGATAGAGGGTTCGGTTAATCAACGTGGACTTGCCGGATCCTGAGACCCCAGTGACACAGGTTAAAAGCCCCAATGGCAGATTTAAACTGACATTTTGTAGATTGTTTCCAGTACACCCTTCCAAGACCAGTTGATGATCTCCACGCGGTGTACGGCTGTCGGGGATTGCGATCGCTTTCTTACCTGACAGATAGAGGCCGGTGACCGATTGTTCGTTGTCCATCACTTCCTTCGGAGTCCCGCAAGCCACAATTTGACCGCCATGCACTCCAGCGCCCGGTCCGATATCGACCAGATAATCGGCACTCCGCATCGCATCTTCGTCGTGTTCGACGACGATGACGGTGTTCCCGAGATCCCTGAGGTGGAAGAGTGTGTTGAGCAAACGTTCGTTATCTCGTTGATGCAGACCGATGGACGGCTCATCCAAGATGTACATCACACCGACCAGACCTGCCCCGATCTGACTGGCGAGTCGGATGCGTTGGGCTTCCCCGCCGGATAAGGTCTCAGCGCTTCGATCCAAGGACAGGTAATCAAGACCGACGTTGACTAAGAAGCCAAGCCGCGCTTGGATCTCTTGTAAAATCTTGTTGGCGATTTCTTGTCGTCGCCCTGGAAGACTTAACGCATCGAAGAATGCGAAGCATTCGCCGATTGGCAATTTGACCAATTCTGGCAACCGAGTCTCACCAATAAACACGTTCCGAGCTGCCACGTTGAGTCGGGAGCCTCCACAATCTGGACAGGGTGCGTGAGTCATCAATTTTGATAGATCGTCGCGTTGCGACTGGCTATCTGTCTCTTTGTAGCGGCGTTCGAGATTGCGAATCACGCCTTCAAACGGATGATTTTTAGTCACTTCCCGGCCGCGGTCCGAGACATAGCTGAAGTCGATCGACTCGGAACCCGATCCGTATAAAATCTTATGTTGATGCTCTTCGGACAGATCCTGCCATTCGGTATCAATACTGAATCCGTAATGACGCGCTACACACTTCAGGAGGTGGTAGTAATACATGCTCCGACGATCCCAGCCTTTGATGGCTCCGGACGACAGTGATAGTTCCAGATCGACAATCAGTCGATCGGGATCAAAAAATTGATGAACACCTAAGCCGTCGCAGGTCTGACATGCCCCAAACGGGCTATTGAACGAAAAGATTCTTGGTTCAAGCTCAGCGATTGAGTACCCGCAGTGAGAGCAGGCGAATTTGGATGAGAACATCAGTGCCTGAAAAGCATCGTCCATTGACTGAATGATGATTTGACCATCCGAGAGGTTGAGTCCTGTTTCAATCGATTCAGCGAGGCGAAGGCGTTGCGAATCATCAACTTTTAATCGATCCACGACGGCATCGATCGAGTGTTTTTTCTTTTTATCGAGCTGTGGGGCTTCGTCTAAATCAATCACTAATCCATCGACACGAACACGAATGAAACCTTGAGATTTGAGCTCCTGAAAAACGTGGAGATGCTCACCTTTCCGCTCGCTGATCATCGGCGCGAGCACCAGGATTTTCGATCCTTCGGGTAAAGCCAACACTTGGTCAACCATTTGGCTGACTGTTTGAGCTTCGAGGCTTAAGTTGTGGTCCGGGCATCGCGGTTCGCCTGCGCGCGCGTAGAGTAGGCGCAAATAGTCATAAATTTCGGTGATTGTCCCGACGGTCGATCGCGGATTATGACTGGTGGATTTTTGCTCGATCGAGATCGCAGGCGACAGGCCCTCGATATGGTCAACATCAGGCTTCTCCATCATTGATAGAAATTGCCGCGCATAGGCAGACAATGACTCAACGTATCGACGTTGACCTTCCGCGTACAGGGTGTCAAAAGCCAAAGAGGATTTGCCGGAACCTGATAATCCGGTGATCACAATCAGTTGGTCGCGTGGCAGATCAAGATGAATATTCTTCAGATTGTGGGTGCGTGCCCCACGGATTTGTATTGAGTCCACAGCGATCCGTATTAATAATCACAAAAATACCAGTGTACCTGTTGATTGGGTTTTTATGCATGGATTCAATGCAGAAATTCAGAACTGTCAGACAAGCCTCGGCGATTGTCGCTGACACTGGCTTGTCCGTGCTACATTACGCGGTATTTGAAGTATTTGCTCACATAGGATGGTTTCATGGCCCGCTCAGTTAACAAAGTCACCTTGATTGGAAATCTTGGTAACGATCCGGAAATGAAAGCACTGCCGTCTGGTAGTCAGGTTGCGAACTTAAGTATTGCGACGACAGATTCATGGCGCGATCGGACCAGTGGCGAAATGCAAGAGCGAACCGAATGGCATCGGGTGGTGTGTTTTGATCGTCTGGCCGAGATTTGTGGTCAATATCTTCGCAAGGGCTCACGGATTTATATCGAAGGTAGCTTGAGAACTCGATCTTGGGAGCAAGACGGGCAGAAGCGCTATGCGACAGAGATCGTCGGTCGTGAAATGATGATGCTTGACGGCCGTGGAGAAGGGGACATGAGTGCTCCACCGCCCATGCAATCCCGTCCACAAACGACCTCCGCCCCGCAACAACAGGCGGCTCCTCAGCCCGTCAGTCAGTCGATGCCTGATCCGAATATCGATGACGAAATCCCCTTCTAAGCCAGCAAGCTTCGAGGACGAGTCAGATCATCGATTTCCAATGGCTCGCGTGCTCGTCGTTGGTGGAGAGACCAGTTTAGCGGCGGCATTTTTTGAAGCGGAGTCAAGTGGTGGTCAACAGCGGATTGCATTACCGAGTTCTGTCAACTTGGCAGATGATCGAGAGATTTTTGAGTCCATTCGGATGCGTCGGCCCGATTTCGTGGTCAACTGTATGGTGGAATCTGGGGTCGACCGGGCCGAGTTAGATCCTACCGAATGCCGTCAGATCAATCATCATTTACCCGTCAGTCTAGCCATCGCATGTCGAGAGTTTGATGCGACCCTGGTGCAGTTGTCGACGGACTACATTTTTGATGGTCAGAAGGACATCGCCTACTTCGAGGATGATGCGCCGAATCCTTTGAACCTTTACGGTCAAACACGCCTTGAAGCAGAGTGCGATATCGAGAGCCTTCTGGATCGCCGAGTGATCTTGCGGGTATCTCATTTATTTGCACCGGGACCAAATAGCTTTGTAGCTAGTCTTTTGGATCGAGCGCGTATTGAATCTGAGTTACCGATGATTCAGGACGAACGCGGCTGTCCAACATCAGTGTTTGATATCGGTCGTGTGATTTCCGCGGTGATTGATCAATTACACGCAGGTGCTGGTGCTTACGGAGTGTATCACGTTGGTTGTCAGGGCGATGCCTCATGGATCGAGCTTGGCGAATGCATCATCGCGCAGGCTCGGCAATTTGAAGACTTGGCTGTTGAGGAAATTCTGGGAATTTCAGGTCAGTCCATTCGAGGGCGCGCAGAACGACCGCGGCGTCTGGTGTTATCGACGCGAAAGCTGTTGTATACCTTTGGCATCAAGCCAAGGCCATGGAGGCAAGAGTTGGCAGACACCGTAGAACGGCACTACGCAAAAGAAGGAACTTCTTATGCGGCGGTTTGACTCAAGCTCTGTGATTCGTCAACGGATGCATCGGTTGAAAAAGCGAAAGACCATTCTCAGAAGACAACAAAGTCTCCGTGAAAAAATGTTACTCGCTAAGCCTGAGGATCAGTTAGCTGATATGCAGGAACCATTTGCTGAAACTGAGTCAACCACAGAGCGAGACCAGTAAATCGTGTTCTCCATTCACCTGAGAACCGAAAATCTAAATAGCCCAGTGAAATAGCCAAGCCGATTTGATCCAGGGTCGGTGTTGACTGCACTGGGGTGATGTTGTCAGTCCACCACTGTAACCTGCCAAGGACCTTCTGGTTCTGTCGGTGCAGCCAGTCAGTATTGAGCTGTGAGGGTTCTCTAAATCGTCTTTCATAAACCATCAAGAGTGCCGCTTCAGTAATTCCGTCTGCAATCGCAGCGCGACTAAGGTGATAAACCCGATGATCGTCAGGAAGTATTTCTGTCCGCCCTGAGGCTTGGATGAGATATTCACAGATGACCTTTGAATCGACGATCAACTCCCCTGATTCCAACGCTAAAGCCGGTATCTTATGCAGTGGATTGGGGTTGATCTGAGTGCTCTCAGGATCATTGCCGTCAATGGTGACCACCTCCAGTTGCTCATAAAGACCAGTGAGATGGGCTATTATTTTAACTTTTCGACCAAAGGGTGAGGGTGATGACGAATACAGCTGCATTAACTGAGTTTCTGGAATGTCATGCAGGCATTGGTCCCACCAAATCCAAATGAATTTGAGAGGATGGTATTGAGCGGTTGGTCGATCCGTTCAAGCGCAATCGGCATCCCTTCGGCTCCAGGATCGAGTGTTTCGATGTTGGCTGATGCTGTGATAAAATCGTTATGCATCATTAAGATGGAGTAAATAGCTTCCTGAACACCGGCTGCGCCCAATGAATGCCCTGACAGCGATTTTGTTGATCCGATGATTGGCGCATTGGATCCAAAGACGGTTTTGATGGCATTGAGCTCGACTATGTCACCGGCAGGTGTCGACGTCCCATGCGCATTGATGTAGTCAATAGGGCCCTCGACGTCCTGGGTGGCGAGTTGCATGCAGCGAATTGCCCCTTCGCCTGATGGCGCGACCATGTCGGCGCCATCACTGGTTGCCCCATAGCCAACGATTTCCGCATAAATGGTTGCACCACGTGCTTTCGCGTGTTCGTACTCTTCGAGGACTAAAGCTCCACCGCCGCCTGCAATCACAAAACCATCACGATTGGCATCATAAGCTCGGGACGCTTGTGAAGGCGTGTGGTTGTACTTCGACGAGAGCGCGCCCATCGCATCAAACAGACACGACAGCGTCCAGTGTTCTTCTTCACCGCCACCGGCAAACACAATATCTTGTTTGCCCAGCTGGATCTGTTCCATGGCGTTACCCATACAGTGCAAACTGGTGGAGCAGGCTGACGACATGGAGTAATTCACGCCTTTGATTTGAAATGCGGTAGCTAGATTCGCAGACACTGTCGAGCCCATAGTTTGAGTCACTCGATAGGGACCAACACGTTTGACGCCAAGTTCTCGCAGGATATCGGCAGCTTCGACCTGGCTTTGCGGGGAGGCGCCGCCAGATCCCATCACCAACCCAGTTCTTGGATGAGTCACTTCTGATGACTCAAGGCCTGAATCTTTGATTGCCTGTTGCAATGACAGGTAGGCATAGGCTGCAGCACTCCCCATAAACCGGAGGAGTTTTCGGTCAATATACTCAGAGAGATCCAAGTCAATGGAGCCGGAAATTTGGCTTCTCATGCCGAGTTCTGCATAAGTCGGGTTGGCAGTAATTCCTGAGCGACCCAGTCGAAGGCTCTCAGTGACGGCCTTTGCATCAAGGCCAAGGCAGGAGGTGATCCCCAGTCCAGTGATGACTACTCTACGCATACTGACTCCTTTCTCGTGGTGCGTTTGTGATTAGAATCCGTCAGTCGATGTGAATAGGCCGACTTTCAGGTCTGTGGCGTGATAAATGGCGCGACCATCGACGCGAACCACTCCGTCTCCGAGTCCCATGACCAAAGCACGTGCGATGACACGTTTCATTTCAATTTCGTAAGTCACAGTCTTGGCGGTTGGTAGAATTTGACCTGTAAATTTCACTTCGCCGACACCCAGTGCGCGTCCCTTGCCTGGATGCCCGCTCCAGCCAAGGAAAAAGCCAACCAGCTGCCACATGGCGTCGAGTCCTAAACAACCAGGCATCACCGGATCACCAGGAAAATGACACGCAAAAAACCAAAGACTTGGATCAATATCGAGTTCAGCGATCATGTGGCCTTTCCCATGCTGTCCACCGTCTGATGTGATCGTGGTGATCCGATCCATCATCAGCATGTTGGGTGCGGGCAATTTCGCATTGCTTTCACCGAATAATTTGCCATGCGCGCAGTCGAGAAGTTCTTCCCGGTTGTATTGGTTTTGCATTAATCCTCGTAGCCCCTTAGGGCAGCTATGATCAAAAACAGCAGTGTACCAGAAACCCGGCTTGAGGCTGAATGATGTGCAGTTTTTGCATGAGGTGGTCGTTTCATCCTTTCTGAGAATACGTTTTTCGAGCACTTCTGGTAGGCTTCAGATCCCATCTCAACAACGAAGGATGATGACCTCATGACCGCGATTCGTCAGGACGATTTGATCGATAGTGTCGCCGATGCACTTCAGTTTATTTCCTACTACCACCCGGTGGATTTTATCCAAGCAGTGAATGAAGCTTATGAGCGTGAAGAATCGCCTGCAGCGAAGGACGCGTTGGCACAAATTCTGATCAATTCGCGAATGTCAGCTATGGGTCGTCGACCGTTATGTCAGGATACCGGAATTGTCACCGTCTTCATCAAAGTGGGTATGCATGTGACTTGGGATGGGGCAACCATGTCGGTCACTGACATGATTAATGAGGGTGTGCGTCGAGCGTACACGCATCCGGATAACGTGTTGCGTGCATCGATTCTTGAGGATCCTGATGGCGCTCGGAAGAACACCAAGGATAATACACCGGCAGTAATTCACTACGAGATTGTTGAAGGTCATACGGTTGATGTTCAGGTCGCGGCGAAGGGTGGCGGATCGGAAAATAAATCGAAGATGGTCATGCTGAATCCGTCCGATTCGATTGCCGACTGGGTCGTTAAGACTGTGCCGACCATGGGCGCGGGCTGGTGTCCGCCAGGGATGCTTGGGATTGGGATCGGTGGCACAGCCGAAAAAGCGGCGGTGATGGCCAAAGAATCACTCATGAATCCGATTGATATTCATGAGTTGCGCGAGCGGGGTCCAAAGACCCGTGCAGAAGAGCTCCGCCTCGAGATTTTTGAGGCGGTGAACAATCTAGGCATCGGGGCCCAGGGTCTTGGTGGATTGACCACGGTTTTGGACATTAAGATTAAAGACTTTCCAACCCATGCGGCATCCAAGCCTGTTGCGATGATCCCAAATTGCGCGGCGACCCGCCACGTGCATTTTGTGTTGGATGGATCAGGCCCTGCGCTACAGAAAGCGCCATCAATCGATCAATGGCCTGATATTACCTGGGACGTTGGTCCGAGTGCGCGCCGTGTGAATCTCGATACTTTAACGCGTGATGAGGTGACGTCTTGGAAGCCAGGTGAAACGTTATTGTTAAATGGAGTCATGCTGACTGGTCGTGATGCTGCCCATCAACGGATTGTGGTAATGCTCAACCGAGGCGAAACCCTGCCTGTCGACCTGTCGGGTAAGGTGATTTATTACGTTGGACCCGTGGACCCAGTTCGGGATGAAGTGGTTGGACCGGCGGGTCCTACGACCTCGACTCGAATGGATAAATTTACCGATCGATTGCTTGAGCAAACAGGGTTGTTTGCGATGGTTGGTAAGGCGGAGCGTGGGCCTGTTGCGATTGAGGCCATCAAGAAACATCAAGCGGCCTATTTGATGGCCGTCGGTGGGGCGGCTTATCTGGTTGCGCAAGCGGTTAAATCTTCCCGGATTATTGCGTTTGAGGATTTGGGGATGGAGGCGATTCACGAATTTGTGGTGGAAGATATGCCCGTGACTGTTGCCGTTGACGCAGAGGGAACCAGCGTTCATCAGACAGGTCCAGCGGAGTGGGCACAAAAAATCTTGGCCAAAAACATTGGATAGCTTTGATGGTCGTTGAGGGCATCGATCTCAGCGACCTATTGATGCTGGATTTCTGCGTGATAAACTATCGTTCTATTTGAGTAAAAATTAATCAGAGAGGTGATGATGGAGTGCGCCCCTCAGGATTGGAACGAAGAGTTGAAAGGTGGAGTTCAGGTGCTGACTCGTACCTTTCAGTTTGATGATTTCAGTCAAGCGATGGCGTTTGCGACCCGTGTTGGTGAAGCTGCTGATGCTGCTGATCACCATCCGGAAATTACGGTGAGCTGGGGCCGTGTGCGGGTCGATTGGTGGTCTCATGATGCAAAAGGTGTGACGTCTCGGGATATTTCGCTTGCCGAGACGACCAATCGATTGTATTCATAGCGCCGCTTTTGATCTCTACCGCGGAAGGTTCCATGCGGATTGCTTTTGTTGTGGCCGATTGGACAGAGATGATGCCGGGAAAGAGTTCAACACTCGCCATGATTCGTGAGGCCGTGGCTCGTGGTCACCAAACCTATATTTTGTACCCCCGAGACCTGACTGTGCGCGATAACGTGGCTTACGGGTTTGCACGTCGAGTCAATGTTGAGGGTAAGGTGTCTGATTCGGTGCCAACGTTTTATAAGAAGGTCACGCTCTCTGAGAAAACGTTGCCACTGCATTCACTGGATGCCATTTTTGTTCGTCGGAATCCGCCACTTGATCCAATTGTTCTGAATTTCCTTCATTCCATCAAAGCAGAGACAGTCGTTCTGAATGACGTGGATGGCATTCGTAAGGCAAACAATAAAATCTATACCACCAGCTTCCATACCGTTGGCCCTGAGTATCTTCCAGAAACTTACGTCTCTAAAAACAAAGAATATTTGAAACGAATCATTCGGGAATCTGACTGAGATTGTTAGATTTTAAAGCCATTAGATGGGTCCGGTGAGCGCGGTGTCATTCTTCTAGAGACCAAAGCTCGGGGATCGTTGAATTCGTTACTCGATTTTTACATCGATTCGAATCATGGCCAGAGTAACTATGTCATCCTCCAAGAATATCTTGAAGCCGCTCAAGAGGGCGATGTTTGAGTGTTGTTGTTAGGCGGAGAATATCTAGGGGCTTATCAACGTCGACCGTCACCTGACGACATTCGAGCCAACATTCAAGCTGGTGCAACAGCGCACGCTGTGACGTTGTCCGACGAACAGCATCAACTGCTTAGGAAAATTGGTCCGCAATTAATGGCTGATGGACTGCACTTCGTGGGTTTAGATTTAATCGGTAACAAGCTTTTAGAGGTGAACGTGTTGAACCCCGGCGGCATTACGAACATCAACCGCCTGAATCGAAAAAAGCTGGAAAAGAAAGTCCTTGATTATGTCGAGCGCCTGGTCGCAGAGCGTCACGCGAAACACTCGGAGCTGGAGCTACGCTTGAGTCGACTGGCAGAACTTCGGCAGCACCTCGACGGCGCGCATTAAGCGCGCACGTCAATCAGAATACGCCCTGACACTTCATTGTTGATGAGTTGCTCGGCGGTGTCTTTTACGTCCTCAAGCCCAATGGTCCGAGTGCTGGCATCGAGTTGATCAGTAGTGACGTTTTCTGACAGTAATTGCCATGCGCGCTCACGAGTTTCAGTGGGTGCATGAACTGAATCAACACCCTGTAAACGGATGTTTCTCAAGATAAATGGGAAGACGGTTGTCGAGAACTGGGATCCACCAGCATTTCCGGTGGATACGATAACACCGCTATACATGATTTGGGGAATTAAGGTCGCAAGGACCTGGCCACCTGCGGTATCAATGGCACCTGCAAAACGGGTACTTTCTAATGGTTTTGGATCGCGGGTGAAATCGGCTCGATCGAGAATTTCTGTGGCGCCCAATTGTTTCAATCGCGCATGTTCAGACACACGACCGGTAATGGCATGTACTTCATAGCCTAGGGTGGACAGCACAGTGGTGGCGATGCCTCCCACGCCACCACCGGCTCCGGAGACGGCGATCGGCCCATCAGCGGGTTTGACGCCCGAATCCAGTAGCGCGATGACGCAAAGCATCCCCGTCAGACCGCCGGTCCCAAACTGCATCGCTTGACGACTGTCCAGCGCATGAGGTGTTTTTACGAGATAGGAGCCAGGCACCCGAACCTGTTCTGACATTCCGCCAGTGTGTGTTTCACCAACACCGTGTCCGGTCAGAATCACGTGCTCACCGGGATGAAATTGAGGATCATCAGATTCCAAGACCACACCGGCTGCATCAATACCTGGAATCATTGGGAAATGACGGATAATTTTCCCTTTGCCTGTTACAGCCAACGCGTCTTTGTAGTTGAGGGAACTGAATTCATTGGCAATCAACACATTTCCGGTTGCGAGATCATCAGCGGTGAGGCGCTCAATCTTCACGTCTGGACTTGCAGTGTCTGTTTGGTGTAAGCGGAGTGCGCGAAAATCGGTCATGGGGAGTATCCTTATCAATATCCCCTAATGGTAGGGTGTTTTGACCAAAAAAAAAGAGGAACCGAAGTTCCTCTTTTTTCGAGTCGACTTAGCGATTAGTGCTTAGTCGCAGTCTCGATAGCGCCTTTAACCACATTAGTTGCTTCGTCGCGGCTTTTCACAAGAGTTTCCTGTGAAGCTTTAGCAGCGTCGATCAAGCGAGCTTGAAGGCCCTGAAGGTAAGACTTCTGTGATTCAACAACAGTAGCCAGATCTTTTTCAGCTGACAGAGCTTTTGCTTGCTCCATCGCGCCTTCTGCGAGTTCTTTAACAAGCGCAGTCTGCTGTTCAGCAAGAGCTTCAACAGTTGCTTTGTTGATTTCGAACAGGTCAGTCATTGGCTTCATTGCAGTTTCATAAGACTTCATGTCAAACGCTTGCTTCATGTTAGCCTGCATGTCTTCGATCATTTTTGCGTACATAATCATTCCCCTTTCAATGGTTTTGTGCGATGCACAAGATTTGAGAGAAAGATATCATGTTGCAGTGCAGCGTCAACACTTTTTTGTGCGTTGCATTAAAAAACTTATTCGTCTTTGGTCGAAGGCTTGCCGCCCAGTATGGTCTGAGACATGGATTCCCAGAGTTTCATGTTGTCTTCAGTCATTTTTTGCAGTACGCCAATGGGCGAGGTTGCACCAATCACGGAGCGAACTTGGTCTTGCATGACTTCTTGTTGGTTCAAGAAAAATGAAATGGATTGTTCGAGGAAATGCGCCATGTTGGTTTGCATGCCGGATCCGTAGAAACGGATTAAATGCTGAAGCACTTCGTTGGTGAGCACGTGCTCGCCAGCATCATTTTCCTGTTCCATAATGATCTGGAGTAGGATGGAGCGCGTGAGATCGTCTCCGGATTTGGAATCCACCACACGAAAGCGTTCATGGCCAAGCACTAAATCCCGAACGTTATCTATGGTCACGTAGCAACTTTGCGAAGTGTCGTAGAGTCGGCGATTGGGGTATTTTTTCAGTGTTCGCATGAGAATGCCTGTTTATATGAATTATTCCTACGGAAGATACTCACAAATTGATGCGAGCGCAAAAAGTTTGAGAGGCTGGGTTTGCAAGGATTACAGGGCTTTGACCCGTCAAAACACGAATGGATTCAGGCTTGGCTTGCCAGATTGACCGCGGAAAGCCAATTACTTTCATTCTTTGAACAGTCTAGAGCCCATGATCTCTGGCGTCTGCTCACTGCGCTTTCGGTTGAGGACCCTGATCGATTCCGGGCATTCTCAAGTCAACTTTTCCCGAAATTACTGAGCGCTCTTCTGGATGCAGGGACTGACGACTCTGCTTGGTCGCGACTATTTGATGAGGTCAGCTCGTCATTTCCAGAGGTGGGTGGTTTTGATCGATCGCAGATTTTGTGGCTCATCCGACAAGTTCAGGCGACTGACGATTTGCTGGTCAAACTCCGGTCCACATTTGAGGCCGGTGAGATGAATGTTGAACAAGGTCTCGAGAATTGGCGCCAAGATATTCTTGCAGGTGCCATCTTGCCTGATACGTTAAGACCGGATGCGTTTTCTTTGGGTCGTAATTTAGCCGCAACGCCAGGCGATGTGGTTTTCGAGAATCAACTGTTTCAGTTAATCCAGTATCGACCAGCGACCGAGTCGGTGCATCAAAATCCGATTCTGTTAATTCCTGCTTTTGTGAATCGGTTTTATATTTTGGATCTCTCCGGCGAGTATTCGATGGTCCGTTGGCTGGTTGATCAAGGCCATACGGTATTCCTGATGAGTTGGGTTAATCCAACAGAGATGCTGGCGCCCTATGACATGACGCATTATGTGTTGGACGGTGGGTTGGCTGCACTGGATCAGATTGATCGCATGCTGCCGAGGACTCGGACACAATTGATGGGATACTGTGCCGGTGGAGTAGTTGCAACACTGCTCACTGCTTGGTTGAAGGCGCGCGGTGAAGATCGCATCGCCTCATTGTCGCTTTTAACAACCCTGTTGGATTATTCAGATCCCGGACCCTTGGGCCAGTTCGTGTCTGCAGAGACGATTGAATCGCTTCGGAAACCTTTAACAGAGATAGGTTACTTACCGGCCGAACTGATGTTGCGGACCTTTGCAAGCTTACGGCCGCATGATCTCCTGTTCGGGCGCATGTTGAATTCTTATGTACTCGGCCAACGTGCAAAGCCCTTTCCCCTTCTGCACTGGCTTGGTGACGGCACTCGAACACCTGCCTCTTTGGTGCTGTGGATTTTGGAGCAACTCTATTTAAAGAATGCTTTGGTGAGTGAGTCGCGAATGCAGCTTGCCGGTCAGCCGATCGATCTCTCTGCCATCGACTGCCCCACGTTTCTTCTCGCCACGGAAAGCGATGATATTAGCCCTTGGCAGAGTGTGATGATGGCCGCCGATCGCTTTGGTGTAGGGCCTGTGTGCGTGCTTGCCCAAGGTGGCCATAATGCGGGCGTCATCAGCCCCCCCACCAAGCAACGGCATGATCACTATCGCTTGGATTCATCGGACTGGTTGAATAAAACGATCGCATTACGATCTGAGGGAAGTTGGTGGTTGACCTGGAATGAATTCCTAGAGAAGCAGCAAGGATCATCTGTATCACCACCGACTCCAGGAGGGGGGATTCGACCTGTGATAGAGGAGGCGCCGGGTCGATACGTGAAGCAATCCTGAAGTTTGGCGTTTTTCAAACACTTCTATACACTTCGCGCGCTAGAAACACTGATTGAGACCCAACGTGAATCAAATTGAACGGGAAGGTGCGATTCGACGCACATTCGCCATCATTTCGCACCCTGACGCTGGTAAAACCACCATGACCGAGAAGCTCTTGCTGTTCGGCAATGCGATTTCGGTCGCAGGAACCGTCAAGGCAAGAAAAGCAGAGCGACATGCAACATCTGACTGGATGCAGATGGAACAAGAACGCGGCATTTCGGTGACCACTTCGGTGATGCAATTTCCCTATCAAGGTCGAGTTGTCAATCTTCTGGATACCCCTGGGCACGAGGATTTTTCCGAAGACACCTACCGCACTCTGACCGCGGTGGACTCGGCATTGATGGTGCTTGATGGCGCTAAAGGCGTCGAGGATCGCACCATCAAATTGATGCAGGTATGTCGACTGCGGACCACGCCGATTGTTTCATTCGTCAATAAGTTAGACCGTGATATTCGTGATCCCATCGAATTGATGGATGAGGTCGAAGAGGTTTTGAAGATCAACGCTACACCTGTGACTTGGCCGATTGGGATGGGACCGCACTTCAAAGGTGTCTATCACCTGAGAACAGATACTTTGCATGTCTATGTCAAAGGCCAAGGCGACCGTATTCCCGATGATATCCAAATTCAGGGATTAGATTCAGATGAAGCGCGGGAGCTTTTAGGGACTGAGTGGCAGGATTTTTCAGATCAGGTTGAGCTCGTTAGAGAAGCGACTCCTGACTTTGAGTTTGAGCGATTTTTGGCCGGTGAGTTGACGCCCGTATTTTTTGGTACAGCAATGGGTAATTTTGGTGTGCGAGAGATGCTGAATGATTTTGTGGAATATGCACCAAAGCCCATCGTACGAGAAACAGAAACACGTGTAGTGAATCCCACTGAAGAGAAGTTCAGCGGGTTTGTCTTTAAGATTCAGGCGAACATGGATCCGAAGCATCGCGACCGCATCGCCTTTCTACGGGTGTGCTCGGGAGCCTACAAAAAAGGCATGAAGATTAAGCATACACGGATTGGTAAAGACGTCAGGATCTCAGATGCCGTGACCTTTTTAGCTGGTGATCGGGCATCGGCCGAAGAGGCATACCCCGGAGATATTTTAGGTCTTCACAATCACGGCACGATTCAAATTGGAGATACCTTCACCGAAGGAGAAGATCTGCAATTTACCGGGATCCCGCATTTTGCGCCTGAGCTATTTCGACGTGTCCGTCTAAAAGATCCGTTGAAAACCAAACAGTTGCAGAAAGGGCTCACCCAGTTGTCGGAAGAGGGTGCGACTCAGGTATTCATGCCGCATAAAAACAACGACTTAATTGTCGGAGCCGTCGGTGTTCTTCAGTTTGATGTGGTGGCCTTTCGATTATTGGATGAGTACAAAGCAGAAGCAGTTTACGACCAAATCAATGTGTACACAGCCCGATGGATCAAATGTGACGATCCAAAAATGCTCGCTGATTTTAAAAAGAAGGCGTGTGAGAATCTCGCCGACGATGGTGGTGGATATCTCACGTATCTTGCGCCATCACGGGCGAATTTGCAGCTGATGCAAGAGCGTTGGCCAGACGTTCAGTTTTTGGAAACCCGAGAGCATTGATCTGTGTGGGTCGATATCAACGTTCATCTCGAGTTGATGTCGGCCTCAACTGAGTCTGTCAACCAAGCCGCCAATGCGTCATCGGTGAATTTCATCGCGACAGGGACCCATCCTGATCAATGGCGTTGGCTTGTCAGTCGAACGCGTCATTTAGCCTTTGGACTGCATCCTCAATATGCGGCAGTTTCGTCTGACTGGTTCAGTCTTCTTGAACAGTATTTGGGTAGCCATCCTGGTTCGGTAATGGGTGAGGTTGGACTCGATTTTCGGCCACACATGCCAGCGCGAGAGATTCAGCAGCGAGTATTTGAGAACCAACTCGCACTGGCCAAGGAACTGGATCGGCCGGTGATTATTCACGCGGTGAAATCGCACACTGAGGTGATTTCAACGCTCAAACGGGTCGGCCTCAATCGGTTCGTTATTCATGCATTTTTGGGATCTGAGGACATTGCGGTCGCCTATTTGACTCTCGGTGGATACCTCAGTGCAGGAGGTCTCATGATACGAACACCACGGCCCCGCGCGTTAAACGTTTTTCGCAACATGCCAACACACCGATTACTTCTGGAAACAGATGCTCCAGATTTGCCCATGACTGGGATGGTTGAAAGCTCTCCCGAGCACTTGCCAATGATCGGACGATCACTGGCAGTAGACTTGGGGATTAGCGTGCCGGCTCTTGAGCAACTGAGTTACTCAAATGCGTGCGTGTTGTTCGATCACGATTTCTCTCAATGAGACTCAAGACTGAGGGTACGATCATCAACACGAGCACAGTGCCGTACGCCAGCCCAAAGACGATGGTTGTTGCCATTGGAATTAAGAATTGAGCCTGAGGTGAGGTTTCAAAAAGGATTGGTGTTAGTCCGGCGATGGTTGTCAGTGATGTCACCAAAACAGCTCGGAAACGGAGACAACTCGCTTTAACAATGGCCTCCATGTGATCCTCACCTGCATCGATCAAGCGTCGGTAGGTGTCCACCAATACGATGGAATCATTAATTACGATGCCAGATAAACCAAAAAAGCCGAATAACGAAAGAACAGTCAGGTCAAGGCCCATGAGCCAGTGACCGCTAATCGCTCCGGTTAATCCTAAGGGGATGGCAATCAATACTGCAAAGGGCCACGAATAACTGGAGAAAACCCAAGCGAGGATAATGTAGATCATGGTCAGTGCGACCAATACACCGACTTTCATATCGGCGAAGGTTTCTTCACGATCTTGAGCGCGACCCTGAATATTGGATTTCAGTCCGAACTTAGCTGTGATTTCCGGTAAAGCCGTGGTGCGAACATCGGAGAGAATTTCGGACGCATTGGCGATGAGATTATTCACATCAGCACTCACCACAATGCTCATTTGGCCATCGGTCCGCCGCAATTCATCGAGTCCTCGTCTGGATTCAAATGTCGCAACGACAGGGAGTGAGACAATGGCGCCTGAGTTGGTCACGATCGGCAATTGGTCTAGAGTTGCCAAGCGATCACGTTCTGACTCCGACAATGACAAAAGCACATCCACTTCAATGCCGTCTTCATAAAACGTTTGCAGTGTTCGGCCTTCAAACGCGCCGCGAAGTTGTCGCGCCAACTGCTGTGATGTGAGATTGAGCTGTCGACCTTGCGGTGTTAATCGCACGACGAGCTGCTCGGCACCAAAGGGAAGATCATCATCAATATTGGACACGCCGGGGTAGCGCCTCAAACGATCCTGAATTTCAAGAGAAGCGGCTTTTAAGGTGTCAGCATTGCCACCGGTGAGCTTGATCTCAATCGGTTTCGATGGTGGTCCGCCTTGTGCTTGACGGATGGAGAATTTTTCAATGCCGCCCGGCAACTGAATTTTTTGCCGCCATGCGTCGATCACGACGTCATTTGGAGGCCCGTCGAGCTCGCTAGTCAGCATGACCTTCAATGTCCCATAATGATCGCCGGTTCCTCCGCGTACGCCTGGCGCCGAGAGCTGTCTGTGTTGCATCAATGTATGACGGATGACGGTGCCACCAAACTCGTCGTTGACCGCATTTGCAGTCTCTTCGAGGTGATCCAGAAATCGATCGACGTCATCGGAGGTCGTGCCCGTGGTGAACTGGGCACCGGCCCATAGGGTGGTGCCATCAATCGATGGGAAAAACGTGAATTTGACACGACCACCGGAAATCAGGCCCACCGATAAGATAAAGAGCGTCAGAGCGGTGACGAGGGTGAGTGCGGGCGCTTTAAGAATCACGCCAACGAATGGTTTGAACACGTGATCTCGGAAATTGAGAAAACCGCGATCCAAGGCTTGTCGAATTTTGCCTTCGTCATGCCGATGGCCACGGTTCAAGCTTTGTTGTAGATGTCCGGGAAGAATGAGAAAACACTCGATCAGAGAGGCGACGATCACACAAATCACAATAATCGGAATATCTTTGAGAATTGACCCAATCACGCCGCCGACAATCAATAGCGGTGAAAAGGCAGCGATGGTCGTCAGGCTTGACGACACCACGGGTGCAAGCATGCGTTCTGACCCTTGCAAGGCCGAATTGAGTGGCGTTTGTCCTGATTGATAAAGGGTTAAGGTGTCCTCTGCGACCACGATGGCGTCATCAACAATCACACCAAGCGCCATGATCATTCCAAATAGGCTGATCATGTTGATGGTTCCGCCAATCATCCAAAGAATTGCCAGAGTTGCTAGGAACGAGACCGGGATGCCGAGAGTCACCCAAAACGCGACGCGCTGATTTAAAAACAGGTACAGAATGATGACGACAAAGAGTAAACCGGTGAGTCCGTTTTCTAGTAGCAGATTGATGCGGTCATCGAGGTATTGCCAGCGTTCATCCAGAACAATCAACTCAGTGCCTTCGGGGAGCTGGGCGCGTGCTTCAGTGAGCCATTGGCGAGTGATTTCCGCCATTTCCAAGGTGGAGTCATTCTCAGTGCGTTGTGGAATGATTTCGACAGCGGATTGGCCTTGATACGTCAGATAGGGTGCTTTTGGATCTACTCGATCCCGAACAGTGGCGATGCTGCCAAGGCGCATTCCCACAGGGGAGCCTTCGAGCGCAATAATGGTGTTGGCGATGTCGGTTTGACTTCGGCCTTGTTCCAAGCTTCGCAGTTGGCGTTCTCCATCATCGCGACCTGCGGTCCCTGCGGGTAGATCACGCGCTTGGGTGAGAATTCGATCCGCCAGCATATCCAGGGTTAAGCCGAGTGAGGCGAGCGTTTCTGCACTTGTTTCGATTTGCATTTCACGCGTCGGCAGGCCTCGAAAGTCAACTTTTCGAATCCCCCGTGCCAGCAATTCTTGTTCCGCCTTCAGTGCCAACTTTTGTAATTCAAACGGTGTCAGCGGACCTGTGATCAGTAGATTTGAGATATTCTCGTAGCGTGTCAGAGACGACACCATGGGGTCTTCAGCTCCTTCGGGGAGCGTTAGGTTTTGGTCGATTCGCTGGCTAATATCATCAAGTGCTTGTGATAGATTCGCCCCGTCAACTAACTCAATTCGAAAGCTTGCCGACGCAAATTGGCTAGTCGCATCAATGGAGTCAATGACGGCGAGTTCTTCAATTGCGTTTTCAATGGGGACAGTGAGGCCTTCCTGAATGTCTTCTGCAGTCGCACCTGGCCAGGCGATGGAAACGGTGATGATGTCGAGTTCAAAACTGGGGAAAAACTGTGTCCGCAATCGATCAACACCGATGAAGCCGGCGATGATCATAACGACCATCAAGAGATTGGCGGCGACCCGATGTTTGGCAAACATGTGCACAAAGCTAATCACTGAATGACCTCAACTTTCAGACCAGTGACGGCAGCCGGTAGGCGCGAGACGAGGATTGGATCACCATTGTGGATCTCAGGGGATCGCACCAGGATTTCGGTCTTATATTCCCCGGGGCGCTGACCTAAACGTTCCACTGTCAAGGCTTCCAGTGTGTTGTCGGATGTGATGCGATAAATGAGATTGCCACCGTAAAGGGCATCTGTCGGTAGAACAACGACCGACGCCTCTGGCACCAGTTCAACTGAAACCGACAACACACTCCCTGTGGGGGGGAGTTGAGTATCTGCAGTAAAAAACGCATCAATCGATCCGGTATTGTCACGAACGGCACCACTGACTCGAGTTAGTTGCAACTGATGTCCGCGGTCGGTTGAGGCGGTTACTGGAGTTTGTGTGCGGATTGCGTTGGATAGTGCGAGGCCAACCGACGCTGGAACCTGAACTCGAATCTCGCGCCCGGAGTCGGGTGCAAAGATCAGTAAGTGTTGATTGGATTGGACCCGGTCACCGGCGACAACGTTGACCTCGATAACTTGTCCATCCGCTGGTGCTTTGACCTGAGTGGATTCGAAGTCTCGAGTGGCAGCACGCACTTCAGCGTCAAACCGTTGAATGGCAGTCGTCAATTGGGTCCGCTTCGATTCCACAGTGGCTAAGGCCAGTTCTCGGCGATTGATTTGTAGTTTCTGGCTGACAACCGCTTGTCGAGCAGTGTCGAGGTCTTGTTCGCTTGTGAAGTTGCGTTGTTTTAAATCCTGAATCCGGGCCAACTTGTGCGTCAAAATATTTAGTGCTTCCTGATCCAGAATGAGCGCTTCTCGATCTTTGGATTCGGTCACATTTAAGGCGATGAGGTTGGCTTTGGCATCTGCCAAGTTGGCTTTGGCTTGCGAGAGTTTGATTTCCGCATCGGTTGCATCAAGCTCGATTAACACGCGACTGGCTTCAGTACGAGCACCTTCCCGGACATAGAGCGCAGTAACATCAGTCGCGATCCGCGCTTTGAGAGTCTGTGTATCTGGATTTTGCACTGAGCCGAATCCATTGAACACTGGGGACACGGTCTGCAGTTCGATGGTTTGCGTCGAAACGCGCCAGACGGCCGCGGAAACGTCCCGAACATCTGCGATCGGTTTGGATTGGGTTAATGAGAAAAAGCCGCCAATACCTGCGCCAAAAATCGCAAAACCAACCGCAATTGATGGGAAAGGAATACGTCTCATGGGAGGCCTTTTGTTCATGTCGTGTGAGATTACACGCGGCCCCCCAAAGAGACCAGAGGATTACTAACCGATCGCGTACTGTTGCGTATCAGAATCCCGATTTTCGTTCTGGATCTTGACGTAGATCTCTTCTCGATGGATATCAACGGACTTAGGTGCATTGATTCCTAGTCGAACATGGTTACCAAACAAACCAAGAATTGTGACTGACACATCATCTCCAATCATCACTTTCTCGCCGATTTTTCGGGTTAATACCAACATGGGTTTACCTCTCATTTCTATCCGTAGTACGCGTTTGTCCAAGAATTGTCCTAAACATTGCTATGATTTTTTCTGATCGTCAACTATTTTCGTCCGAAAATCGTGAAAAATGGGAAATGTTTTGGGAAGAATCTTTTGGGATTGATGATTTATTTCGATTTTGTCCGGGTTTTGTTTAAAAATTAAGACGGCCTGTGAGCTTGTCATCGTCATCAGAGGGGAAATAACGATGTATAAGTTAATTGTATTCGTGCCGGAGGCGGCAAAAGAATCATTGAAGTCAGCGCTCTTTCAAGCTGGCGCTGGGTCTCTTGGTGCCTATAGCCACTGTGCATGGGAATGCTTAGGAGCTGGTCAGTTCCTTCCAGGTGATGCTGCAAATCCTCAGATTGGAACCAAAGGGTCCATTGTGTCCGTCCCTGAATGGCGGGTAGAAATGTTGGTTCCAGACGACGTTCTTGAGTCGGTAAAACACGCCCTCTATCAGGCGCACCCGTATGAGGAGCCAGCCTTTGATCTGTTTCGTGTGGAAGATGTGATGTCTCGAACCTAGATTCGCGCTGATACAGGTGTTTCGTCACGATCGATGCAATGCAGACGAAACTGGCCTGTTTTGAGATCCTCGCTCAATTTAAGCAAAGTGTCACGGACGGTGTGGAAGGCCAGTTGATCCCAGGGGATCTCGTCAATACTGAAGAGTTGGGTCTCGAGACTCTCTGGTCCTGTACCGTATTGACCATCAGTCAGAAAGGCGAGGTATAGCATGTAAACTTGACTGATCGTTGGTATCGAAGTGACGACATACAGTTGGTCGAGCTTCGGAGTCGCCCGCGCTTCCTCCCAGGTTTCGCGAAGTGCGGCTTGGACCACTGTCTCACCATTTTCCATAAAGCCTGCAGGGAGTGTCCAGAGCCCATAGCGCGGTTCAATGGCGCGCTTACAAAGCAACACTTTGTGATCTTGTAACACCACGCAACCTGCGATGATTTTTGGGTTTTGATAATGAATTGTGCCGCAGTCTTCACACAGGTCCCGAGGTCGGTTATCGCCCTCGGGAACGCGGCGACTGGTTTCTCCGCCGCAATTTGAGCAAAAGTTCATAGGGCTCTCCTCGATTTGTTCTTATACTAACCAAATGCATGTGACGAAACAGGATGTTCAGAAAAAACTTCATTCGACCGAGCCGAGCCATTTGCCACATTGTCGAGGGCGGGCTGCGGTCGCTTTTGTGATTTCAGGGCGTTCAAATCCAATGTTAACGCTTTGTATTAAGGCATCGCATTTACGGAAACATGCGGGCGAAGTATCGCTTCCTGGTGGCAAATTGGAAGATGATGATAGCTCTGCAGTGGCTGCGGCACTCCGAGAATTGCGCGAAGAAACAGGCTTACAGCTAGAGCAACATGATGCACTTGGGTATTTAAACCCAATCGAGAGTTTGTATGAGTTGTCAGTCATCCCCTGTGTATTTTGGTCAGACACCGTCCTTCAAGGATCACCAAGAGAACTGGAAATTGCTGACGTCTTCACGATTCCATTGACTGAATTTATCGAACAAACGCCGCGTTTTGAGTTAAGCAGACGCCGCTTGCCCGAGCGCTGGATGCCAAGATGGCGCTACAACAATGTCGATATCTGGGGCTTGACCGCGCTCATCGTGAACGATTTTTTCGAGACCGTGTTCAACGCTCGATTTCAGGAAGCTCCACCTTCCAAGCTCTGACCGAACGGACGCGATTGTCCTGAATGGCTAAGACTTCCAATCGATAGTCTCCCCACTGAATCCCGAGCGTGTTTTCAGGAATAAACTCAAGTAACTCGACAATGAGCCCACTCACAGTCCGCGGCCCATCCGTTGGAAGCTCCCACTCGAGAATGCGATTCAGATCTCGAATGGTCGCAGAGCCATCGATAATAAAGGTTCCATCTTCTTGGGGATGAACATCTGGAGAGGTTTCTTGAATATGATCCGTGGTAAATTCCCCGACGATTTCTTCTAAAATATCATCGATGGTGACCAGCCCCTCAATTTCCCCGTACTCATCAACAACGACAGCTAGCCGTTCTCGCTCTTTCTGAAAATTGTAGAGTTGGGTATGCAATGCAGCGCTGTGTGGGACGTAATAGGGCTCTTCACAGAGCTCTGTCAGTCGGTCCTTAAATTCGGTTTCATCTGTCAGCAGTTCGGGATTGTCGAGAAGCTTGAGAGCTGTTCTGGCATGCAAGACACCGACTAACTCCTCGACGTCTTGTTGGAACACGGGGAGTCTTGTGTGCTGGGTTGAGCGAAGTTGACTGACCAGCTCTTCGACTTCATCGGTCAGATCAAGACCCACAATCTCACCTCTTGGGACCATGATTTCGTCAACCTGGACTTTCTCAAGATCAAGAATTGATAACAGCATGCCGTGTCGCCGCGCAGGAATACGATGCCCGCTTTGCATCATGAGAGTGCGAAGCTCTTCCTTGGTCAATCGATCACGATTCGAGCTCTCTGGATTAATGCCTAAAATGCGGAGTAATCCGTTAGATAGTAGATTGGTCATCCAGACTAGGGGGTGGGCCAATCGCAGCAAAGGAACGAGAACTAAACTCGCAGGCTTTGCAATCCGTTCTGGATGCAGAGCCGCAAAGGTCTTTGGAGTGACCTCGGCAAAAATAAGAATGACAAGGGTCAGGACGCCTGTGGCAATGGCAACGCCTGCATCCCCAAACACACGGACAGCAAGAACGGTGGCGATGGCCGAGGCCAGGATATTGACAAAGTTATTGCCGATCAGGATCAGTCCAATAAGTCGATCAGGGCGATCTAAAAGCGAGAGAATTCGGGCCGCCGCCTTTGAGCCTTCTTCGGCTTGGTGTTGAAGTCGAACACGATTGATCGCCATGAGACCAGTTTCAGAGCTTGAGAAGAAACCGGATAATACGATTAACAGCAGTAGAATTCCGGTTAGTGCTTCGTTGGAGATATCACTCAAAGGGTGTGTCCATCACAACAGGAATTCCAAAATGGCTTTACTACCGAGATAACCAACACAGAGCAATGCAGCCGCACCGATGGCAGTCTTCCGCATGGTGCTTGTCACACCGCCTTCGTTGACATGCTGCCAAAGAGCGAGTGCCATTCCACACCAGGCAAGGACGGACAGCGCAGTTTTGTGTGCCAGTTGCTGCGCCCAGAAGTCTTCAACGTACATCACTCCGGTCACGAGGGCGATGGTGAGTAAGACCCAGGCCGTCTGAACGGTCCGTAAAAATAAATATTCCATTGCATCAAGCGGCGGAAGCGCGGCGATCAAGGGTGTCAAAGGACGCTCTTTCAGCTTGGCGTGTTGCCACGACAATAAAATCGCCAAGGTTCCTGCGTAGGCGACTGCGCCATAGGCGACGATGGACGTTGCGACGTGTACAGCGGTTTCAAAAATGAGGGGATTCATCTGGCTCGACACGGGCCCTGCAACCGAAGTGACTAAGGTAAATAGTCCAGTCAGAGGCGCGACACCAATTAATAAGGCATTCACAGGATGTTTGATGCTAGACCCTAGAACAATTATTAAAAGCAGGGCGCCCAGCAGGGTACCCATGAGGCCGGTCGTGGGGCGTCCACCGTTATCGCTCAAGCCTTGGATGACCAGGAACACGGCAAGAATGCAGCCAAGAACCCCTAAAAGCTGCGAGGTCGCATCGCGAATCTCACCCTGCTTGAAGGCATTGAGTTGGCGGATTCCCGATGCAAACAGTACTGAGGTTGCGAGTAATCCCGAAACTAATAAAGACATCATCCTACTCTGCGTCGATTTTTCGTTATCATAGTGTGTTCGAACTCCTTGCTAAAGAGATCACATGTTTAATTCATTAAGTGAACGTCTTTCGAAGACACTACAGTCAATGGGTAAAAAAGCCCGTTTAACAGAAGATAATATAGCGAGTACGTTGAAAGAAGTCCGCAAAGCATTGCTTGAAGCGGATGTTGCCTTGCCTGTTGTGAAACAATTTGTGTCTCAGGTGCGTACACGTGCGCTCGGTCGAGAAGTGCGGGCGAGCCTGACCCCAGGCCAGCAATTCCTGAAGGTGGTGCAAAGTGAACTCGAGGCAGTCTTAGGTGGTCCTTCAGAGTCATTGAATCTGGCTCAGCGTCCGCCTGCCGTGGTGCTACTGGCTGGATTACAGGGTGCTGGTAAAACGACGACGGCTGCGAAACTGGCGAAATTCCTCACCGTCCGCGAAAAAAAGAAAGTGTTGATGGTCAGTGTAGATGTCTACCGTCCGGCTGCAATGGAGCAATTGGCGACGCTTGGAGGTCAGATTGAGGTCGATGTGTACCCATCGACGCCAGATCAGGATCCAGTGGCGCTTGCCAAGGCTGCGCGACAAAAAGCGGAAACTGCAGCATATGATGTTCTGTTGGTCGATACCGCCGGGCGATTAGGTATTGATCAGGAAATGATGCAGGAAATTTCGGGGCTGCACCAAGCGGTGAATCCCGTTGAGACGTTATTTGTGGTGGACTCGATGGCCGGTCAGGACGCGGCAAATACAGCGAAAGCCTTTTCGGAGGTGTTGCCTTTGACCGGGGTGATTTTGACCAAAGCGGATGGTGATGCACGCGGTGGTGCTGCCCTCTCGGTGAAAACCATCACCGGGCAGCCGATTAAGTTCATGGGTGTCGGTGAGACCGTGGATGGACTGGAAGCTTTTCATCCTGATCGATTGGCGTCACGGATCCTTGGTATGGGCGACATTCTCGGCCTGATTGAGGAAGCTGAGCAAAAACTCGATAAAGAAAAAGCGGAAAATGTTGCGAAGAAGGTTTTAAAAGGAAAAGGCTTCGATTTAGAGGATTTTCGTGACCAACTGCAGCAGATGCGAAACATGGGTGGTATGAAAGCATTGCTGGAGAAAATGCCAGGAATGGGGCAGATGGGTTCGCAAATTCAAAACCAAGTGGACGACAAGCAGTTTGTACGTATGGAAGCGGTGATCAATTCGATGACACCCATTGAGCGACGAGACCCTGAGGTCATTAATGGGTCCCGCAAGCAACGCATCGCAGCAGGGTCGGGTACGGACGTCCAAGAAGTCAATAAGGTGCTCAAACAACATAAACAAATGTCAAAGATGATGAAAAAAGTGGGCAAAAAAGGTGGCATGCAAAAAATGATGCGTGGAATCTCAGGAATGATGCCGCCCGGTGGTATGCCGCGGTTGTAAGTTGTACGCAAAGTCATTATCATTGCGCGCCTTTGAATTTTAGGCTCTACAACGAGCGAACACAGGATTGAGAGAACATGGTAACGATTCGTCTTTCACGCGGCGGCTCTAAGAAGCGTCCTTTCTATCACCTAACGGTGACAGATCACAGAAATGCGCGTGACGGCCGCTTCATTGAGCGCATTGGTTTCTTTAACCCAATGGCACAAGGGCAAGCAGAGCGTCTGCGTGTTGACCTTGAGCGCGTCGATCACTGGATCGGCTTGGGTGCGAAAACGTCTGATCGCGTGAAGCGTTTGATCAAGGACGCGCGTCAGGCAGCCTGATGGCTGATCGGATGGTCGTAGGGCGAATACGATCGCCTTATGGCGTGCAAGGCTGGGTTTGGATGGATAGTTTCACCGAACACCCAGCGACGGTGTTTGAGTGGACACCATGGGTCTTAACCCGAACAGCTGACACGGTGAGTGGACGGCCGGCGTTAGACCGGATTGAAACAACTCCAGAGGTCTGGAAGTTGCGCGACAAAGGATATGTCGTGAGGTTAGTTGGGTTTCCCGACAGAGCCGGCGTGGAATCGCTGGTCAATTGTTTGATTGAAGTGGATCAAAGCCACTTGCCACAATTAAACAATGATGAATTTTATTGGCGCGATCTCGAAGGGTGTCGCGTCGAGACAACCAGCCGACAGGTTTTGGGTGTTGTCAAAACGGTGGTCCCAACCGGCGCCAACGATGTCTTGGTGGTTCAGGGGGATGACGGCAGTATGGATCGAAAAGAGCGGTTGATTCCGTTCATCGACCAGACCGTGTTAGACGTGAATTTAACGACACGTTTGATACAGGTCGATTGGGATCCGGAATTTTAATGAAGTGGGGTGTTGTCACCCTGTTTCCGACCATGGTGGCCGATGCGTTGGCTCACGGTGTGATTGGACGAGCGATGGACAAGGGATTGGTTGAGTTAACGACCTTTAACCCGAGAGTTTACGCCACCGATGTGCATCAAACTGTGGATGACAGGCCTTATGGCGGCGGTCCGGGAATGCTGATGAAAGTCGAGACGTTAAGAGCCTCGATTGCTGATGCGAAGACCGAACTGCCAAAGGCACCTGTCGTGTATTTAAGCCCTCAGGGTGAATCACTGACGCAACAGTTGGTTCAGGAACTCGCGGCTCTTCCGGAGGTGATCCTGGTTTGTGGTCGTTATGAGGGGATTGATGAGCGAGTCATTGAACTCGACATTGATCGAGAGATTTCTCTGGGAGACTTTGTGCTGTCAGGGGGGGAGCCAGCTGCTGTTGCACTTGTTGACGCAGTGGGTCGTCTGGTTCCCGGGGTACTTGGCCATGCGAGTAGCGCAGCTCAGGACTCATTCAGCGATGGTTTGTTGGATTGTCCGCACTACACGCGACCCGAAGAAATCGCGGGTTTGAAAGTACCGAATGTCTTACTGAGTGGACATCACGGTGACATTGCCAAGTGGCGCCGTAAACAGGCCTTGGGGCGGACGTGGTTACGTCGGCCTGAGATAGTGGAGAAGCAGGAGCTGTCTGATGAGGATCAGCTACTGCTGGATGAATTTATTAGGGAGTCAAAGCCGTGAGCATGAATCCGATCATCGAAGCGCTCAACAACGAGCAAATGAAGACAGACTTACCTGCGTTCGCGCCTGGGGACACGGTTGTGATCCAGGTGAAGGTGAAAGAAGGTTCGCGCGAGCGTCTTCAGGCCTATGAGGGCGTTGTGATTGCGAAGTCAAACCGCGGTCTACACTCGAATTTCATCGTCCGGAAGATTTCGCACGGTGTCGGTGTCGAGCGGACATTCCAACTGCATTCACCACTGATTGACTCGATTGAAGTCAAGCGTCGTGGTGATGTTCGTAAAGCCAAGCTTTACCACTTGCGTGCCCTGTCTGGTAAGGCTGCACGTATCAAGGAAAAGCTAGATACCAAGTAATTTGGAGTGACAGCCCCAGAGCCGGTCAAACTCAGCGAGTTCGCTGATGTTTTGTTGTTTCCTCAGATCAAGAAGATCAGCATTCATCTGCTGGTCTTTTTGCGTTAATGCACCTCAGACTGCGGTTGCGTGCTAACCTCCAAAGCTATGAATACGCGCTCAGATTTTGATGCCTATTTGGACGCGCTCTATCTGGAGCGCGGCCTGTCGGAAACGACTTTGCGTGCTTATCGGGTCGATCTCGAGAGCGCCTCTTTATTTGCGCAGTCTCTCAATCAATCGCTGGACACACTCGCTGAGTCAGACATCAATGCCTGGATTGGCTCGTTGTTCTCTGACGGTTTAAAAATCACTTCGATTCAGCGAAAGTTGTCGGCCCTCCACGGGTTTTATAAGTATCAGATTCGTCATCGACGGCGAGAAGACGATCCGATGGCTCGCATTCAACGGCCGTCCAAAGGTCGGCCACTTCCCAAGACGCTCTCTGAAGCCGATGTGAACAGGCTCATTCACACGCCCAATACCGACACGTTAATTGGTTTGAGGGACCGAGCGATGCTGGAAGTACTCTATGCATCAGGACTTCGTGTGAGTGAATTGTGCAGCCTAGAGCGCTCCAATATCAGTCTTGAGCAGGGTGTTCTCCGTATCCTTGGTAAAGGCAATAAGGAGCGATTGGTTCCGTTAGGAGATGCAGCCAGGCAGTGGCTGCAACGCTACCTCCTGGAGGCACGCCCTGAGTTGCCAGATCCACGGGGGCAATCGGTATTTCCCGGTCGGACCGGCGCACCGATGACGCGTCAAACATTTTGGCATCGATTAAAGCAGATCGCACAAGTTGCCGGGATCCATGGCGACTTGAGTCCTCACACGCTCAGGCATGCATTTGCGACACATCTTGTGAATCACGGTGCAGATCTTCGAGTCGTCCAGCTACTTTTAGGTCATGAGGACCTTTCAACCACGCAAATCTATACCCATGTAGCTAGAGAGCGGCTCAAGCAGTTGCATACCTCACATCATCCACGCGCTTGAGTTACACTTCCGGTTCAATTTGAAGAGGACGAACTATGCGTTGGTTGGCGTTGGTATTCACCCTAGTTTCGATCACAGTGACGGCTGACGAAGCGCGGATAAAACAAGCAATTACAGGGATCAATCCGATGATTCAGATCGAATCGGTGAACGCGGTTGATCAAACTCCTTTCTTTGAGGTCACCCTCGCGACCGGAGAACGCATTTATACCGATGCGACGGGATCACATTTTATTGCTGGAGATCTTTATCAGGTCAGCATCGGTGGAGTGAAAAATCTCACAGATATCGGTCGACGTGCGGACCGACAGGCACTTCTTAGCGGCCTTGATGAATCGAAGCTTGTGGTGTTCTCGCCGTCGGGCGAAGTGAAACATCGGCTATTGGTGTTTACAGATATCGATTGTGGATATTGCCGCCGTCTTCACAGTGAGATCGAACAATTGCTTGATAATGGAGTTGAAGTCCGTTATGCGGCATTCCCCAGAGCAGGTGTGGGTTCGGATTCTTACACCAAGTATGTCTCTGTTTATTGCGCCAAAGATCAAAACGGGGCCATGACTCGAGCCAAACAAGGCGAGACGCCTGAAGTCGCGACTTGTGATAACCCAATTGCTAACCAATATCAACTGGGTCAAAAGCTTGGAATTACAGGGACACCCACTTTGATTTTCGAGTCAGGCGAGATGCAACCCGGTTATGCACCCTGGCAGGACCTTCTAAAGCGTATGAATCAGCTTGGTTCTTGAGCTACAATCGTGGGTTTCAACTGGACTGAGTATTATTAGTGGACACACGATTTCCTCGCATTGAGCGTCTTCCTCCTTATGTTTTCAACGTCATCGGTGAAATGCGTCAGAAGGCACGAGCGGCGGGCGAAGATGTTATCGATTTTTCGATGGGGAATCCGGATCAACCGACGCCGGATCACATTGTTAAAAAATTGGTCGAAACGGCTAATCGCGAAGACACTCATCGGTATTCTCAGTCGAAGGGAATACCGAGGCTGCGCCGAGCCATGGCTAACTGGTACAAAACGCGTTACGACGTTGATTTGGATCCAGAATCTGAAGTCATCACCACGATTGGATCGAAAGAGGGGCTTGCTCACCTGGCGATGGCGACATTGGGACCAGGCGATGTAGTCCTAGTTCCAAACCCAGCTTATCCGATTCATCCGTACGGGTTTGTGATTGCTGGCGCTGACATCCGTCACGTACCCCTGTTGCCCGGCCAGGATTTCTTTGTCGAACTGGTCAAAGCGATTGAGACTTCATGGCCTCGACCAAAAATGTTGGTTCTGAATTTTCCAGCCAACCCGACGGCGATGTGCGTTGAGCTCGATTTCTTTGAAAAAGTGGTCGAAATTGCGCGTGAACACAACATTTGGGTGGTGCAAGATATCGCCTATGCGGACATCGTGTTTGATGGCTATGTCGCACCCTCAATTCTGCAAGTTCAGGGTGCCAAAGAGATTGCAGTAGAGTTCTTTTCCCTGTCGAAAAGTTACAACATGCCCGGTTGGCGTGTTGGCTTTGCGGCCGGCAACAAAGAATTGATTGGCGCTTTAGCGCGGATCAAGTCCTATCTTGATTACGGGACTTTTACCCCGATTCAGGTAGCAGCGATCGCAGCACTTGAAGGCGACCAGGATTGTGTGAACGACATTCGAGACATGTATCAGTCGCGCCGTGATGTGTTGTGCGAGGGACTCAATGCATTGGGTTGGCCAGTTGAGAAACCGAGAGCCACCATGTTTGTGTGGGCCAAGATCCCAAAGCAATACCTGGAAATGGGATCACTCGAATTCGCGAAGAAATTGATCCGTGATGCCAACGTAGCGGTGAGTCCAGGAATTGGTTTTGGCCAGTACGGCGATGATCATGTGCGCTTTGCACTGATTGAAAATGAACATCGGACGCGACAGGCGCTTCGGAATATCAAGCGCTTATTTCGTGTCGAATCCACTATGACCCAAACTTTCTAAGGATAGATTCTTGAAACCTATGTCTGTTGGCCTTGTTGGCCTCGGTACCGTCGCTCAAGGCACACTGAATGTGCTTGCTAATAATCGTGAAGAACTGGCTCGTCGTGTGGGTCGTGAGATTCAGATTACCCACGTCGGTGCGCGGCGAGATCGTGATGGGGTCGATTTATCTCAAGTGAAGGTGTCGCGGAATTTGATGGACGTCGCGCTTGATCCGGAAGTGGAAATTTTTGTTGAGCTCATTGGTGGATGTGATTATGCGCTGGAGCTCATCGAGGCCGCGATTGATGCTGGCAAACATGTGGTGACAGCGAACAAGGCGTTGATCGCAGAACACGGGAATGCGTTATTCGAGAAAGCTCAGGCCAAGGGTGTGACGATAGCGTTTGAAGCCTCGGTCGCCGGCGGCATCCCAGTGATCAAGGCATTGCGTGAGGGCCTGGCGGCCAATCAGATTTGTTGGTTGGCAGGCATCATCAATGGAACCGGAAATTTCATCTTGACTGAAATGCGCGATAAAGGGCGTGATTTCGCGGATGTGCTGGCCGAAGCCCAAGCACTTGGTTATGCCGAAGCGGATTCGACATTTGATGTCGAAGGGATTGATGCAGCCCACAAGCTTTGCATTCTCGCATCGATCGCGTTTGGCATCCCGTTGAATTTTGCAGCGGTCTACACCCAGGGGATTTCCACCATTGATTTGATGGATCTAGATTATGCAGAAGAGCTCGGGTATCGCATTAAACACCTGGGTATTGCGCGTCGGACCGACAAAGGCGTGGAAATGCGCGTCCACCCCACATTGGTTCCCGAATCTCAATTACTAGCGAATGTGAATGGCGTGATGAACGCTGTACAAATTCACGGAGATGCAGTGGGTTCAACCTTGCTGTATGGCCCAGGTGCTGGCTCGATGCCAACGGCGAGTGCGGTGGTTGCTGATTTGGTGGATGTTGCTCGTGTTCTGACCGCCGACCCGACCAATCGAGTGCCTCATCTGGCGTTTCAACCCGCGCACATTGATGACTTGCCGATTCTTCTAATTGAAGAAACGGTCTGTCCTTTTTATGTGCGATTGTCTGTTCGTGACGAGGTCGGTGTCTTGGCGCATATCACCAGAACGCTCGCTGATCATGACGTGTCGTTAGAGAGTGTGATTCAGAAAGACGGTATCGTCGGTGAGACTGTGGCTTTGATCTTATTGACCCATGCGGTCCATGAAAAAGATGTTTTAGCCGCATTGAGTCAGATCGAGAAACAAAGCTTCGTTCATGCAACTCCCGTGGTGTTGCGTTGTGAGACGCTAGGGGGTCCGGCATGAAATTCGTATCAACCCGCGGACAGGCCCCGGTTCTGGGATTTGACGATGTTGTCTTAACTGGGCTTGCCTCGGATGGTGGCCTCTATGTTCCTGAATCACTGCCAACAATCTCTGAGGCGACATTCAGGCAGTGGCAGAGTTTGCCTTACGATGCGTTAGCGATTGAGGTCATGTGGCCTTTCGTTGAGGGCTCAATGGCGCGGGAGACCTTTGAGGCGATGGTGCGTGATGCTTACCGCTCGTTTCGTCATACCGCAATCGCTCCGAGCAAACAGCTAACTCATGACACCTGGCTTTTGGAGTTGTTCCACGGACCGACTTTGGCGTTCAAGGATTTTGCGTTGCAGTTACTCGGCCGGTTGCTCGATTATTTCCTGGCAGAACGTGGTGAGCGCGGTGTAGTGATGGGGGCTACCTCTGGTGATACAGGGTCGGCGGCCATCGAAGGAGCGCGTCATTCGGATCATTTAGATGTCTTGATTTTGCATCCATACCAGCGCGTCAGTGAAGTCCAACGTCGTCAGATGACAACAGTGTTATCAGATAACGTGCATAACGTGGCTGTGAAAGGAAACTTTGATGATTGCCAGGCTATTGTAAAGGCTTCCTTTATGGATCAAGCCTTTGTCAATCCGAATCGCTTGCTGGCTGTGAACTCCATTAATCTGGCGCGGATCATGGCGCAAACCGTTTACTATATTTATTCGGGTTTACGTTTGAGTGCACTGGATCGTGAGATCGCGTATAGCGTGCCATCAGCAAATTTCGGTGATGTTTTTGGTGGGTACCTGGCTAAGCAAATGGGCTTCCCAATTGCACACTTCACAGTGGCGACGAACGCCAATGATGCCTTGGTGCGTGGCTTGAACGGTGATCTATCGAGAAAGCCGCTTGAGAAAACCCTCTCACCATCGATGGATATTGTGGTGAGTTCGAATTTTGAGCGGTTATTGTTCGATCTTCATGATCGCGATGGCGCCAAAATGGCTGATCTGATGCACGCGTTCCAATCCGGTTCCGTCACACTTGAAGATTCCGTGGTCGATCAAGCCAAAGCTCTCTTTTCGGCGCATGCGGTCGATGATGAGCAAACCTGTGCAACGATCGCACGGGTCTATCGCGAAACCGGCGAATTGATTGATCCTCATACAGCAACTGGTGTTGATGCGTTACAAGTCACACCTCAAGGGATGACGAAAGTCGTCTTGGCGACCGCACATCCCGCAAAATTTGCTGAAGCAGTTGAAAAAGCTGGATTCGATGAGGTTCCTCTACCGTCTGATATGGCAGATCTGCTAGACCGAGAAGAGCGGTATACCGTCTTAGAAAACGATTTGAATGATGTTCAGTCATTTGTTCGTTCTGTGATGGGGTAGTGCGCGAATCCCGCCCGATTGAAGCCTCAGTGTTTGCTGAAGCTCGGTCTCGTGGATTAGACCCTGTGATTGCTCGCATTGTGGCTGGCAGAATCTCCGATGAGACCCCGCTCGACGTGGTCTTGGATCCGCAACTTCAACATATTGCACCACCATCTGAACTCACCGATATCACCAAAGCGGCCGATCGACTGCAAACCGCGATTCGAGTTGGTGAGCGCATTGGGGTATTAACAGATTACGATGCCGACGGCCTGACAAGCCATGCGGTCATCACTGAATCATTGCAGCGATTTGGTGTGTCACCTGAAAACATCTCTCATTGGATTGGTCATCGTTTGGAAGATGGGTATGGGATCTCGGAGACCCTAGTTGATCGATTACTGGAATCGTTACCAGTGCCACAGGTGGTGATTTCAGCTGACTGTGGTTCTTCGGATGAGGTGCAGATCGTTCGACTGAAGGACGCCGGTGTCGATGTCATCGTGACCGATCATCACCGGGTGTCTGATCGCGGACCGCCAGCCAGTGCTTGGGCGGTTGTGAATCCAAATCGTGCGGATTGTCGATATCCAGATAAGGCCATTGCCGGTTGTATGGTGTCCTGGTTAGTCATGAGTTTCTTGAGACAACGCTTAATCGATCAAGGAGTCCTTGTTCCGACGACACCAAAGCTCGGTGATCTCTTGGATTATGTCGCACTGGGAACTGTGGCTGACTGTGTCTCACTGGGGTCGAGCGAAACCAACCGGGCCGTGGTCAAAGCCGGATTATCGCTGATTGCAGGTCAACAGAGACCTTGCTGGCAGGTCGCTCTCTCCCAATTGACGCGTGCACCGCGTGACTTGAATGCGGAATTATTGGCATTTCAGCTGGCTCCTCGTCTGAACGCTCGCGGTCGAATCGCACACTCACTCAGAGGGTACGAATATCTTGTTGCAACGTCCGTTTCTGAGGCGACCAATGCATTTTTAGATCTGGACGCAGACAATCAAACCCGACGCGCAATCGAAAAAACCATGGTCGCACAAGCCAAACCCTTGGCAAGACGCCAGCACCTGCATGGTGGCTTCGTGTTGTGCATTGTTTTAGAAAATGGACATGCTGGAGTTCAAGGAATTGTTGCCAGTCGGTTGATTGAAGCAGAAGGACGACCCACGATCGTTCTGACACCGGGGATGGAGTCCGGGACACTGTCTGGATCCATGCGATCAATTCCAGGCGTTGATGCGAAGATGTTATTGGATCGGGTGAATGCCGCACTTCCCCACGTCATGCTTCGCTATGGGGGGCATACTGGTGCTTGTGGCATGACGATTCGTCAAGCAGCACTGGCTGAATTCAGTCGCGAGTTACAAGAAATTTATCGCTCAGAGTATGCGGATGTAGGCCCTAAACCAGAGTTTTTGGTGGATGGTGAATTGCTCCCGGAGCAATTCAGTGTTCCTTGGATTGAGCAAATAGAAGCGCTCGGTCCATTTGGTCGTGGGTTTGATCAGCCACTGTTTGTTGGACTGTTTCAAGTGGTGTCAGTACGTCCAGTGGGAAAAGATCGGACGCATTTGAGCTTGTCTTTGGCACTCGAGGGTCGACAAGTCCAAGCGATTTGGTTTTCCGCTCTCGAACCGCACGAATCCTCTCCTGTAAACTCTGGCGACTGGGTCGAATGTGTCTACAGTCTCTCGATCAATACCTTTCGTGGCCAGGACGTGTCACTGACAATTCGCCATGGACAAGTCAAACAAGAAGGAAACATGCATGTCTGAAGACGCGGGTGGACAATCAAAAACCTTAGTTCGTGGCTTGTCGATTTTAAACGCCTGTTCGGTATCGCGCTCTGGGCTGACGCTGGTTGAAATTGCGGAGGTGACTGATTTGGCACCATCTACAGTGCATCGTCTGTTGGCGACTTTGGAGGCCTTATCTTTCTTGTCGGTCAACAGTGAGACAGGGCGATGGCGGATTGGTGTTGCTGGATTCCAAATGGGTAATGCGTTTGTTCGCTCACGAGACTATGTTGCACAACTGAGACCGTTGATGATCGAGTTGTCAGATCAGACTGGTGAAACCGTGAATTTGGCCATTTTGTCCGGGCACAAAGCTCTGTTTGTCTCGCAAATTGAAAGTGCCAACATGATGCGAATGGTCGCGCCCTTGGGGAGCTTGTCGCCGCTCCACGCATCGGGTGCCGGAAAGGCGTTACTTGCTGCTCTCGGTCAGGAAGAGCGGAGTATGTTGATGGAACAAATCACCTACGAAGCGCTGACAGACAAAACCCATCGATCCCAAGCCTCATTGGAAGCTGAGATTCAGAACATTATCGCCGAGGGTCGATCCTATGATCGGCAAAAGCATGTTGATGGAATGCAATGTGTCGCAGCCCCGGTATTTAACGAGCTCGGCTCGCCGATCTGTACCTTGAGTGTCAGTGGGCCCAGTATCCGTATGAGTGACGCTGTATTCATTGACCACGGTGATGCTGTGGCTCATACCACTCACAAGGCGACCCAGCTGCTTGGCGGGATTCCGCCGAATCAGTGGATGTCGAATGACTGAGACGATCCTTGCGGTCCGAGGACTGCGAAAATCATACGATGATGTGGTCGCGGTTGATGGACTCGATTTCGAGATCGAGTCTGGTCAGTGCTTTGGTCTCCTTGGGCCGAACGGTGCTGGAAAGAGCACGACACTTGCGGTGCTTGAGGGAATGGAGCTCCCCACCAGTGGCTCGGTGACCTATCGCGGTGGCGCGCTTCCTGCGGACTACCAAGACCGCGTCGGCATTCAGTTCCAGGCGACCGCACTACAGGATTATCTGACACCTTTTGACAACTTAAAGCTATTTTCCAGCTTCTATGATGATCCGATTTCGATGGATCGGTTAATTGAACAATTTCGCTTAGGTGAGTTCCTTCACCGCGATGCACGACGACTGTCAGGCGGCCAAAGACAGCGGTTATTGCTCGCCTTGGCGCTTGTTCACAATCCTGAAATCGTGTTCTTAGATGAGCCGACAACTGGTCTGGACCCGCGTTCGCGGCGGGATCTTTGGGATGTGGTGACGGATTTAAAAGCCGACGGTCGGACGTTGATTTTGACCACACATTACATGGAAGAGGCTGAGGTCCTATGCGATCAATTAGTCATCCTTTCGCATGGTCAAACCCTGCTTCAAGGGACTCCCAAAGCGTTGATTGAAGATGCCGGATTGGTCGATCTGGATACGCTGTTTTTGTCTCTGACCGGTGAATCGTTGGTGACGACTCAAGAGGTGATTGAATGAAATCAGCCATCCGGTCACTGAGACGCATGAAAGCAGTATTTGTTGCCAGAAACCTCGAGTATCTCCGAGATCGAGCCAGTTTTGGATGGAACTTGGTGTTCCCAGTGTTAATTGTATTTGCCTTGGCTGTGGTGTTTTCTGGGCCGCCTAAAGCACTATTTACCGTGACCACAATCGGTCAGGAAGCGCTTCCTGAATTGGTGAAGTTTCCCGGTGTGGAGAGCCTCGAAGCAGATCGAACGAAGGCGCTTGAGCGATTGTCTCGGCAACAAACGGATCTGGTTCTGGAAGTCAGTGAACAGTCTGTGAACTATTGGGTCAATGGGAATTCGGCTGCCGGTGCGATTTTAGAGACCTTGCTTCAGTACACCGAAGACCGTCCGTTGGAGCGTGGTGAGACTGATGGTCAAGCGATCCGTTATGTGGATTGGGTGGTGCCTGGCATTCTCGGCATGAATATGATGTACAGCGCGCTTTGGGGTGTGGGTTATGTGGTGGTTCGGTATCGTCAGTCGGGTTATTTACGGCGCTTGAAAGCGACTCCGCTGAAGAAGTTTGAGTTTTTATCCGCACAAGTGCTGTCGCGCCTTTTAGTCACCTTAATCGCCAGCAGTATTGTCTTCATCGGAACCAATCTGATCCTCGATTATAAAATGGTGGGCAGTATCGCGTTACTGGTATTGATTGCGCTGATGGGCGGTCTGGCGATGATTACGCTGGGTCTCGCGATTGCTTGTCGAACCGGAAGTAAAGAATTTGCTGATGGACTACTCAATGCTGTGACCTTTCCGATGTTACTTCTGTCGGGTGTCTGGTTTTCTCTCGATGGATCCCCACAATGGGTACAAACGATAGCGCAGGTTTTACCGTTAACCCACGTATTGGAAGCAGCCCGCGCAGTGATGCTAGATAATGCCGGATTGACAGATATCGCCCTGCACCTCGCTGTTCTTGTGGGATTCTGTATTGTCGGGATGGGTGTCAGTCTTAAATTATTTAAATGGTGATCATGTGAATCAATCTGCACTCATACAGGGAGGTGCAGGCGGCCTAGGACGGGCTTTGGTGGATCGGATATTGGAGTCAGGTCGGTTTGATCGAGTCTTTGTGACTGCTCGTGATGTGAGTCGAATTGTGTCCGAGGATCCGCGTGTGGTTCCGATTGCCCTGGATCTGACCGATGATGCATCGATTGCTGAAGCCGCTGAAACAATTCGTGCACTGACCGATCATGTGCATCTCGCGATCACGACAGCGGGTTTGTTGCAAGACGACGCGACTGGCCTCAAGCCGGAAAAGAAACTGGCCGACTTGACGCGAAGTCACATGCTGCGGGTGTTTTCGGTCAATTGTTTCGGTCCGTTTTTGTGGTATGTTGCGATGGGCCGCCTGATTCGCCATCGAGATCCAATGATTATAGCAACGCTTTCAGCGCGGGTCGCATCCATTGGTGATAATCGATTAGGTGGCTGGCACAGCTATCGAGCCAGTAAGACCGCACAAAATATGCTGACGAAAAATCTCAGTCTCGAGCTTGGACGCACGAACCCAAAAGCAATCGTGGTCGGACTTCACCCAGGGACAGTTGATACAAACTTGTCGAAGCCATTTCAGGCAGGTGTTTCGCCTGAGCGATTATTTTCCCCCGAGCAATCGGCGGGTTATCTGTGGGATGTGCTGTTGAATCTGACGCCTGAGCAGTCGGGGCAAGTGATCGCCTGGGACGGCCAGGCGATCGTGCCTTAGATTAGGCGGAGGCGAATTAAGCCGGGGATTAGTTGGGTAAGCGCGCTTTGAACCAGTCAGTATTTTCGACAGCATATTTGCCAGCGCCCTGAAGACCGACACTGATCGCCAATGCGACCAGCAAGAGCGGGAATTCCCAGCCACCGCCCTCGGCCGAAAATAACCAGTCGTTTCCGAGATGCATCCAGGTTGCCCCGAGCAGTATCGGTAATGAAAGCCATGCGGCCAGTTTTGTGAAGATGCCAAGAATTAATGCGATACCAACAATGACTTCGCCACCGATCACCAGATAGGCAACAAGCGCGGGTAATCCGATACTTTCAAAATATCCTACCGTTCCGGCAATCGTGAACGTGCCGATCTTCAAGAGATAGCCGTGGGCAAATAAAATGACTCCTAAAGCGATCCGTGTGACAGTCAGTCCTAAGGTTTGATTGATCATCGTCGTGTCCTCTGTCTTCCAATGTCGATAGAATGACTGCTTATTTTTAGGAATTAAATTATGATTATCAGCGCTTCTTTAATTCTATTTTGGAACTAATAAAGCAGTGTGATTTACACGCAAATCGATGAGGGGATGATGGATCGGCTTTCACGAGTACCAATTTTTGTCGCTGTCGCACGCCATGGCAGTTTTGCTGAAGCAGCCAGGCGTCTTGGGATGACAGGTTCTGCAGTCAGTAAACAAGTCCAGCGCTTAGAGAATGATTTAGGCGTTCGATTGTTTCATCGAACCACTCGTCAATTGAGTTTGACTGATGAGGGTTCGTTTCTCTTTGAGCGTTCGGCTCCGCTGGTTGAGGGAATTGAAGAAGTTGGTGAAATGCTTGCTGGTCGAAAAGCCAAACCTGAGGGGTCCTTACGAATCTCTGCGCCCGTGGCCCTGGCACAACGTGTTCTCAAAGAGCCGTTGACTTCCTTTGCCTCGCATCATCCGGGAATACAGTTGCATGTAGAGCTCTCTGACCGTTTTGTCGATTTGGTGGGAGAAGGCTTTGATCTGGCGATTCGGATCGGTCATCTGGAAGATTCTTCGTTGGTTGCTCGACGATTGTCTGATGTTCCGATGGTCCTCGTCGGCGCGCCGATCTTATTGGCGAAATACGGCATACCATCGA
>CABZRL010000007.1:0-96547 GCA_902528165.1 uncultured Litorivicinus sp.
TTTTCAGGACGTTTCATTGCCATGGCGATCGGCGCGGTGTTTTCGCAGATCGCCGGCAGTCTGGTGGACGCATTCTGCGACCGCGCCGATGAACTTTATGGACCTTAGATCATGAAGATCCAGGTCGTTTACGCAAAGCCCGATCAGCAATCGATTGTCGAGCTTGATGTCCCGGACGGGACAACGGTGTTTGAGGCTGCCGTCCAATCAGGATTGGCCAATCAATTTCCCGACATTGACCTCGATACGATTCCGATGGGGATCTTTGGTGTCCGTGTTAAAACGGCCACCACCACGATCCTTCATCCTGGCGATCGGGTGGAGTTGTATCGATCTTTGTTAGTGGATCCGAAGGAGAGCCGCCGGACTCGCGCTGAATCTCAGAAACGAGATCGTTCTTAAAATTCACAATGAGATAGGTGTTTTGTTGCACTTCACCGTCGAAATCAATCCGCTCAAGGTAGATCCAACGATTGGGGTTGAAGGTGTTGACGGTAATCGGCGAGCCCAACAGAAATTGCACCTGATCACGAGTCATCCCTGCTTCTAAGCGGTCGACGCGCTCAGGAATTAATTGGTTGCCCTGCTTGACCGGGTTTTTGTGAACGCCGGGAAAACTGCAACCAACGAGCAGTAAACAAGCAACAAGAACGTGAATCGAAATCAGTCGCATCAATATCTTCCTAAGGAAATTCTTGGCAGAATGATAGAGATGCTAGACGAGTGAGTCCATTGATCATGCAATACGAAACCGATGAATTAAAAAAAGCGGGCTTAAAAGCGACGCTTCCACGAATTCACGTGCTGCAGCTGTTGCTATCGAATGAGGGTGAGCATATGTCGGCTGAAGTGGTTTACAGGAAACTGCATGAGTCCGGAGCGGATGTGAACTTGGCGACGATTTATCGGGTGTTGACTCAGTTTGAGGAGGCGGGTCTTGTCGAGCGTCACCAGTTTGATGCGACGACCAGCGTATTTGAGCTAAAGCCTGATGACCATCATGATCATATGGTCTGTGTCCGATGTCATCGGGTCATTGAATATGTCAGCCCGGAGATCGAGGCGTTGCAGGAAAAAATTGCCGCTGACCATGGCTGCGACATCGTCGATCACACGCATATCATTTATGTGACTTGTCCGGAATGCTCGGTAAAAAAATCATGAGCTCAAGTCCGTTGTTGGATCCGAGCGTCTTATTTTTCGTGTTGGGTTTATTTGCAGGGCTCGTTCGCTCGAATTTAGAGATCCCAAGTGCGATCGCACGATTCTTATCCTTGTATTTGCTCATGGCGCTCGGTCTCAAAGGCGGTTTCTCGTTAGCCGAAAGTGGGTTTAACCCGGCGATTTTGCGAGATCTGGTGTTTGCTGTGGGCCTCGCATTACTGATTCCGTTGATGAGCTTTGTGTTCTTGAAACGCATCATTAATCCGCTTGATGCACTCGCAATCGCTGCCACCTATGGGTCGGTGTCGGCGGTAACTTTTATTACGGCCACGCAGTTTTTAGAAACCAATGGACTCGCCTATGGAGGTCACATGGCAGCGGCGATGGCGCTGATGGAGTCGCCGGCCATTATCTTTGCGATCCTGATGGCAAATCTGTATCGAAGCCAAGAGGCGCGTCAGGAGCATCAAGGTTTCTTGGTGGTCTTAAAAGAGTCTTTCACTGAAGGAGCCCAGATACTCCTTCTTGGAGCCATGGTGATTGGCTTGGTGACCGGTGCCTCTGGGGAAACCATCATGGATCCATTCACTGGGATGATTTTTAAAGGCATGCTCGCGTTCTTTTTACTGGATATGGGTGTTGCGACGGCAAAACGACTGACTGATCTGAAAGATGTGCCGAAGCGGCTGGCGTTTTATGGGATTGTGGCACCCATGGTGCACGCTTCGATCGCACTCCTGTTAGCATCGGTGAGCGGGCTGTCTGTTGCCAATGCGACCTTGTTGGCAGTGCTTGCCGGATCCGCATCTTATATTGCAGTTCCAGCAGTCTTAAAACATGCGCTTCCGGAATCCAACCCCAGTTTGTATTTGGGTTTGTCGCTTGGGTTGACCTTCCCCTTCAACATTATCGTCGGAATCCCGCTGTACTACTGGGCGGCGAGTCAGTTGATCGGGGTCTAATCCCTGAGTAACTCAGCGGCAGCTTGTCGAGTGCTCTCAGTGATTGTGTGCCCTCCGAGCATGCGCGCGATTTCATCGATCCGTTCGGCTTGAGTCAACAATCTGGCCTCCGAGATCGTGACATCAGAATTGGATTGTTTCTGGACGTGTAGGTGCTGATCGGCTTGACCGGCAACTTGTGGTTGATGCGTCACGACAAGAACTTGCGCATTGTTAGCGAGCTCGGTGAGAAGCTCTCCCACCTTGGCTGCCGTTTGTCCTCCGATCCCCACATCGACTTCATCAAAAACCAACATTGGGGTTGCAAGCCGCGTCGCAGTGATCACCTGAATGGCGAGGCTGACGCGGGAGAGTTCGCCCCCAGATGCAATTTTTGACAAGGCGCCACCTTGTTGACCTGGATTCGGTTGGAAAAAGAATTGCAGTGTCTCAGCTCCAGTGGCTGTTAACAAATCATTGGGGGTGAGTTGAATGTCAAGCTTGGCATGCTCCATTCCAAGGCCGGGAAAATTGGCGGTGACCTCATCCGATAACTGTTGGGCCGCGATCGTGCGAACGCGAGTCAGCTCAGTTGCTTTCTCACTGGCAACTGCTTCACGTTCTCTAGCCTCTTGTTCGAGTATCGGAATACGATCGTTAGCCTCAGCGATACCTTTCAGTCGAGCCACCAAGCGTAGATGATGAGAGACCAACTCGTCTGGCTCAACTTTATGTTTTCTAGCCAGTTGAAAGACCTGCGCTAAGCGGTCCTCAACGAATTGCAAGCGCTCAGGATCGAGATCAAATTGATCGTGCGCATGTTGAATTTCGTGGCGTGCTTCGGTGAGCGCAATCGACGCTTGATCCAATAAATCAGCTGCATTTTGAAGCCCGGAATGGCCATTGGTGATTTGGCTGATATCGGCTGCCAGGCGCTCCGAATGACTGATTACCCCACCCGTTTCATCGCCAACCAAGATGGCCAGTGTGTGTTCGGTGATGCGAAGGAATGTATCGCCTGAAGCCAGCTGTCGCTGCTCTTGATCGAGTTGCTCAAATTCGCCCTCTTGCAGGTCAAAGGTATTGAGTTCGTCAACTTGAAACCCCAGAAGCTCACGTTCAGCGTCTGCCTTGGACGCATCTGTTTTCAACAGATCCAGTGCCGATTGGGTTTCAACCCAATCACGGTAAGCTGTCTGGAATGCATCGCGTGCCAGGCCATGGTCAGCAAACTCATCGAGTAACGCTAATTGATGCTTGGTTTGCAATAGCTTTTGGTTGGCATGCTGTGTGTGCATCAGGACCAACTGTTCGGAGAGCTCTTTGAGCTGCGAGGTTGAAATAGGTGTGCCGTTCACGTAAGCCTTGGAGCGACCTTCGGAGGTTAATGTGCGACGCAAGACCAGTTCGTGATCTTGGTCGAGCTCATTCTCTGTTAACCAAGCCTTCGCAGAGGGTAATCGAGAAATATCAAATTCAGCGATGATTTGGGCGCGGTCGGTGCCGGCGCGAACAAGTCCGGTGTCTGCGCGAGCGCCGAGAGCCAGTTCCAAGGCATCGAGGATCAAGGATTTGCCCGCACCTGTATCTCCGGTGACGGCGATACAACCGCCGGTGAGCTCAAGATCGACAGAGGCTAAAGTCGCTAAATTTTTAACATTCAGTTGTAAGAGCATTTGTTTGTCTGTTGAAACTCGAGGATATGACCTCATACATGCGTATCCGTACAGAGTGTAGCTCACTCTTGGGTGAAACAAGGAGGAGATTATGGCTGACGAAAAATCACCATCACATGACGACGTCATGAAAGACACAGTGGATGCGTCTGAAGCACCTGAAGAGACAACGATGGATGAGGCCAATGTGGACCTCGATTCACCCGATCCCGAGGATTCAGAGCAGGACGCGAGCGCCGATGATGGCGATAGCGCCAGTCTAGAAACCCAGGTTGAAGAACTCAGAGAAGCGTTACTTCGCAGCCAAGCTGATCTTCAGAACGTGCGTCGTCGAGCCGAGCGGGATGTTGAGAATGCTCACAAATATGCAGTCGAGAAGTTTGTCAAAGATCTCTTGGCAGTGCTTGATTCCATGGATCGCGCGCTGGAATTGGCCGAGACCACTGAAGGTTTTGATGCAGCCATGCTCGAAGGGACTCAAATGACCCACAAGTTGCTCTTAGATACTGCATCAAAGCACGGTGTTGAATTGATTGATCCGATGGGAGAGACATTTAACCCACAAGAGCATCAAGCCATGAGTATGGTGGAATCGGCTGAGCATGAGCCAAACTCCGTGATGGCAGTGATGCAAAAAGGTTACAAGCTCGAAGGCAGAGTGATTCGCGCGGCGATGGTTGTCGTGACGAAGCCTTCTACGAATTAACCACTTGAACGCGGCTAAAAAACCGCAATAAACCAATGAAGTTATCCGGCTATCCGGACATGGATGAATAGAGAGGAAAAACCATGGGAAAGATCATAGGAATCGATCTTGGGACAACAAATTCTTGCGTGGCGGTGCTGGAAGGCGGCAAGCCGCGGGTGATTGAAAATGCAGAAGGCGATCGCACCACGCCGTCAATCATCGCCTATACCGATGATGAAACGTTGGTGGGTCAGTCAGCAAAGCGTCAGTCGGTGACCAACCCAGATAACACTGTTTACGCTGTGAAGCGCCTCATTGGCCGTAAATTCAGCGATGACGTTGTGCAAAAAGACATCAAAATGGTGCCCTACAAAATTGTTGGTGCCGATAATGGTGATGCCTGGGTTGAGGTGAAGGGTGACAAGCTCGCACCACCACAAGTCTCAGCTGAAATCTTGAAAAAGATGAAAAAGACTGCCGAAGATTACCTCGGCGAGCCAGTCACCGAAGCCGTAATTACCGTTCCTGCTTACTTCAATGACAGTCAGCGTCAGGCGACCAAGGATGCCGGCAAGATTGCTGGTTTAGATGTGAAGCGGATTATCAATGAGCCCACAGCGGCAGCGCTTGCGTACGGGATGGATCAGTCGCGTGGTGACTCCGTGATTGCGGTCTATGACTTAGGCGGTGGTACTTTCGATATTTCAATTATTGAAATTGCCGAAGTCGATGGTGAGCATCAGTTTGAAGTGCTTTCAACAAATGGTGATACTTTCTTAGGCGGTGAAGATTTTGACCTGCGTGTGATTGATTATCTGGCGGAGTCTTTCCAGAAAGATCAAGGAATGGATCTCAAGGGCGATCCTCTCGCAATGCAGCGGTTGAAAGAGGCTGCAGAGAAAGCAAAGATCGAATTATCGTCTAGCCAACAAACGGACGTAAACCTGCCTTACATCACGGCAGATGCCAGCGGTCCGAAGCACTTAAATGTGAAAGTGACGCGCGCGAAGCTTGAATCTTTGGTCGAGGATTTGGTTGAGCGGACGTTAGCTCCGCTCAAGATGGCACTGGAAGATGCTGGTCATTCGGCATCTGAGATCAATGAAGTGATCTTAGTTGGTGGTCAGACACGGATGCCGTTGGTGCAGGAAAAAGTCAAAGCCTTCTTTAACAAAGAACCGCGCCGAGACGTGAATCCCGATGAAGCGGTGGCGATGGGTGCATCGATCCAAGGTGCTGTGTTAGCCGGTGATGTGAAAGACGTCTTACTGTTGGATGTGACGCCGTTATCGCTTGGTATCGAGACCATGGGTGGTGTCATGACAGCGCTCATCGAGAAAAATACAACGATTCCAACCAAGAAGACGCAAGTGTTTTCAACCGCAGAAGATAACCAGACAGCTGTGACGATCCATGTATTGCAAGGTGAGCGGAAGCAAGCAGGGCAAAACAAATCGTTGGGTCGGTTTGATCTGGCAGATATCCCGCCATCACCACGTGGTATGCCTCAAATCGAGGTTGCCTTTGATATTGACGCAAACGGTATCTTGAACGTGTCAGCGAAGGACAAAGCGACGGGTAAAGTGCAGTCGATTGTCATTAAGGCATCTTCAGGCCTTTCCGATGAAGAAATCGAAAAGATGGTTAAGGATGCGGAAGCGAATGCGGATGCAGATAAGAAGTTTGAAGAGCTCATCAGTGCACGGAACACGGCGGATGGCATGATTCACGCGACTAAAAAGTCGATGGCAGAGGCCGGTGATAAGTTAACTGATGACGAAAAATCACCAGTGGAAGCGGCGATTGCCGAATTGGAAGAGGCGTTAAAGTCAGATGACAAAGACGCGATTACGGCCAAGACAACGGTGTTGACTGAGGCATCGGCGAAAATTGCTGAAAAACTGTACGCCGCAGCAGATGCAGGTGCGACCGATTCGAATGCCGATGAGGGTCCATCTCAATCCGATGACGATGTTGTTGATGCGGAGTTCGAAGAAGTTAAGGATGACGAGAAAAAGTGAGCCGAATGACTCACGTCTCAGGGAAGGAGAGCTGAGTGGCCAAGCGTGATTATTACGAGATTCTTGGAGTCTCTTCTGATGTTTCCGAAGAAAATCTCAAGAAAGCCTATCGTCGCTTGGCGATGAAATGTCACCCGGACCGTAATCCGGGTGATGCCGAGGCTGAGGCAAAGTTCAAAGAGTTATCTGAAGCCTACGAAGTGTTATCTGACGCTGAGAAGCGAGCAGCTTACGATCGGTATGGTCATGATGCGTTTGAAGGTGGAATGGGCGGCCCTGGTGGCGGTTTCCAAGGCGGTGGGACGAGCTTCTCTGACATCTTCGGTGACGTGTTTGGTGATATTTTCGGCGGTGCTGGGCCCGGTGGCGGCGGACGATCGTCCGTCCAACGCGGTAGTGATCTTCGATACACCCTTGATTTGACTCTTGAAGAAGCCGTTTTTGGCATCGAAAAGACAATTCGTGTCCCGCGCCTTGCCGAATGCGATACCTGCCGGGGTAGTGGCGCCAAGCCAGGTTCTTCACCGAAAACCTGTCAGACTTGTAACGGCCAGGGTCAGGTGCGGATGCAGCAGGGCTTCTTTGCGATTCAGCAAACCTGTCCACACTGTCATGGACAAGGCAAGGTCATCACCGATCCTTGTGGTGATTGCCGAGGGCAAGGCCGCAAGGAAGAGGCAAAAACACTGTCTGTGAAGATTCCAGCAGGTGTGGATACTGGAGATCGCGTTCGTCTATCGGGCGAAGGAGAAGCGGGTATCAGTGGCGGCCCGGCTGGTGATTTGTACGTTCAGGTCAATGTGAAAGACCATCGAATCTTTACCCGTGATGGGAAGGATCTGTATTGTGAGGTGCCGATTTCATTCACCGACGCAGCTTTGGGCGGTGAGTTGGAAGTGCCAACGCTCGACGGACGGGTCAAGTTGAAGATTCCGGATGGCACTCAGACTGGCAAGCTGTTTCGGGTTCGAGCCAAGGGCGTGAAGCCGGTTCGCGGGGGTGCTCAAGGGGATTTGCTGTGTCGAGTTTCCGTTGAGACGCCAGTGAATCTGACAGCCAAGCAGCGCGAGCTCCTTGAGGAGCTTCATCAAACGCTGAATCACAAAACCCATGCGCCAAAACGTGAAGGATGGTTTGATAGTGTCAAATCGTTCTTTGATGAGATGAAGTTTTAATGAGCGGAATTGTGATTGTCGGCGCTTCTGGTCGGATGGGGCGCGCGTTAATTGAGGCAGTGATCGAGACTGAGAAAGCAACGCTTGTCGGGGCAACCGTTCGGCCTGGGTCAACACTCTCAGGAGCTGACGCAGGGGAGTTGGTCGGCAAGGGTCGTATGGATGCTCGAGTGGCCAGTTCGATAGATGCCTTTGCCGATCGGCAGCCGGTGGTGATTGATTTCACAACCATTGAGGCCACGCTTCAACATTTGTCTTGGTGCGTGTCCAATACTGTTCCTTGTGTGATTGGTACAACCGGGTTTTCTGCGCAGCAAGAGGCTGTGATCCGCGTAGCAAGTGAGACGATCCCTGTGGTGTATGCCCCCAATTTCAGCGTCGGTGTGAATGTCGTCTTTGATTTGCTTGATCGCGCTGCAAGCGTTTTCGGTGACAGTGTCGATATTGAAGTGATTGAAGCGCATCATCGCCACAAAGTGGATGCGCCGAGTGGAACGGCCTTAGCGATGGGTCGAGTGGTCGCTGATGCACTCGATCGTGACTTGGAGAAGGTTGCCGTTTATGGACGTGAAGGACAGACCGGCGCGCGTCCTCGGGATCAGATTGGATTTGCGACGGTTCGCGCAGGGGATGTGGTTGGGGAACATACCGTCCTTTTTGCCGCCGATGGAGAACGGGTCGAAATTACCCATAAAGCATCAAGTCGCAGAACCTTTGCGAATGGCGCTGTACGCGCCGCGATCTGGGCGTCTCGGCAGAACGCAGGACTCTATTCGATGAGGGATGTCCTCGGTCTCTGAGTAAAACATTCAGGCTTCGATGGACTTCTTGGTCCGATCTCCCTAAACTGCGCCGTCAATCGCTCGGCGCCTGCCGAGTCTGTCAAGACAGAGGACTCCCGGTTGAATTCACCTGCAACGTTACTACTTGCGGACGGCACCCAATTTATCGGTCGCTCTATCGGTGCGGACGGAATATCCGTTGGCGAAGTCGTGTTTAATACCGCAATGACGGGGTATCAGGAAATGTTGACTGATCCCTCTTACGCCAGACAACTAATCACCCTGACCTATCCGCATATCGGAAACGTTGGCGTTAATGCCGAGGATGAAGAGTCGAGTGCGATTCATGCCGGCGGGCTGATTATTCGAGATCTTCCATTTGTACACAGTAATTTTCGGGCACAAAAATCGCTTCATCATTATTTAATGCGAGCGGGCGTCGTCGGCATCGCTGATATTGATACGCGTCAACTGACGCGGATTCTGCGTGACAAAGGGGCGCAAGCCGGAGTCATTATTGCTGGTGATGATGCTTGTTCCGATACCGGGATCGCTAGCGCCAAAGACGCGCTCGATCAATTTCCTGGCCTCGCTGGAATGGATTTGGCGAAACAGGTGACCACATCTGAATCTTACCCTTGGACCCAAGGCACTTGGGTGTTGGGTGAGGGGCATGTTGACCACGCTGAGTCTCGATTCCACGTTGTTGCCTATGACTTTGGTGTGAAGCGGAACATTTTAAGAATGCTCGCCGAGCGTGGATGTCGCCTCACGGTGGTTCCAGCAGAAACCTCGGCCCAGGATGCGTTAGCAATGAGTCCTGACGGTGTGTTTCTATCGAATGGTCCTGGTGACCCCGAACCTTGTACCTACGCGATCGAAGCCATTCAGCAAATTCTTGAGGCTAAAATCCCGGTCTTTGGCATTTGTTTAGGGCATCAACTATTGGGTTTAGCCTCTGGTGCAAAAACCATCAAGATGAAGTTTGGCCATCACGGTGCTAACCATCCTGTGCAGGATATCGAGACCGGTGAAGTCTTGATTACGAGCCAGAACCATGGCTTTGCAATTGATGAAAGTACGTTGCCGTCCAATTTAACCATGACTCACCGGTCGCTGTTTGACCAATCCCTTCAAGGAATTTCGAGAACAGATACCTCTGCTTTTAGTTTTCAGGGGCACCCGGAAGCGAGCCCGGGTCCGCATGATGTGGCCCCGTTGTTCGATCAATTCATCGCGAACATGGAGGCTCGCTAATGCCAAAACGTCAAGATCTCGAATCCATTCTGATCATTGGCGCAGGTCCGATCGTCATCGGCCAGGCGTGCGAGTTCGATTATTCGGGTGCTCAAGCCTGTAAGGCGCTTCGGGAAGAAGGCTACCGTGTGATTTTGGTGAACTCGAATCCAGCGACCATCATGACTGATCCCGCGATGGCGGATGCGACCTACATCGAACCGATTCGGTGGCAATCGGTTGCGAAAGTGATTGAAAAGGAACGTCCAAGTGCATTACTCCCGACCATGGGTGGTCAAACCGCGCTGAATTGTGCGCTTGATCTGGATCGCGAAGGGATCCTTGATCAGTTTAACGTCCAGTTGATTGGAGCGAATGCGGATGCGATTGATAAAGCTGAAGACCGCGACCGCTTCGACAAGGCGATGAAGGCAATTGGTTTGAATACGCCAAAAAGTCACATTGCGCATACTATGGATGAAGCGAGAGCTGCCGCCGCTGATCTAGGGTATCCCTGCATTATTCGACCGTCGTTTACGATGGGTGGATCTGGCGGTGGGGTTGCCTACAACCAAGAAGAGTTCGAAGAGATTTGTGAGCGCGGACTGGATTTATCGCCGACGAATGAGTTGTTGATCGATGAGTCCTTGTTGGGTTGGAAAGAATACGAAATGGAGGTGGTGCGGGACCGCAAGGACAACTGCATCATTGTGTGTTCGATCGAGAACTTTGACCCGATGGGCGTGCATACGGGTGATTCCATCACGGTTGCGCCAGCACAAACCCTGACCGATAAAGAATACCAAATCATGCGGAATGCCTCAGTTGCTGTTCTCCGGAAAATTGGTGTGGAAACCGGCGGTTCGAATGTGCAATTTGCGGTGAATCCAGACGATGGTCGTTTGGTCGTGATCGAAATGAACCCACGGGTGTCTCGATCCTCTGCGTTGGCCTCAAAGGCAACCGGTTTCCCGATTGCCAAAGTCGCCGCAAAGCTCGCCGTCGGTTATACGCTGGATGAATTGGCCAACGAAATTACCGGTGGCGCAACACCGGCATCGTTTGAACCGTCCATCGACTATGTGGTGACCAAGGTTCCCCGATTTACGTTTGAAAAATTCCCGCAAGCGGATAGCCGACTGACGACGCAGATGAAATCTGTCGGTGAAGTTATGGCGATTGGGCGGAGTTTCCAAGAGTCGATGCAGAAAGCATTACGTGGGCTGGAAATTGGTGTTTGCGGATTCGATCCAACCTTTGAGTGGGATTCTGAGGAAGCCGTGCAAGCGATACGACATGAGCTAGCGAACCCCGGACCTCGCCGTCCCTGGTGCGTGGCGGATGCACTCCGCAGTGGAATGAGTGTTGATGAGCTGTATCAAGTGTCGAAAATCGATCCTTGGTTTTTAGCGCAAATCGAAGATTTGATTTGGGAAGAGACGCGACTGGTAGAAATGGCACTGTCCGATCTTGATCGTGATTCGCTCTGGCGTTTGAAGCGTAAAGGATTTTCTGATAAACGCTTGGCCACCTTACTTGACGTGTCGGAGAAAGAACTCCGTGAACGTCGGTTGAAGCTCAATGTCCGTCCGGTTTACAAGCGTGTTGATACCTGTGCCGGTGAGTTTGCGACACCGACGGCTTATTTATATTCGACGTACGAAGAGGAATGTGAGGCGAATCCATCGACTGCTGACAAAATCATGGTGTTGGGCGGTGGGCCAAACCGGATTGGTCAGGGAATCGAGTTTGATTACTGTTGTGTCCATGCTGCCTTTGCAATGCGGGAAGACGGCTATGAGACCATCATGGTGAATTGTAATCCTGAAACGGTCTCGACAGATTACGACACGTCGGACCGCTTATTCTTTGAGCCTGTGACGCTCGAAGATGTATTGGCGATTGTCGATATCGAAAGGCCAAAAGGGGTGATTGTTCAGTTTGGTGGACAGACGCCTTTGAAGCTCGCGCGTGATCTTGAAGCGGCTGGGGTGCCAATTATTGGCACGTCGCCTGAAGCGATTGACCGAGCTGAAGACCGCGAACGCTTCCAACAGATGGTCACTCGGCTAGGGCTCAGGCAGCCTGCGAATGCAACTGCCCGTAGCCTTGAAGAAGGGTTGGCCCTTGCTGAAGGAATCGGCTTCCCGTTGGTGGTTCGCCCATCTTACGTGCTTGGTGGTCGTGCGATGGAAGTCGTGTCCAACATGTCAGAATTGAAACGTTATCTGCAGGATGCTGTTGTTGCGAGTGACGACTCTCCAGTGCTGTTAGATCATTTCCTGGATCCAGCCATTGAAGTGGACGTCGATGCGGTGAGTGATGGTGAGCGGGTCGTCATTGGCGCGATTATGGAACACATTGAGCAGGCTGGGGTGCACTCAGGTGACTCGGCTTGCTCGCTGCCTCCATATAGTCTTCCAATGCATATTCAGGATGAGATTCGAGATCAGGTGATCCGGATGGCGCGTGAGCTGAATGTCGTGGGCTTGATGAATGTGCAAATGGCTGTTCAGGGCGAAGACGTTTATGTCATTGAGGTGAATCCAAGAGCATCACGGACTGTTCCCTTTGTGTCGAAATGTATCGGAGTATCACTGGCGAAAGTGGCGGCACGCTGCATGGCTGGGACGACACTCGATGCTCAAGGCGTGACTTCAGAGCTGATTCCGCCCTATTACTCGGTGAAAGAAAGTGTGTTTCCATTTGCCAAATTCCCAGGCGTCGATCCCATTCTCGGACCGGAAATGAAATCGACCGGTGAAGTCATGGGCACAGGCGATAGTTTTGACGAAGCCTTCGCAAAAGCACATTCGGCAGCGGGTGATCGTTTACCGACCATTGGTCGAGCCTTTGTTTCGGTGAGAGATGCCGATAAGCCGCGTGCCGGTGGACTGGCTAAAATCCTGATTGAGATGGGATTTGAGTTGGTCGCAACGGGCGGAACCTGCGATTATTTACAGGATGCAGGGATCGCTTGTGGACGCGTCAATAAGGTGATGGAAGGTCGTCCGAATATTGTTGATATGATAAAAAATGATGCGATTGCGTTTATCGTCAACACCACAGAGGGTCGACAAGCGATCATGGATTCTGCAACCATTCGTCGGTCAGCGTTGAATCGTAAGGTGTGTTACACCACGACCTTGGCAGGTGGTGAATCGATTGTTCGCGCATTAAAGTTTGGAGACGAGCGCGAAGTTCGTCGACTTCAGGACCTTCATCAGCGCGTTGAGAAAAAATAACAAGGAAATACATTGAGTAAGATACCGATGACTAAAGCCGGCGAGCTTGCGCTTCGCGAGGAACTGCAGCGGCTCAAGCAAATCGAGCGTCCGCGAATTGTGTCGGCAATTGCCGAAGCGCGTGAGCATGGTGATCTGAAAGAAAATGCGGAATATCATGCGGCACGCGAGCAACAAGGTTTTTGCGAAGGTCGAATCAAGGATATCGAGGCAAAACTGTCTCATGCGCAAGTGATTGACGTCACGCAGATTGAAAACACTGGAAAGGTCATCTTTGGGGTCACGGTAAAGTTGATAAACTTAGAGAACGACCAACCGGTAACCTACCAAATCGTTGGTGAAGATGAGGCTGACGTAAAAAACGGAAAAATTTCTGTGACTTCACCAATCGCCCGCGGACTGATCGGCAAAGAAGAAGGCGATGAAGTGTCGGTCACGACACCAGGCGGTGTCGTTGAATATGAAATCGACACCGTGGAGCATCGCTAACTAGATCGGTCGAATGAGATTTGAGAGTCTTGGGTTTGGGCGCTCCGCCGCGCGGAATAGCAGGGCCATCGCTCCAGTTGATTGCACGCATTGTGCTCCGGTCTCTTCGCAAAGCGATGCAATCATCACTTTCCGTGTGTCACGCTCAGCGCGCACTTTGATTTTGATTAACTCGTGATCGTTTAATGCGCGATTGAGTTCTTCAAGTAGACCGGTCGACATGCCTTGATCACCGACTAAGACAATCGGTTTCAAGTGGTGTCCAATTGCCCGCATTTGTTTTTTGCGTTCTGGCGTTAACATAGTCGTCTCCATAAACGGGGGCGAGAGTTTAGAGCAAAACATGGCACGATCCAAGTCTAGTAGTCGCTGGTTGAAAGAACATTTTGATGACCAGTATGTGCAGAAGGCGCAGGCAGAGGGGCGGAGGTCTCGTGCGAGCTTCAAATTAGAAGAGGTTCAAGTCAAAGATCAGCTGATCAGACCTCGGGACGTGGTGGTTGATTTGGGAGCGGCTCCAGGTGGATGGACTGAGCTGGTTGCAGATTGGACTGGCGTCAATGGTCGAGTTTTTGCGCTCGATATTCTGCCGATGGACTCGATTTCTGATGTAGAGATTATTCTTGGTGATTTCACTGAAGAATCAGTCCTTGAAGAGTTGATGCGATCAATTGATGGTCAGCGCGTCGATGTGGTTCTTTCAGATATGGCCCCGAATCTGTCGGGTAATCGATCTGTCGACCAGCCGCGCGCCATGTATTTGTGTGAGCTTGCGCTCGACTTTGCAAGACAAACGCTTAATCCCGGTGGGGCTTTGTTCATCAAGGTCTTTCAGGGGGAGGGATTTGATCCATTTTTTCAGCAGCTCCGGTCTGATTTCTCGGTCTTAAAAACACGGAAGCCGGATGCGTCGCGATCGCGAAGTCGAGAAACCTATCTGTTAGCGAAAGGATTTCGTGGCTAAAGCCCTTTGAATTCGATTGGCTTGCCCAAATAAAGAATTGTATATTGAGGAGCCCGACTCCTCTGAAGGAATGGAGAAGATTATGGCGAGAAATTTGGTTCTGTGGTTGGTGATAGCAGCCGTCCTATTGACGGTATTCAACAATTTCAGTGTAGAAACCCAGTCACAGCAGATAAATTACTCTCAATTCGTTGAAGAAGTAAATCGTGATCAAATTCGTCGCGTCATCATCGATGGTCAGTCGATTATCGCCACGCGTGCCAATGGCGATATTTACGAAACCGTCAGGCCAGCGATCCAAGATCCCAAGTTGATGGATGACCTCTTGCAGCACAATGTGGTGGTTGAGGGCCGCAAGCCTGAGCAGCAATCGGTGTGGATGCAGTTGTTGGTCGCGGCTTTCCCCGTTCTGATTATTCTCGCCATCTTTATGTTTTTCATGCGCCAGATGCAAGGCGGTATGGGCGGCGGCCGTGGTGGCCCGATGTCATTCGGGAAGTCCAAGGCGCGGTTGATCAGTGAAGATCAAATCAAAACAACCTTTGCCGATGTCGCTGGCTGTGATGAAGCGAAAGACGATGTTGCCGAGCTTGTTGAATTTCTCAAAGATCCCGGGAAATTCCAGCGTTTAGGTGGTCGTATTCCACGGGGTGTCTTGATGGCGGGTCCTCCGGGAACGGGTAAGACGTTGCTGGCTAAGGCCATCGCTGGTGAAGCCAAGGTGCCATTTTTTACCATCTCGGGGTCAGATTTTGTTGAGATGTTTGTCGGTGTCGGTGCGTCACGAGTTCGTGATATGTTTGAGCAAGCTAAGAAACAAGCGCCTTGTATCATCTTTATCGATGAAATTGATGCTGTCGGACGCCAGCGGGGCGCTGGACTCGGTGGTGGCCATGATGAGCGTGAGCAAACCTTGAATCAATTGCTGGTCGAAATGGATGGCTTCGATGTAAACGATGGTGTCATTGTGATCGCGGCAACGAACCGTCCAGATGTCCTAGATTCAGCGCTGTTGCGTCCTGGCCGTTTTGACCGCCAGGTGGTCGTTGGGTTGCCTGATATTCGCGGCCGTGAACAAATCATGAAAGTGCACATGAAGAAAGTGCCAGTCGCACCTGAGGTTGATCCCTCGTTGATCGCACGCGGGACACCTGGATTCTCGGGTGCGGATTTGGCGAACTTGGTGAATGAGGCGTCACTTTTCGCGGCGAGAGCAAATACGCGTGTTGTGACCATGAGCCATTTTGAGCAGGCCAAAGATAAGATCATGATGGGCGCTGAACGCCGATCGATGGTCATGAAGGAGTCTGAAAAGCGCAATACCGCCTTCCACGAAGCCGGTCATGCGATCGTGGGTCGTCTCATGCCTGAGCATGATCCAGTCTATAAGGTGTCGATTATTCCTCGCGGTCGCGCGTTGGGTGTCACGATGTTCTTGCCGACCGAAGATAAGTACAGCCATTCCAAGCGTGGATTGATAAGCCAAATTTGCTCTCTCTACGGTGGGCGAATCGCAGAAGAATTAACCCTGGGTGCAGAGGGTGTGACTACAGGCGCCTCTAATGATATCCAGCGAGCGACCTCGATCGCGCGCAGCATGGTGACTAAATGGGGATTGTCTGAGAAGCTTGGTCCGCAGATGTACGATGACGAGGATAACGAGCCATTCTTGGGTCGGTCGATGAGTCGTCCTGCAAATGGTCAATCTGATGAGACTGCTCGGTTGATTGATCAGGAAGTAAAAGAAATCCTCGACACCTGTTATGCCACAGCCAAGCAAACGCTGGAAGACAACATGGATAAGTTGCATCTGATGGCTGATGCGTTGATGGAATATGAAACCATCGATGCCAAGCAGATTGATCAGATTATGAAAGGCAAGAAGCCTGGTCCACCTGATGGTTGGAGTGATAACGATAAGCCTCATGGTGGCACAACAGAGGTCCATGATGATCTGCAAGAAGCACCCGCAGATGATGCTTCTGATCCAACGCCGAAGGATGGCATGGCGCCAACTAATTAAGAGTGAGGCGTCAATGGTCTTGGCCAGATCTGGGGTTCGTTGGACCTCAGATTATGGCCGTTATGAACATCACTCCTGATTCATTTTCCGATGGTGGTTCGCTCTATCGCGATCGGGCGGATCTCGACCTCGTCTTTGCGCATGCTGAACGGTGTTTATCTGAAGGCGCTACGATCTTAGATGTCGGCGGTGAAAGTACCCGTCCTGGCGCCAAGCCGGTGTCGGAGGCCGAGGAGCTCGCCCGAGTCATTCCTGTCATTGAAGGATTGGCATCACGATTCGATGCCGTGATTTCCGTTGATACCTCCACGCCTCAGGTCATGATTGCAGCAGCCTGCGCTGGCGCTAGACTCATGAATGACGTTCGCGCTTTGCAACGAGAAGGTGCTATAGCAGCGGCGCTTGAGACGGGGCTCCCGGTGTGTTTGATGCACATGCAAGGGACTCCTCAAACGATGCAGCATCGGCCTGACTATGATGATGCTGTCTCGGAGGTTTTTCAGTGGCTCATGCATCGGATTGATGTGTGTTTGGATGAAGGATTGTCAGCTGATCAGTTGCTCATTGATCCAGGATTTGGGTTTGGAAAAACGCTAGAGCACAATATTGCTTTATTTCAGCACTTGGATCGATTCGTTCAAACCGGATACCCTGTTTTAGTGGGTGTCTCTCGCAAAAGTATGATCGGTGAAATCACCGGGCGTCCTGTTGAGCAGCGAGCGACCGCTAGTGCAGTGGCAGCAGCCATTGCTGCATCGCACGGAGCGGCGATTCTTCGAGTGCATGATGTGTCTGAGACTCGCGATGCGATGATCGTGATGCAAACATTAACGCAGGGAATGCAATAAATGAGTCGAAAATATTTCGGAACAGATGGTGTCAGGGGGCGTGTTGGTGCGGGCTGTATCACTGCAGAATTTGTTCTGAAGCTCGGCTGGGCGTTCGGACAGACAGTGAGGCAACATTATCCGGGGCGACCCAAAGTGGTGATCGGCAAAGATACTCGGCTGTCTGGGTATATGTTTGAGACGGCGCTGGAAGCTGGATTGATCGCTGCAGGTGTTGATCCGGTGATGCTGGGTCCTATGCCAACGCCCGCGATTGCTTATCTCACGCGAACGTTTTCAGCGGCCGGCGGTATTGTGATCAGCGCAAGCCACAACGACTATGAAGACAACGGGATTAAGTTTTTTGATGGACAGGGGACGAAGTTGCCCGACCAGGTTGAGTCTGACATTGAGCGGTTACTTGATGAGCCCCTGACGACAGTGAACGGTCCGTTATTGGGTCGTGCATCGCGAGCTAATGATGCAGCCGGCCGGTACATTGAGTTTTGCAAGCACACGTTAAGACTCGGGACTGATCTGTCTGGTTTAAAGGTTGTTGTGGATTGCGCGCATGGAGCGGCCTATCAAGTGGCTCCGAAAGTATTTCGGGAATTGGGTGCTGAGGTTGACGCAATTGGCGTGACCCCGGATGGCTTGAATATTAACAATGGCTTTGGTTCCACAGCACCAGGCGCATTGATTGAGGCTGTGGTATCGAGTCAGGCTCACTTGGGCGTGGCATTAGATGGTGATGCTGATCGAGTGGTGTTGGTTGATGAAACGGGGGCTTTAGTTGATGGGGACGAAATTCTGTACATTATCGCCGCGGCAAGGTATCAACGAGGCCAAATGGATGGTGGGGTCGTCGGAACACTCATGACCAATCTGGGTCTTGAGAAAGCCCTAGCCTCGATGAATATTCCATTCGTGCGAACCAAAGTGGGCGATCGATATGTGATTGAGAGCATGGATGAACGCCAGTGGACCCTTGGGGGTGAAACCTCGGGGCATATCATTTGTTCGGATCTGACCTCGACAGGCGATGGTCTGGTTGCAGCATTACAAGTTGTCAACGCGTTGCGTCAGTCTGGACAAACGTTGAGTCAGGCGCGTCAAGGGATGAGTAAATATCCACAAATTCTGATCAATGTCCCCTTGCATTCACCTGAGCATTTGGAGCATCCATCGGTCATTCAGGCCGTTCAATCGGTTGAGGATCAGCTCGGCGATTCTGGTCGTGTCGTCTTGCGTCCGAGCGGTACAGAGCCTGTGGTGCGAGTGATGGTCGAGGGTGTGAATGCTAATGAAGTGCAAACTTGCGCTGAGGAGATTGCGTCATCGGTGGAAAAAGTTGCTCCAATCGGCTAACTTACGCGCCCTCGGAGGAAAGTCGCACCGATGATTATTGGAAACTGGAAGATGAATACCGCGCGCGCGGACGCCATCGCATTGGCTGAAGCGGTTGCGAGCATGACGCATCAGGACTCGATACGAGTGGGTATTTGTCCTCCCGCGTTGTGGATCGATCCGATCTCACAGGTTCTTGAGGGTTCGTCGATTTTATTGGGTGCGCAAGACTGTATTGGTGATCAGTTTGGAGCGCAGACCGGTTGTATTAATGCGGCGATGGCGGCTGATGCTGGCTGTTCGATGGCCATTTTAGGTCACTCTGAACGTCGGGCTCGATTCGGTGAGACCACAGAAAGTTTGTTGCCAGCCGTTGCGGCCGTACTGGAGACTGGAATGTTCCCGGTATTTTGCGTGGGTGAAACGCAAAGCGAACGAGAATCAGGTTGTGCGCTCGATGTGGTGGCCGAGCAGATTGGGCCCCTATTGTCGGTCGGACTGGATATCAGCGGAATGGTCATCGCTTATGAGCCTGTGTGGGCGATTGGAGCGGGTCTATCGGCTACGCGTCATGATATCGAAGAAATGCATGCGACGGTACGTGATGTGTTGGGACGTGCTGATGCGTTGGTTTTGTACGGGGGAAGTGTGTCCCCTGAATCGGCTGAAGATGTGTTTTCAGCTGAAGGTGTTTCAGGTGCGCTCGTCGGTGGCGCATCATTGAATGCAGATAAATTTGCAGCGATTGTTGCTGCCTGGGAACGGAAATCATGGAAACAATTTTATTAGTAGTGCATGTATTGCTTGGAGCCTCGGTCATTGGGCTTGTGCTGATCCAACAGGGTAAAGGAGCTGACGCTGGCGCTTCTTTTGGTGGTGGTGCATCGCAAACCGTATTTGGTTCGGCGGGAGCTGGTGGCTTTTTGGTGAAATTGACGGCTGGATTGGCGGCGTTGTTCTTTGCGACGAGCTTAGCCTTAGCTGTTGTGGCAAAACAAAAAGCAGTGGCTGTTGGGACCTTTGGTTTGCCTGAATTGCCGGCTCAAGGGTCTGAAGCGGCTCCTCAAGCACCAGTTGCGCCGAAAACCGTCGACTGATTTCTTGATTTTTCAAGCGCAGATCATTAATCTGCGCGTCCCTTGCCGAAGTGGTGGAATTGGTAGACACGCTATCTTGAGGGGGTAGTGAGCGCAGCTCGTGCCGGTTCAAGTCCGGCCTTCGGCACCATTCTTTATTGTTCCTGTCTCAGTCGATCGATGTGATATTCTGTCATATGCGTCATGCTAATCTCCTTGCCAATAACAGGGAGGTGATATGGCAAAGCCCGGCTATCAAGGTTTCACGAGAATCATTAAAGCAGCGGGATATTCCGCCAAAGGGTTTCGTGCAGCCTGGAAATATGAATCGGCATTTCGTCAAGAAGTCGTTTTAACCGCAACGCTGATCCCGTTGGCCTTTTTGCTTGGCCGGAATCCGGCTGAAGTGGGTTTGCTCATCGCGTCTTTATTACTTGTGGTCATTGTGGAGTTGCTGAATTCGGGGATTGAGGCGGTGGTTGATCGGATTGGTGACGAGCCCCATCAGCTGTCCGGTCGCGCGAAAGATTTAGGATCAGCGGCGGTCTTTGTTGCCTTGATACTGACACTGGTGTTGTGGGTATCGGTTGCTATGAATCGATTTGGATAAGTCACTGGATGTGTTGCGGTTGCGAAACACGCTTAGACTAAACCGGTTTGAAAAATGCCTGACCTCTCTCTATTGTCATACTAGTCGGTGTTGATTACTGGAGGATACAACATGCTCACTATCAAACGTCTTGGTCGTCGGAGTTTTGAAGTGTTTCGCTTGGGGGTTCCTGTCGGTATCGTTCGCTTCCTGAAGGAAGCAAAAGTCTGGTCGTTTCGGCCATATCCGACTCCTGATGCGTCCAGTAGCATGGTTGAGAAGTCAGATAAAGTGCTTCGCAATCTGCTCTGTCCAGCCGGTGAGCGTTGTACCGTCGATCGAACAGTCCAAGTCTAGGATTGATTTAGCGAGGCCTCTCCGTCATACTATTGCCACTTTTGACGAGGGGGCCTTGGTTGAAGTTGCGTTTCGCCAGGTGCAGTGAAAAGAGAATACGCAGACCGTGAACCCCATTTTTGGGGTTTTTTCGTTTTTGGCGGTTAGGAATGACACCGAAGCAGCAACAATTAACAGAGCTTCTAGAGCCAAGTGTGGTTTCACTTGGGCTAGTCCTGTGGGCGATCGAAATTGTTGGGCGCGCGAATCGATCAACGTTACGTTTGGTAATCGATCATCCTGATCGTCAAGTGACGGTTGAGGATTGTGAGGCGGTGAGTCGTCAGGTGTCACGGATTCTGGATGTCGAAGATCCATTGCCTGAGCGGTATACGCTCGAAGTGTCTTCGCCAGGTATTGAGCGTGCTTTGCACAAACTCGAGCATTTTGAGCAATTTGTTGGCTACCAAGCCAAAGTCAAACTCAAAGTCCCTTTTGAAGGAAGAGAGAATTACTCGGGCGTCATCGCGGGAGTTGAGAATCAAGCGGTGCTATTGCAACAGGGTGAGACAGAGTACGAGTTCCCTGCAGAGCACATTGAACGAGGTCAATTGGTTGTGACAGACGTCACACAGGTAGGCGGAAGCAAAGATGGGAACTAAGGAAATCCTTCAGGTAGTTGAGCTCTTTTCTAATGAAAAGGGTATCCCGAAGAGTATTGTATTTGAAGCAATCGAGCAGGCATTAGCTACAGCGACGCGTAAGCGTTTTGAAGAAGAAGAAGCAGATATCCGTGTCGCGATTGACCGTTCGACTGGGGAATACGATACGTTCCGTCGGTGGGTTGTCGTCCCAGATGATCATCTGGCGATTTTAGGGTCTGAGTTGACCACAGAAGAAGCTGCTGAAATTGATCCAAGCTTGAATGTTGGTGACGAATACGAAATTGAAGTCGAATCGTCCGAGTTTGGAAGGATTGAGGCGCAAACCGCAAAACAAGTGATCGTTCAGAAAGTGCGTGAAGCTGAGCGCGAAAAAGTGGTGGCTGATTATGAAAACCGTCTGATGAGCCTGATCAACGGGTCGGTGAAAAAGGTCACTCGTGACTCGGTGATTGTTGATCTCGGTGGTGCGGCTGAAGCTTTGTTGCCTCGAGAGAATTTGATCGGCCGCGAAATTTTTCGGGTGAATGATCGGGTGCGCGCGATTCTTCAGGAAATTCGGACGGAAGGTCGAGGGCCGCAGTTAATTCTTTCCCGAAATTCGCCTGAATTTTTGATTGAGTTATTTAAGATCGAAGTTCCTGAGATTGCCGAAGAGACCATCGAGATTCGTGGTGCAGCTCGTGATCCGGGTATGCGCGCAAAAATCGCTGTGAAGACCAATGATGGACGCATTGATCCTGTGGGTGCTTGTGTGGGAATGCGTGGTGCGCGGGTTCAAGCGGTCTCGAATGAATTAAACGGTGAGCGTGTTGATATCGTATTGTGGGATGATAATCCCGCGCAATTGGTGATTAACGCCATGGCACCTGCTGACGTGTCATCGATCGTGATGGACGAAGATAATCGTTCAATGGATGTTGCGGTGACTGGCGACAATCTGGCTCAGGCCATTGGTCGCGGAGGTCAGAACGTACGTCTCGCCTCAGAGCTCACCGGATGGAAGCTCAATGTGATGAGCGAAGAGCAGGCCGTTGAGCGTCAAGAAGCGGAATCTGAGAAGTTGGTGAACATGTTTATGGTTCGCCTGGACGCAGATACTGAGCTTGCACAAATTTTGGTCGATGAAGGCTTTACCTCGATTGACGAGGTGGCCTACGTCCCTGTGGAAGAGATGTTGTCGATTGATGGTTTTGATGAAGACCTCGTCGAGACCATGCGTGCTCGGGCGCGTGATGTGTTGTTGACAGCTGCTTTGACCGGTGACGAGTCGCGTGAGCCGACTGATGATCTGTTGACGATGGAGGGAATGACTCCTGGACTGGCCTATCAGCTTGCTGATCGCGGCGTATGCACGATGGATGATTTGGCTGAACTGTCAGTGGATGAATTAACAGAGATTGAAGGGGTGGATGAAGCAGCTGCGGCAGCCCTGATCATGAAAGCGCGCGAACCTTGGTTCGCAGATGACGCTGATGAGACAGCTGAAGAAAGTAGGGAACAGGAGTAAGTTTTGTCTGAAACAACTGTGAAACAGCTGGCCACGTTAGTGGGGATTCCAGCTGAACAACTGCTCTCTCAAATGGTTGGCGCAGGCATCGATAAGTCTTCGCCAGACGACGTTGTCACCGACGACGAGAAGCAACGATTATTGGCGCATATTCGGTCTGGACAGACCAAGGTATCGGCAGAGCCCGCGAAAGTGACATTGCGTCGTAAGTCGACCTCAACCATTAAGGCAGGTGCCGGAGCGGTCAATGTTGAAGTTCGTAAAAAGCGGACTTATGTGCATCGCGATTCGACTGCTGAGGCTGAAAAGCAGCGGGAGACCGAAGAAGCGAAACTGCGCGAAGAGCAAGAAGCGCAAGAGCGCGCGCGTCTCGAAGCCGAAAAGGCAGCACGGATCGCTGCGACTGTAGAAGACACCATTCAACCCGAGGTGGTTGAGAGTGTTGCACCAGCAGAACAGGTCTCGATTGTCCCCGCTGTTGTTGAGCCGCCACCTCCACCAAAAGAAGACGATGGTCGTCGTCATAAGAAAGAGCCGCATGTGCGTCGCGATCGCGTGGATGATGACGGGAAACGCCGTCAGGGCAAGCCACTGTCGAAGCGTGATGATAAGCGTGGAAAGTTAGTACCCACTGAAGATGGGCGTGGTCCGAAAATGCGCGGGAAGCGGAAGCCAGGTAAGGCGGCCGAAGAGTTGTCATCGCATAAATTTGAGAAACCAGCAGCACCCATGATTCGTGAGGTGAGAATCTCAGGTCCTGTGACAGTCGCGGAGTTGGCCAGTCAGATGGCAGTGAAGTCCGGTGAATTGATCAAGATCTTAATGAAGATGGGGGTCATGGCCACCATCAACCAAGTCTTGGACGAAGATACCGCTGTGCTTGTTGTCGAAGAAATGGGACACAAGATTGAAGTGGTTGCCGAAGATGCACTGGAGCAATCGGTCCTGGATGACTATCAAGAGCTGAAGGGTGAGCGAACGCCGCGCGCGCCTGTGGTGACAGTGATGGGTCACGTTGACCATGGTAAAACATCATTATTGGATCGTATCCGTAAGTCGCGTGTTGCAGCCGGGGAGGCTGGTGGGATTACGCAGCACATTGGCGCATACCACGTCGATACAGACAACGGCATGATCACGTTCATCGATACGCCAGGCCACGCTGCCTTTACCAGCATGCGTGCTCGAGGTGCTCAAGTGACTGATGTGGTCATTCTGGTTGTGGCCGCGGATGACGGTGTGATGCCGCAAACGGAAGAAGCGGTGCAACATGCGCGCGCTGCAGGTGTTCCGATCGTGGTTGCCGTGAACAAAATCGACAAAGAAGACGCTGAGCCAGATCGGGTCAAAACTGAATTGGCTGGCCGCGAAGTCATTCCTGAAGATTGGGGTGGAGATGTGCAGTTCATCCCGGTCAGTGCGCATACTGGTGAAGGAATCGATCAGCTGTTGGAAGCTGTGTTGTTGCAATCGGAATTACTTGAGCTCACTGCAGTTCATGAAGGGCCTGCGCGCGGTACCGTTGTTGAGTCACGCTTGGATCGTGGACGCGGTCCTGTAGCCACGGTTCTTGTTCAAAACGGTCTTCTGAAAGTGGGTGACGCTATTCTGGCCGGTGAACAAGTTGGTAAAGTGCGCGCGTTAGTGAACGAGAATGGCCAGCAGATCAAGCAGGCCGGTCCATCGATTCCTGTTGAGATCCTAGGTCTTTCTGGAACACCAGATGCTGGTGATGAGTTGATGGTTCTCGAAAGCGAGCGGAAAGCACGAGAAGTTGCTGAATTCCGTGCTGAACGGACGCGAGATGCAGAGCATAAGCGCCAGCAAGCGCAGAAGCTCGATCAAATGTTCGCGAACATGGAAGCTGGTGAAGTCGCCAATCTGAACCTCGTGTTGAAAACTGATGTTCGAGGGACGTTGGAGGCACTGTCGGTTGCTTTACAAAAGCTCGCAACGGCGGAAGTCCGTGTGAACCTGATTGCTCAGGGTGTCGGAGGGATTACCGAGTCTGATGCGACTTTGGCGTCGTCAGCAGGTGCAATCATTTTGGGCTTTAATGTCCGTGCTGACGCTGGAGCGCGTCAAGTCATCGAGCGTGATGGCATCGAGTTGCGCTATTACAGTGTCATTTATGACATCGTCGACGATGTGAAAGCGGCAATGTCTGGTCTCTTGGCCCCAGAGCTTCGAGAAGAAATTGTCGGTATCGCTGAGGTTCGCGACGTCTTTAACTCTCCAAAATTTGGCCAAATTGCAGGCTGTATGGTGGTTGAAGGAATTATTTACCGAAACAAGAAGATTCGTGTCTTGCGAGATAACGTGGTGGTTTACGAAGGTGAACTCGAGTCCTTGCGTCGCTTTAAAGACGACGTCAACGAGGTTCGTAATGGTACCGAATGTGGTATTGGCGTGAAGAACTACACGGATGTGAAGCCAGGCGACAAAATCGAAGTCTTCGATGTACGCGAGGTTGCACGGAAGATCTGATGCCGGCGGAATTTAGTCGCACACAGCGTTTGGGTGAGCAGATCAAGCGAGACCTTGCTCTGCTGATCCAACGTGAGCTGAAGGATACCCGTGTTGGGATGGTGACAGTCAACTTCGTTAATTTGTCGAAAGATTTGTCATACGCCGACGTGAACGTGACGGTGTTGGTGGCAGATGATTCGGATCAAAAAATTGTCGAAAGTCTCACGATTCTTAACGAAGCAGCAGCTTTTCTTCGGATGGAATTAGGTCGCGGACTGAAAGTCCGTAAAGTGCCTCATCTGCGCTTTCATTATGATGATTCATTAAAGCGTGGTGCGCGCATCAATGAGTTGATTCATCACGCACTGAAGAGTGATCAACACGATTGATGGGTAAACGCAACACGGGTCGCGCACTTGACGGGATCCTTATTGTGGATAAGCCGCAAGGCCTCACATCCAACGGGGTTGTTAGTCGCCTGAAGCGATGGACTAAGGCCAAAAAAGTTGGCCATACCGGTGCACTGGATCCAATGGCGACAGGGGTGTTACCAATCGTTTTCGGTGAAGCTGCCAAGTTCAGTCAATACGGTCTTGAGGCCAACAAAGGATATGTTGCCCGTGTGCAGCTCGGAACGGCAACTAATACGTTGGATGCCGATGGCGAAGTGATCGCCGAACAAGACATTCCTGTCATCGATGAAGCACTGCTGCGAGGCGTCCTTCAGTCACTGACAGGAGATTTAATGCAGATTCCCCCGATGGTGTCTGCGTTGAAGCACCAGGGTCAGCCGCTGTATAAACTGGCGCGTCAAGGTGTTGAAATTGAACGTCCTCCTCGGGCCATTCACATATTTGTCAATGAGCTTCTTCAATTCGATGCCAATGAAGGTTGGCTTGAGATTCGTGTACATTGTTCGAAAGGAACTTATATCCGCAGTCTCGCAGAATCCATCGCGGATCAATTGCAGACCGTTGCACATTTAAGTGCTTTGCGCCGCGAACTTTCGGGTGGTTTTACATTGGATCACGCGCACTCTTGGTTAGCCTTGCAGTCGACCTGTGAGGCCGCTCAGAGTGACCCCGAGACTTTGTTAAAACCCGTGGATGCTATTTTGGGCCATTTTCCACGTCTTGATTTGACTGAAAACGAATGCATGACCTTGATTCAAGGGAAAAAAGTTTCTGGAAAAGGGGTCGGCGAGTGCGGTACTATGCGCGCCTATTTTGCAGGTGAGCGCTTCATTGGGCTCGTGACTGTCGATTCAGACGATGAGATCGCTGCAAAACGGATGTTATCTCCGGTCGCTGCTGGCATGCGCGGCGTCACGGATTTTGGCCAATAAGGTCGGGCATGCCATTGTAGGAGTAGGAAAATGGCTTTATCAGTTGAGAAGAAAGCTGAAATCGTTGAGAAGTTTGGCCGTGGCGGAAACGACACGGGTTCCCCGGAAGTCCAGGTTGCCCTGTTGACTGCCAATATTGAAGCCCTTCAGGGTCACTTCAAAAAGAACATCCATGACCATCACAGTCGTCGTGGTCTGATCCGGATGGTGAATCAGCGTCGTAAGTTACTCGATTACCTGAAGTCAAAAGATCTGAATCGCTACGCAGCGTTGATTAAGGAACTTGGTCTCCGCCGTTAATCGGTTCAAAACGGAAACGGCCCTACGGGGCCGTTTTCGCATTTTAGCCGGGAAAGATCCGGCATGTTGGAAGTAGGAAAAGAATGGAAAAGCAAGTAGTTCAATTTCAGTTCGGTGGGCAGGATGTCACACTGGAAACAGGCGCAGTTGCGCGTCAGGCAACAGGTGCCGTCATGATCACAATGGGCGAGACACAAATCCTCGCCACCGTCGTCGGGTCGAAAAACCTCAAACCCGGCCAGAGTTTCTTCCCACTGTCAGTGCATTATCAAGAGAAGACGTACGCGGCAGGTAAAATCCCAGGTGGTTACTTTAAGCGTGAGGGCCGGCCCACAGAGAAGGAAACACTGACATCCCGTTTGATTGATCGTCCGATCCGTCCTCTATTCCCCAATGGATTCATGAATGAAGTCCAGGTGGTATTAACGGTGATGTCAGCGTCGAAAACACACGATTCTGATATAGCCGCTATGCTGGGTGCATCTGCGGCTCTGGCGATTTCAGGGATTCCATTTAATGGTCCTCTCGGAGCCGCACGTGTTGGCTTCTCTGAAGATGGTCAATACATGCTCAACCCTTCATTTGAAGAGTTGTCAGATTCTCGGTTAGACATGGTTGTGGCCGGCACCGCTGACGCTGTATTGATGGTTGAGTCGGAAGCCGATGAGCTGACTGAAGAGCAGATGCTCGGGGCTGTGATGTTTGCCCATCAAGAATTCCAAGTCGCGATTACTGCGATTGGAGATTTTGGCCAGAAATTCGGCAAAGCTGCGTGGGATTGGCAAGCGCCAGCGATCGATGAAGCCTTGTACTCTCAGATCAAAGATCAGTTCCAGCCACGGATTGTTGAGGCTTACCAGATCTCAGAAAAGATGGTGCGTTATAACGCTCTGGGTGACATTCGCTCTGAAGCCATTGCAACTCTCGGCGGTGAAGAGGGTGAGCATGCTGAAGCAGTCGGTGAATTATTCAGCAAAGTCGAGAAAAACGTGGTGCGTAGCCGTGTGATTCAAGGTCTTCCGCGGATTGATGGTCGCGATCAAAAGACGGTCCGTCCGATCAATTGTGAAGTTGGTTCTTTAAAGCGTGCGCATGGCTCGGCGATCTTTACCCGCGGTGAAACTCAAGCCATCGTCGTGACAACTCTGGGTGCTCTGCGTGATGCACAAATTGTTGACGGCCTGATGGGTGATGACAAAGACACGTTCATGTTGCATTACAACTTCCCTCCATACTGTGTGGGTGAAGCTGGCATGATGTCAGGTCCCAAGCGTCGCGAGATCGGCCATGGCCGTCTCGCGCGCCGTGGTGTTTACGCCATGCTTCCAGACGAAGAAACATTCCCATACACCATTCGCGTTGTCAGTGAGATTACTGAGTCCAACGGTTCATCATCGATGGCATCCGTGTGTGGTGCCTCATTGGCATTAATGGATGCGGGTGTTCCGCTTCGCGCTCCTGTTGCTGGTATCGCAATGGGTCTCGTGAAAGAAGAGGATGGATACGCGGTTCTGACAGATATCTTAGGTGATGAAGATCATCTCGGTGACATGGACTTTAAAGTGGCCGGTTCGTCAGATGGCGTGACTGCTCTGCAGATGGATATCAAGATCCAAGGCATCACTGAAGAAATTATGCGAGCCGCGCTAGCACAAGCTCAAGACGCTCGTCTTCATATTCTTGGCGAGATGAACAAGGTGATCGATAGCGCGCGTGACGAAGTTGCTGATACAGCACCTCGTACCTATAGCTTCCGGATCGATCCAGACAAGATTCGTGAAGTGATCGGTAAGGGTGGTGCGACGATTCGCAACATCTGTGAGACATCTGCGGCAACTGTTGATCTGGATGACGATGGATTGGTTCGTGTGTACGCTGAGACCAAAGAAAAAGCACAAAAAGCGATTTCAATGATTGAGGCGATCACAGCAGAAGCAGAGATCGGCGGTGTGTATAAAGGGAAGGTTGAGCGAATTGTCGACTTCGGAGCGTTCGTGAACATCCTCCCAGGGAAAGATGGATTGGTGCACATCAGTCAGATTTCCGAAGAGCGCGTTGAGAATGTGGAAGACCATATGAAAGTCGGTGATATCGTGAAAGTGAAAGTACTTGATGTTGACGCTCGTGGTCGGATCAAACTGACGATGAAAGACATCTAATTCCGGGGTCGCCGTCACTAGACGGTTGTCTTGGTTTGGATCAAAAGGCCCCGCTTGACGGGGCCTTTTGTTATTTGGATGCCAGAGAGACGACCAAGTTATCGATTAATCGTGCTTGTCCGAGCCTAGCTGCGACCAAAATCACCGCCGTCTCCGATTCCACATATGATTGAGATAAATCATTGGCATCACGGATCTCTAGGTAATCAATGACAAACCCAGCCGCAGCCAACCGTTCTCTTTGTTCTCTGAGTGTAGTCGTGACTTGGTGATCGTTTTTCAGTGCTTCGCCGATCGCTTGAAGTGATGCATACAGTCGTGATGCTGTGTCTCGCTCTGTCACGGAGAGGTAGGCGTTTCGACTACTCATCGCTAAGCCACTCGGTTCTCGGGTGGTATCTGCACCAATGATTTCGACCGGCATCAATAAATCCGTGACTAACGTTCGGATCACTTGTAACTGCTGGTAATCCTTGTTGCCAAAAACAGCAATTTCAGGTAGCACAATATTGAGCAGTTTGGTGACGACCGTGGCGACACCTTTGAAGTGGCCTGGGCGATGATGACCGCAGAGGATCGTGGAAAGACCTGGAACGTCGATCTCGGTATTGACACCTTTAGGATAAATTTCTCGCACAGTGGGCGCAAAGACAGCATCACATCTGCAGTCAGATAAGGCGTCGCAATCGGAATCTAAGGTCCTTGGATAAGCATCAAAGTCTTCATGGGGTCCAAATTGCATCGGATTGACGAAAATACTAACCACCACGATGTCAGCCAATTCAGACGCTTTTTGCACCAGATCCAGATGGGCTTGATGGAGGCTTCCCATGGTTGGAACAAAGCCAATGGTATGGCCCTGTTGGCGACCTTGATTTAAGAATTGTCGGAGGTCATCGACGGTATTATAGATCTGTGGTCGGCGATTACTGCTCAAAGCAATGCTCCGGTGCTGGGAATACCCCCTCTTTGACCGCGCGATCAAAAGCTTCGAATGCTTGCTGAATCGAGTGTGCATCCTGCATAAAATTTTTCACGAATCGAGCGGGATTGCCTGGCGTGATGCCAAGGAGGTCATGCATGACAAGCACTTGCCCTGTGGTCGAGGGCCCTGCACCAATGCCGATCACAGGGACCGATGTGGCTTCCATGATCGCTTCTGTAACATGGTTTGGAACACATTCGAGAAGCAGTAGGTCGGCGCCGGCTTGGTCTAGGCTTGCGGCTGCATCGATCAAACGTTTGGCTGCTTCGTCTGTTCGCCCTTGGACACGATAGCCTCCGAACTGATTGACAAATTGAGGTGTCAAACCCAGATGGCAGCATGTCGGAACGCCTTGATCGCGGTAGAGTTTGATCAGATCAATAAGGTTTCTCCCGCCTTCGACTTTCACCACATGAGCGCCAGCTTGCATGAGTGCTCGCGCACTCTCTACAGCATCTTGGGTTGTCGCAGAGGCCATGAACGGGATGTCGCTCACAATCAGGCAATCGGGAGAAGCGGCAGCGACACATGCGGTGTGATAAGCGATATCAGACACAGTGACAGGGAGAGTGCTCGCGTGTCCTTGGAGAACCATTCCCAAGGAATCACCTACTAAAATAGAGTCGATGCCGGAATTTGAGGCAACTGAGGCAAAGCAGGCGTCGTAGGCGGCAATCATGCTGAATCGAGTCGCGTCCATTCGGTGCTTTTTCAGCGTGTTCAGAGTGATTTTTGCCACTGTCAGTAATTCCTATGTATCAATTCGAACCAGTGTCGAAGCATCGTATCGGTTTCGCACGATTCGGTCACCTGTTGGCGTCATTTCGTTGGGTAACAAGTCCAGTAGCGGGATCACGACAAAAGAGCGATTGAAAATTTCTTGATGCGGGATGGTTAACGTCGGAGTCGTGACTCTGAGGTTTGCGAAATACAGAATATCAATATCAATCGTACGTGGTCCCCAATGCATGGTTTTCATCCGTCCTTGGCTTGTTTCGATCTGTTGAGTCCGATTCAGAAGGTCACTGGGCGCGAGTCCTGTTTTGCCTTCAATGACGGTGTTGACGAAATCGGGTTGATCTTGGGGTCCGAGAGGCTTGGAGCGATACAGGGGAGCGCGTTTGATGGAATGGACAAACACTGAGAGTGCTCCAATCGCTTGCTCAATTTGGTGGATGGGATCATCCAGATTAGAACCAAGCCCCAGGAAGATGGTGCTAGTCACGTCGCTGATATTTTCTGCGCGGTCGACGTTTTGGTGGTTCATCGGTGTCCTCTTTGACCGAAGCAATCAAATCGCGCCGCTGGGCATCGTCAGCGATTTGATATTGGGTCCACCATTCCCCGAGTCCGCCTGGGATTTCACCGGAGCGTTCTCTCAAGAGCAGGAAATCATAGCCTGCCCGAAATCTGGGGTGCTCGAGTGTCGAGTCCGGTCGACGTCCGTGGCGTTTTTCAAGCTTGGCTTGGAGTTCCCAGATTTCTCGAATGGTGATGCTGAAACGTTTCGGGATGGCGATAAACTGTTGATTGAAATCTAAGGTTTCTGAGCAGGCGATGGCCAACGCTTGACTGCGTCCATGTCCTTCCGCTTCCAATTCATCCCAACGACGGTGCACTTGTGGCCAGTGCATGGCGGCATAAAGAAAGGCTGGAGTGACCGATTTGCCTTCATTGAGGCGCGTATCGGTGTTGCGTAGTGCGAGATGAATGAGCTCTTCATAATGGATATCGTCGCCTTCTTCGAGCAACTCATGTGTCTGCGGAAATAGAGGTCGCAGCAAATCGTGAATCCGAAGGTGCGGGAAAGTCGCGTAGCCATGACCGGCTTGAAGTAGCTTGAGAATTTCATCGAAGAGTCTCGAGGGGGAGACATCTCGAAGAAGCGGGCTCAGTCGTTGAATGGGTTCCGCGGTGGCTTCCTCGAGCTCAAGGCCGAGTTTGCCAATAAATCGAACGGCGCGAAGCATCCGAACGGGGTCTTCTCGATACCGTGTTTCGGCATCCCCGATGATTCGAATCACTCCGTCTTCGAGGTCATCGTAACCGCCGACGAAATCGAGGACTTCGTGATTCGCCGGGTTGTAATACAGTGCGTTCATCGTGAAGTCGCGGCGGACGGCGTCATCTTCAACGGTTCCAAAGACGTTATCCCGGACCAGCATGCCTGATGCGTTCGCTTGTTGGAGTTTGCTATTTTCTGCAGATCCGCGGAAGGTGGTGACTTCAATGATTTCCGCGCCCATCCGAACGTGGACGATTTGGAATCGTCTGCCGATGATTCGTGATTTTCGGAAGAGTTTCTGGATTTCAGCGGGTTTGGCGCTAGTGGCCACATCGAAGTCTTTGGGGTGCTTTCCCAGAAGTAGGTCACGAATTCCTCCGCCGACCAAGTAAGCCTCGTATCCGGCTTGCTGGAGGATTTCAATTACCCGCATACTACCAGACGATAAGTCTCGGTGATGGATGCCGTGGAATTCCTGTGAGATGACGTCTTTGAAGACGTCCATTCGCTGAGGGCTTTTCTTTTTAAACAACGAAAACAACCGAAGACTCCAACTACTCATAGCGGAGATGATACCAGAGCCAGACAATAAAAAAGGGGCTTTCGCCCCTTCTGATTAATGTACGCTCGTTATTATTGTTATTGTTCGTACGTATTCTAAAATCACCTTTCAGTGTGCAATCTCAATTTCAAGTTGCAATCCCTACAACCAAGGCCTCAGCTCTCGCTTTATTGTCATTATTGGCCCGAGGAAGCAATCCTACCTCCTTGAAATTCAGTTCTCACAGTGAACCGTAATCTCATCCAGCGCTATTGTTATTGTTATCGCTACCCTGTTCTTTTTTATTGGTCTTATCGCGAACACGTATACCTCAAGCACGGGCTATGCCAAACCCGAGTGAGGGACTTAACTGCTTGATATGGGTCAGGTTTAGAAGCACCTCAGATAGCTTCTTAGACTTATGGCGGAATCTTTTTGGTGGCGCCCCGTGACCATTAGTCACTAAAAGTTACAATTGGGTGTTACTAATCGTTTTCTTCATCTTTGCGGCGCGGTATTCCAAGGCGGTTTCTTCGCTCCCAAAGACTCTTTCGACTGATGCCGAGCCGTTTCGCGAGCTCGGTCTCACTCATTTGCTCTTCGTGTGACAAAACAAAGTGTTGGAAATAATCCTCAAGCGACATCATGGGTCGATTTTCGCTTGGTCGACGTTGCTCTCCAGCACTAAATTGAGGTGGGTTGCTACCATGGCTTTGAAGGCTGAGATCCCGAGCGTCGATCAGTGGTCCTTCACACAGGACTACTGCTCGCTCAATGACATTTGCGAGCTCCCGAACGTTACCCGGCCAATGCTGCTGCTGGATCGCTTGTTGCCCATCTTGACTGAATCGGAGCTCGGGGCGGGCCATTTGTGTTTGAATGGCATTTAAGAAGAATTCAGCCAGAAGAAGGATGTCTTCACCACGCTCCCGCAATGGCGGACAGCGCAATTCAATGACGTTGAGCCGATAGTATAAATCTTCTCGGAACTGGCCCTTTGAGACCATCTCCAGCAAGTTTCTGTGGGTTGCGGCAATCAGTCGTACGTCAACATAGGTGCGCTCGGTACTCCCCACTCGCCGTATTTCCCCTTCCTGAAGTACACGCAAGAGTCGAGACTGCGCTTCCAGTGGTAATTCTCCAATCTCATCTAAAAATAGCGTGGATTGATCGGCGGACTCAATTAATCCAACTCGATCGCTGGCCGCGCCCGTAAACGCTCCTTTGACGTGGCCGAATAACTCCGCCTCGATTAGTGACTCGGGAATTGCCGCACAATTGACCGACAGCATTTCACGACCTGCTCGCTGAGACTGGCGATGAATGGCTTGCGCGACCAATTCTTTTCCGGTTCCGGATTCACCTCCAACCAGGATAGTGGTGTCGAGTGGTGCGACTCGCGAGATTTGTTTCTTCAGTCTGAGCATGACGTCACAGTGACCAATCATGCCGTCCTGCGATGCTCGACTCGCCCTTGCGGCTGCCCGATCAATGGCTTTCAGGAGATCGTGGTGATCGACTGGTTTTGTGAAACAGTCGAATGCCCCTTTGCGCATTGCCACGATTCCGGCTTGCAGCGAAACCTGTCCAACGAGCAAGATGAGAGGTACTGGCTTGAAGTGGGCAATCAGGTCGATCCCGGACCCATCGGCAAGTCGGTGCTCGCAGATCACACAATCGATCTCAGTGTTGACCTGCTTGGCTGCTTGCAAAGATTCGGCAATGAGAATCGTATGGCCCTGTTTCTCCAGACCCATTTGGATGGATTTGCGAATGATCGCTTCGTCTGTAACGAGAAGTAGCGTTGCCATAAATATCCCTAATTTCAGGATAGTTTACGGTGTTCTAGATGGAAAAGGTATTCGACCGTGACGCGTGCCTGAGGAGCGATTCGGGATGATTGAGAGACTCAAAATACTCTCGCCAGACTATGGCAGCTTCTTCAGGAGCTGGTGTGTCGGTTAGTAACAGCAGTCGCGCTAGTGTCGCATAGGTTTTTCCCGGAGCAGACCAATCCACCGATTTTGCGAATGTCTGCTTTGATAGCTTAGCGCCATCCTGGCCGACGATCACAGGGAAGTGCCCATAAGATGGTCGGTGATAGTTGAGTTTGCTGGCAATGAGCCGTTGCATGGGTGTTGACTCGAGAAGATCAATGCCGCGGATCACGTGAGTCACTTGATCGCGATGCTCATCCACAGCACAAGCCAACTGATAGGCAAATAAACCGTCTCGCCGTTTGACAATCAAGTCGCCAGGCCGCTCTGTGTGTTGTGCACCGAGAAGGAGATCGTCAACGCATGGGTCAAGATCAGTGGTATCCATGCGAATAGCCCACTGCTCATCCAGTGGCTGTCCCAACCGGTGAGCGCAGAATCCGGGATACGGACCGCGGGGTAATGATTTCCGTGAGCAATGACAGCTGTAAAGTAGCCCTAAATCCTTCAGGTCATCGAACGCTGCTTGATATGCCGCGAGCCGATGATGTTGGAAAACGACGGCAACGTCGGGCTCCAGAGCAAAGGCCTCAAGACAGCGAAGGATTTCGTCGGTATAGATCGGTTTGCAGCGTGTCTGGTCAAGATCATCGATGCGTATCAGCCATTGGCCCTGATGATGTTTGGCGTGCAGGAAACTCAATAGGGCCGCTAAGATGGACCCCAAATGCAACGGGCCGGTCGCTGACGGTGCGAAACGGCCGCGGTAGTCTGTCAAGGACTAAGCGCCTGTTTGCTTTTCGCGCAACTCGTCAAGCGTCTTGCAGTCAACGCACTGCGTGGCTGTCGGGCGTGCTTCCAGTCGACGTAGACCGATCTCGACGCCACAGGTTTCGCAAAACCCATAATCATCGTTCTCGATTGCCTCAAGGGTTTTGTCGATTTTCTTGATCAGCTTACGTTCACGATCTCTGGTTCTGAGTTCTAGGCTGAACTCTTCTTCCTGAGTTGCCCGATCCGCAGGATCAGCGAAATTTGCCGCTTCTTCCTTCATATGCGATACCGTGCGATCCACTTCTTCCATCAGATTCCGCTTCCACTGCTCGAGGATCTTGACGAAATGCGCGCGCATTGCTTCACCCATGTACTCTTCGTCTTTCGACGCCTGATACGGTTCAACGTATCCTAGGAGTGATTCTTGTTTATTCGTTGCCATCGTCGGCGAAACTCCACACTATCAAATCTGACGCGGGAAAATATCAGAACATTGACGACTGTACCACCTTCTTTCAACGGGAGAACAGATTGAGACCAATTGACGGACCGAAGCTAGCGGACAGGCTTCAAGCCATCCCGCCATTCCATGTGATGGAGATTGTACGAATTGCCGAGGCGCTTGAAGCGAGTGGCGTCGATGTCATTCATCTGGAGGTCGGTGAGCCTGATTTCCCAACATCCCCATCAGTCATTGAGCGGGCTTGTGCTGCATTACATGCTGGAAAAACACGATACACCGATGCCCGCGGGATCCAGCCATTACGCGACGCCCTGTCTCGATGGTATCAAGCTCAAGGTTTGAATGTTCCCGCAGTTCGCATTCAAATCACAGTCGGCGCCTCTGGTGGATTACTGTTGTCGGCAGCAGCCACGACGAACCCCGGTGATGCGGTGTTGATGGCAGATCCAGCATATCCATGTAACCCTCGATTTGTTGAAGCAGTCGGTGGAGTGGTTCATTGGATCCCGACGAACGCATCGACACAATTTCAGCCAAGGGCCGCGCAGCTCGAGGACATGGCGACTGAGCGTGATCGTTCGTTGATGTTGGCACATCCAGCGAACCCGACTGGACAAGCTGTGCCAGCGATTGAATTGGAGCGAATGATTCAATGGTGTCGAGACACTCGGCGTCACTTAATCGTCGACGAAATTTATCAAAATCTGGCGTTCACACAGGATTTGCAGAGTAGTCTCGCGTTCTCCGATGAGCACTTTGTTGTCGGAAGCTTTTCCAAGTATTTCAATATGACAGGTTGGCGGTTGGGTTGGATGGTGATCCCTGACTATGCGCTTGAGGCAACACAACGACTGGCGCAGCATCTCTTCATCTGCGCGCCTTCCTTTGCCCAAGAAGCGGCGCTCGCATGCTTTGAGCCGGATGCGATGCGAGCAGCCGAAGCCCACCGAATCGAGCTTCAAGCGCGTCGAGATCTATTGATTCCTCGACTGGAAGCTATGGGTTTTCAGATCGCAGCCGATCCTGATGGCGCATTTTACGTGTTTGTGGATGCGTCCAATGTGACGCAAAATAGTCAGCAATTTTGTACGGATCTCATCCGTCAGACCGGTGTTGCCATCACGCCTGGCGTCGATTTTTCCGAGACGCTTCCACCGACATGGATCCGAATCGCGTACACACAGCCGATCGCTCGGCTTGAGGAAGCCATGCAACGAATGGCGGACTTTATTGGTGGTTGAATATGCAAAGCCACTGATCCCAGGGCGATTGATCAACCGATACAAGCGCTTTTTCGCAGACATTGAGACGGATGCCGGGGTTGTCACTGCACACTGTGCGAACACAGGACGGATGACAGGCCTCTTAAGCGAGGGCGCACCTGTCTGGATCCGTCGCCAGCCTCCGGGCCGCAAACTTCACTATGCCTGGGAGTTGGTTGAAACTTCTTGGGGTCTGGCTTGCGTCAACACGGCACGTGCCAACGAGTTGGTCGCCTTGTCTGATTTATCAATCTGGATTCAACATGCCTCGTTGGTACGTCGAGAGCCTCGCGTTGGAGCACATCGCTTCGATCTTGAGCTATCACGCGAAGGTCAGCCGGCGTATGTGGAAATCAAATCTGTCACCTTGTGTACCGAGGGCGGCCGGGGACTATTCCCTGATGCACCGTCAGCACGCGCGACTCAACATGTCCGTTTACTCACGGAACTGGCGCAAACAGGGATAGAAACACATCTACTCTGGGTTGCCATGCATACAGGGATTCGCTCTGTGGCTCCCCATCGAGAGTTGGATAGCGATTTTGCAGTTGCCTGTCGCGACGCGAAGGCGGCTGGAGTTCAAATTCAAGCAGTGAGCGCCAACATCACTCCACAGGGGATGAGCCTCAGTGGAGTGATCGCATGTTCGGTGGATTAGGTCGCTTCGCGTTCGACCGCTCGATAGCCAATATCGGTCCGATATTCGGCGCCATCGAACGTCACTGATTGCAGGCGTTCATAAGCGCGTGCCTGAGCTTCGGTGACTCCGGAGCCTAAGGCTGTCACGCAAAGTACTCGACCACCAGCGGTCACGACATCGTCATCAGCCATCGTCGTTCCTGCATGAAAGACCTTACTGCCATCAATCTCTTGTCCCAGAGTGATCGGTGCACCTTTGGGATAGTCGCCCGGATATCCCGGTGCAGCCATCACTACGCCAAGCGCAGCTCGTGAATCCCATAATGCGATTTCATCACCGAGTCTTCCTTGACAGGCGGCTTCAATCAGATCGAGTAAATCACTTTTTAAGCGGAATAAGATCGGCTGTGTTTCAGGGTCGCCAAATCGACAGTTGAATTCAAGCACTTTGGGTGTGCCATCAGCGGTCACCATGATTCCAGCATAGAGAAACCCCCGATACCTTAAGCCATCGGTTGCGAGACCATGAATCGTTGGTTGAATTACTTCAGCCATGATCCGGTTATGACAACCTTGATCGACAACAGGCGCTGGTGAATAAGCACCCATACCCCCGGTATTGGGTCCAGTATCACCGTTATAAGCCGCTTTGTGATCTTGAGAGGAAGCCAAAGGTAAGACGTCGGTCCCATCCACCATCACAATGAAGCTGGCTTCTTCACCGGCTAAGAACTCTTCGATCACAACGCGGCTGCCCGCTTGCCCAAATTGATTGGCTTGGAGCATGTCACGAACAGCGTCTTTGGCGACATCAAGGGTCTCGGCTAAAATGACACCCTTGCCAGCAGCGAGTCCGTCTGCTTTGACAACGATCGGTGCGCCTACCTGATCTAGATATGCGCAGGCTTCTGCCACATCGGTAAAGGTTCCATAGGCTGCCGTTGGAATGTTGTGACGCTCGAGGAAATCTTTGGTGAAGGCTTTGGACCCCTCAAGTTGCGCGCAGTCTGCGCGTGGCCCGAAACAGCGCAATCCTCTCGCTTCAAAGCGATCGACCACGCCGTTTACAAGCGGTGCTTCAGGACCAATCACGGTGAAGTCGATCGCTTGTGACTCTGCAAAGGCAAGCAACCCATCTAAATCACCGACCGACAGGTCGATATTCGTGACTTTGTCTTCTAATGCGGTGCCAGCATTGCCTGGCGCCACAAAAACTTCGGTTACTCTTGATGACTGAGCGAGCTTCCAAGCGAGAGCATGTTCGCGGCCACCGCCGCCAATGACGAAAACTTTCATGGTGAATCCTTAATGTCGGAAGTGTCGCATACCTGTGAAGACCATCGCGATACCATGTTCGTTGGCAGCAGCAATGACCTCGTCATCTCGGATCGATCCGCCTGGCTGAATCACGGCGGCAATCCCCGCCTCTGATGCGGCATCGATACCGTCTCGGAACGGAAAAAATGCATCGGATGCCATCACGCTTCCGGCGACCTCAAGCTGTGCGTCCTGAGCCTTGATCGCGGCGATCCGTGCGGAATAGATGCGGCTCATTTGACCGGCTCCCACACCAATAGTTTGTTTGTTCCGGGCGTAAATAATGGCATTTGACTTCACAAATTTTGCGACTTTCCAGGCAAATAACAAATCCGTCATTTGCTCACTGGACGGTTGCTTCTCTGTGACGCAAGTCAACTCTAACGCGGTTCTAGATCCGGTATCTGTCTCTTGGATGAGCAGTCCACCTTGTACGCGGCGATAGTCGAGTTGAGTCGGTGTCTGATCCAAGGCGCCGACGACCAGTAAGCGAACCGATGGTTTTTTCTCAAACAACTCAATCACCCCCTGTTCAACACCAGGCGCAATGATGACTTCGACAAACTGTTGCTCGAGAATGTGACTGGCAGAAGCTGCATCAAGGGCCCGATTGAATGCGATGATTCCTCCAAATGCACTTGTTGGGTCAGTCGCAAATGCTTTTTCGTAAGCTTTAAGGATGGATGATTCCACGGCAACGCCACAGGGATTGGCATGTTTGACAATGACGCATGCGGGCGCGTCAAACTGACGAACACATTCAAGTGCGGCATCGGTATCCGCGATGTTATTGAAGGAGAGTGCTTTTCCTGCGAGTTGTTCTGATGCGCCAACCGATGAACCCCTGACGTTCGGATCGCGATAGAAGGCTGCCGATTGATGCGGATTCTCGCCATACCGGAAGACTGATGCACGCTCAAAGTTCAGGAATAGCTTGCCCGGATACTGAGGGGTATCGGTATCTCGGCCTAGGTAATTTGCGATCGCTCCATCATATTCGGCGGTATGCTGAAAGGCTGCTGTTGCTAACTGCTGACGAGTCGAGAACGATAGGCCGCCGTCAGCCAGTTCGCCAAGTACCGTTGCATATTGGTGTGGTGAGGTCACAATCCCGACAAATTGATGATTTTTGGCTGCAGACCGAACCATCGCAGGCCCACCAATATCGATGTTCTCAATCGCGTCATCGTGCGTTTTTTCTGGGTTTGCGATGGTTTCTTTAAAGGGGTAGAGGTTTACGCAGACAAGATCGATAGCTTCAATGCCGTGCTCTTCCATCACTTGCTGATCGACATCTCGACGCCCTAGGATGCCGCCATGGATCTTTGGATGCAGTGTCTTCACCCGACCATCCATCATTTCGGGGAATGCGGTCACCGATGAGACCTCGATCGCAGGAAGGCCCGCTTCGTTGAGGGCTCGGAAGGTGCCGCCGGTAGAAACTAACTCAACCCCTAGGTCGTGGAGACCTCGAGCAAAGTCGATTAACCCTATTTTGTTGGAAACACTGAGAAGTGCTCGGCGCACCTGAATCATGGCGGTGTCTGGCATCCTTGGAAGACCTCCTTGAAAAAGGCAGCGAGTATACCAGCGTCTGAGGCGCTCTAGGAGAGCAGTCCGAAGAGTTTCATTCGTGTTCGCAGCGTCCCTCGACTAATGCCTAGCATCTCCGCTGCCTTGGATTGATTATTGTTACTTTGCGCGAGCGCAGCTTCCAAGAGTGCGTGTTCGACCTGGCCAACCACGAGGTCATAAAGATCCTGTGGCATTTCACCATCCAATTCGTCGAAATATTGGTCTATCTGCTGTCTGACCAGTTCTTTCAGTCCCATCGCGGAGTCCTCCTCCGTCTATTAATTCTTTAAATTGTTGATACTGATCATTAGGATCAACTAGAGGGTGTAAGTTTGACCATGCTCGGGCACCATTTGCAAATCGTTTTAAGAACCATTGCATGTGCTTTCTCGCTATCTTGACGCCCGTGCGCTCTCCATAAAACAACTGGATTTCACGGATTAGATCCGCCATTACCTGAATTTGCTCCTCGATGCTTGGATGCTTTCGGACCTGCTGGTTGAGCTCGGCTGCAATGATTCCTGGAAGCCAGGGGTCGCCTTGAGTTCCGCGGCCAATCATCACTGCGTCAGCACCGGTTGCATCGAGCACTTGTTGTGCTTTGTCTGTCGATGTGATGTCTCCATTGGCAATTAGAGGGATTTGGATGGCATCACGAGTTTGGCGGATGGTGTCGTATTCCGCGTCACCCTGATACATATCGCAACGGGTTCGTCCATGCATGGTGACTGCCTGCAGCCCCAGATCTTGCGCCATTTTGGCAATCCGAGGTCCATTTTTAGATAGGTGATCCCAGCCTGTGCGCATTTTGACTGTGACCGGGATATCTACGGACTTCACGACCTGCCGAAAAATCTCAGCAACCAAAGCTTCGTCGCGCATTAAGGCGGATCCGGCTGCTTTTTTGAGGACCTTTTTGGCTGGACAGCCGAGGTTGATGTCAATGATATCCGCACCACGTTCTTCATTGGCTCGCGCTGCATTTGCCATCATCGCTGGATCATACCCTGCGATCTGCACGCTGATGGGGCCAGGTTCGTTCTCGATATCGAGTCGTCGATCACTTTTTTGGCTTCCCCAAAGACTGACGTCGGAGTGGACCATCTCAGAAATCGCCATACCGGCACCGAGTGACCGACAGAGAACGCGGACCGGCCGATCGGTGACTCCAGCCATTGGGGCGAGCCAGACGGGATTATCAATTTGATGTGGCCCAATGTGCATGGATTTACTCCGGCCGTCTGCCCGATAAGCGTGTCCACCCATCTTTTGAGACATCTTGGTAAAACAGGATTGATGGATAGGCAGCTTTGACTTGGTCTGCTTGTTCATCTAAGAGGCCGGCCATCACGATGTGCCCGCCAGGTTGCGTTAAATCCGTCAAGATCGCAGAGAGTTCGATCAGGGGATTTGCGAGGATATTGGCGACCATCACATCAAATGTCTGGCTTGGAGTGTCTTCCGCTAATAACGTTTGGACGGGCAGTTGGTTCAAGATCGCATTATGAGAGGTCGCGATGAGTGCTTGGGGATCGATATCGAGTCCAGTGACCTGGCTGGCCCCCATGCAACCCGCTGCGACGGCTAAAATTCCGGACCCACAACCAAAGTCCATTACCGTCTTACCCGACAACTGATGATTGCTTAACCATTCCAAACACAGTTGCGTGGTGGGATGCATGCCGGTGCCGAACGCAAGGCCCGGGTCTAAATTCAGCGTTGTCAGTCCCTCTGGAATCGGATCCTCGTTCCACGAGGGTTTCACCCAAAATTTCCCAATGTGGATCGGCTGGAATTGGTCGAGAGAGATCCGAACCCAATCTTGGTCCGGAACGATGGTGAGATGGCTTGGTAGTTCGATCAGGAGATTCGCGCGTTGGAAATAGGTTGCCAGATCAGACAGGATTTCCGATTCGGGGCGTTCGTCATGAAACAGCGCCTGCACTTGGGTCTGCGGCCACACAGGGTGGCTACCAAGTGGAGGCTCAAAAATTGGGGCATCGCCATGATCAACAAGAGTGACGGCTTGAGCATCCGCCAAAAATAAGAGCTCCTCAAGGAGCTCGACTTGGTTGCCAGCAGCAAGAACAGAGACTTGCCGAAAGCCCGTCATGACAGGCCTAGCTTTTTCTCGAGATAGTGAATGCTGACAGGACCACTTAAGAATGTGGCATCCGTGACGATGTCTCGTTGCAGTGGAATATTGGTTTGAATGCCGTCGATTAAGGATTCAGACAACGCGATTTCCATGCGTTTAAGCGCTTCTTCTCGGGTTGCCCCATGGGTGATGAATTTTGCGATCATCGAATCGTAATAGGGCGGGACGGTGTAGCCTGAGTAAACGTGCGAGTCGACTCTCACCCCTGGTCCACCTGGTGGGTGGTAGCGAGAAATCAGTCCCGGACTCGGCAAAAATGTCTCTGGGTTCTCGGCATTGATTCGGCATTCGATGGCATGACCATTCAGTTGAATTTGATCCTGAGAAACGGACAAAGGATTGCCAGCGGCTACCGAAATTTGCTCGCGGATCACATCAACGCCAGTGACCATCTCGCTCACTGGATGCTCGACCTGAACGCGCGTGTTCATCTCGATGAAGTAAAAGCGACCATCTTCGTACAAAAACTCAAAGGTTCCGGCGCCCACATAGCCCATGTTCTTGCAGGCGGTAACACAGGCTTCTAGAACTTGCGCTCGTGCTTCCGGGTCAATACCCGGCGCCGGCGCCTCTTCCAACACCTTTTGGTGACGGCGTTGTAGCGAACAATCCCGGTCGTATAAGTGGACTGCATGACCATGTTTGTCGGCAAGAATCTGAACTTCCACATGTCGAGGTTTTTCGAGAAATTTTTCAAGATAGACGGTGGCGTCACCGAATGCTGCCTTGGCTTCTGATTTGGTGATTTGAATCGAACTCAAGAGATTCGATTCTGTGTGAACCACACGCATGCCTCGACCGCCTCCGCCAGCAGCAGCTTTCACGATGACGGGATAGCCAATGGATTGAGCGATGGTGAGGTTCTTGTCATCGTCTTCACCTAAGGGTCCGTTGGAGCCTGGCACCGTCGGAACGTTGGCTGCTTGCATCGCTTCAATCGCCGCGACTTTGTTTCCCATGAGTCGGATGGTTGCCGCTGAGGGTCCGATAAAGGTGAAGCCTGACTCTTCGACACGTTCGGCAAAGTCTGCGTTCTCAGCTAAAAACCCGTATCCAGGGTGGATTGCCTGTGCATCGGTGATTTCAGCTGCGGCGATGATCGCGGGGATGTTGAGATAGCTTTGATTAGAGGGGTTTGGGCCAATGCAAACGGTTTCATCAGCAAGTCTCACATGCTTTAAGTCGCGGTCACACAAGGAGTGAACAGCAACGGTCCGAATCCCCAGTAGACGGCAAGCTCGTAAAATGCGGAGCGCGATCTCGCCTCGGTTGGCTATGACGATTTTTTCAAACATCGAATTATCCAATCACGACCAGAGGCTGATCGAATTCGACAGGATCACTATCTTCCACCAGAATCGCTAAGACTTTTCCAGAGGCATCCGCTTCAATTGGATTCATCATTTTCATGGCTTCGACAATACAGAGCGTATCGCCTTGCTTGACTTCGCTACCGACTTCAATGAACGCAGCCGCATCTGGTGAAGGAGAACGATAGAAGGTGCCAACCATTGGTGATTTGATTTGATGACCGGCTGGGGTGGCTGTTGCTTTGGGTGAATCTTCAGTGGCTGTCGGTGTCGCAGGTTGCGTCGTCACCATCGCTTGTGGCGCACTCAGTTGCGGACTTTGGACCACGACTTGATTGGTGCTTCCGCGGGTAATCCGCACACTTTCTTCGCCTTCAGAAATCTCGATTTCTGCAACATCGGTATCGTGTAACAGTTCGATCAGTTTTTTGATTTTGCGAATATCCATAATCTGAGTCTTAACCTTTAACTTGTTGATCTAGTGTTTGAAGGGCGAAGAGATAGCCCTGCATACCGCAACCTGCAATGACAGCAATCGCGATATCAGAAAAGTAGGAGTGATGCCGAAACGTTTCACGAGCATGGATATTTGAAATGTGAACTTCAACGATCGGTGTTTTGATTGCACTCAGCGCATCACGAATCGCGACGCTGGTGTGAGTCCAGGCTCCTGGATTGATTACAATGCCATCGATCGGCTGATCCATCAGTTGATGAATTCGGTCAATCATGGCGCCTTCGTGATTGCTCTGGAAGAACTCGAGCTGCATGGCTGTTGGCGCCGCATCCTCGAGCATTTGTGCGAGTTGATCCAGGGTCGTTGCGCCATAGAGGTCGGGCTCGCGTCGTCCGAGTAGATTCAGATTTGGGCCGTTAAGCACCAGCACCTTGGACATAAAATCACCACAAATTCGTGAAACATGCGGCTATGTTGCGTGATTTAACGCGAAAATGACAGTTCTGTTTGTTGTGGAGGGTAGCAAAAACCGATATCAGCACACCCTTGATAAGTCAGGACCATCAAATTGGGTGCCTCTGATACTTTCATGCGCAACGCTTTTTTGTGAATTGGTGTTGGGCCGAACAGTGGGTCATCGTACAATGTCGATTTAGAGCGCTGGGTTTTCAGGATGTCCCCAGAATCATTTTGCACCATGGTGCGTTCATCATAGAGATAGGTTCCCTCAGCGATGGTGATGACAATCACATCTGCTTCGGGTTGCGACACGACAAATGCTTGTTCAGGCGGCAACAGCTCTGGCGTTCCGAAACTGGATCCAAACGAGCCTTGAGCCTGCGCGCATGCCGACGCTAAAAAACAAGCTCCCGCAATAAAACTTGAGATCACGCGTTGCACTGGAATCCTCCGGTTGTCATATTGGTCCATGATACTCCCTGTTCCAATTGAAGAGAAACGGATTAAGCATGCTGGAATCGTTGAAAACTCGTCTCGCAAGTCTTGGGCGCCAATCCACATGGCCGGCAGCTGGATTGGGCGCTTGTGTTCTTTACTTATTGGGAGCGGTCCTGTTGGGGATTCATTGGAGTCAGCCGCCAGAGCAGCGGTCAGTTGATGACGTGCTGACGACGACAGCGCCGGCGGACCAAAACGTGACAATCGGTAACGCGACCGTTGGCGCGTTAATTTTCATCACAGAAACGTTGTTAGAAAAGCCGGGCGGGTATTTGTCGAACGATGTGACGCCTCCCGGTTTGTGGCTTGACAACATGCCCAACTGGGAATTTGGCGCTTTGGTTCAGGTTAGAGATCTTGCGCGGTCGCTACGGAAAGATTTGTCGCGCAGTCAATCGCAATCCACGGAGGATGCAGACCTCGTTGTTGCCGAACCTGCGTTAAATTATGACAGTGGCAAATGGTTCCCATCGGCTGAGTCCAGCTATCAGAAAGCGGTCACGTCCTTGAAGTCCTATCAACGTCGACTCGCCACTCCTGGCGAGAATGCGCAGCTGTATGCACGTGCTGACAATCTAAAAAATTATTTGGCTGATGTTGAAACCCGGCTTGGCTCCCTCAGCCAGCGACTCTCAGCCAGTGTCGGTCAGGCGCGATTTAATACGGATTTAGCGGGTGATCCAGCAGCGAATCAATCAACTATGGATGTGTCTGAGCGGATTGTGAAAACGCCTTGGATGGAAATCGATGACGTGTTTTTTGAGGCGCGTGGATCGGCTTGGGCCCTTTTGCATATTCTGCGCGCTATTGAAGCCGATTTTGGGTCAGTTCTCGAAAACAAAAACGCACGGGTGTCACTCAAGCAAGTCATCCGCGAATTAGAGGCAACGCAGCAGACGGTGTGGTCGCCGATGATTTTGAATGGATCTGGGTTTGGGATTTTTGCCAACCATTCACTGGTGATGGCAAGTTATATCTCCAGAGCGCACGCAGCCATTTCTGATCTGCGTGCACTGCTGGTTCAAGGCTGATTACTTTTTCGCGGCTTCGACCGACGCGATGACTGCGTCGCGGGCTGCATCGGATCCTCGCCAGCCGTCGACTTTGACCCACTTGCCGGCTTCGAGATCTTTATAGTTCTCAAAGAAATGCGCGATTTGATCAAGCAACAGCGAGCCTAAGTCCTGAGGCTCTTTGACGTCTTTGTAGAGCGTGGTGAGCTTGTCATGGGGAACAGCGAGGACTTTGGAGTCGCGGCCTGCTTCATCGCTCATGTCGAGAATCCCAATGGGACGGGCGCGAATGATTGAGCCTGGCTGGACTGGATAGGGCGTGACAACCAAGACGTCGAGTGGATCGCCATCGTCAGCCAGTGTATTCGGAACATAGCCGTAGTTCGCTGGGTAGAACATAGGGGCCGCCATGAAGCGATCGACAAAAATGGCGTCGAATTCCTTTTCAATTTCGTACTTGATTGGGCTCGAGTTCGCTGGAATTTCGATCGCGACATAGATGTCGTTCGGGATGTCCTTTCCCGCAGGAATATCGTTGAAGCTCATAGGGTCCTCAGATGGTTAACAGATAAATGGAAGCATTCGCGGGCGCAAGTGTCCGGTGCTTTGTTCTCTATTTCAACCGATACGAGCCGTGATCGCTACCGTGAAATGGTACAAGGTCCCCGAAATTGCCGTTTGCGCCTCACGATGACACCATACGACATTTGTTGTCTCAGAGAGCTCGCTTTGAAAATCCATATCATCGGTATTTGCGGCACCTTCATGGGTGGCTTGGCCCAACTCTGTCGCCAGAAAGGCTGGGAAGTCACCGGTTCCGACCAACATGTGTATCCACCCATGTCGGACCAGCTTCGACAGGCGGGAATCGTCCTGCATGAAGGCTACGATGCGAGCGTCCTTCGCGAAGACTTGGATCTTGTGGTGGTTGGAAATGCCATGTCACGAGGAAATGTTGAAGTTGAAGCAGTGCTCGATGGCAAGATCCCATTCATCTCTGGTCCTGAATTATTGGGGCGCTTGACTGAAGGGATGACTGTCCTTGCAGTCTCGGGAACCCATGGAAAAACCACAACAACAAGCATGCTCGCATGGATCTTGGAATCTCAAGGGATGAACCCTGGATTTTTAGTGGGTGGGGTGCCGCAGAACTTCGGGGTTTCCGCGCGGCTTGGTGGTGGCCAATGGTTTGTCGTGGAAGCAGATGAGTACGATACGGCCTTTTTCGACAAGCGCTCAAAATTTGTGCATTACCATCCGGATATTTTCGGGATTAATAACCTGGAATTTGATCACGCAGATATTTTTTCTGATCTCTCAGCGATCGAAACTCAGTTCCACCATGCCATCCGCCGTGTGCCGAGTCAGGGATTTGTCGTCAGTCGAGCGGGGGTCGATGCGATTGATCGAGTGTTGGCTCGAGGATGTTGGTCCCGAGAGCTCCGCATTGGTCAGGGTACGTCTGTGCGATTGAGAGCCGAACGGGACCGATTAGTGTCTGACGATTGGGATCTCTCTGTTCAATGGCCAATGCGCGGCAAGCACAATGCACAGAATGCAGAGCTCGCTGTGGCGATGGCGCATGCCGCCAGTGTGCCGACCGATGCAGGTCTCTTGGCGTTGTCTGAATTTCAAGGAGTGGCGCGTCGCTTGAATCTTCTGTTCGATAACGGAGTACTCAAAGTCTGGGATGATTTTGCGCATCACCCGACCGCCATCGAAACGACCCTCGAAGCACTCAGTGAAGAACCTGAGCGCCCTCTGACAGCGGTGATTGAACTCCGATCCAACACGATGAAAGCGGGCATTCATGGCAAGGCGCTCCTTGACGCTGTCGCTGGTGCTGATCAAGTCTATTGGGTGTTGCCAGACGATGTCGATTGGGATGTGCAGATCCTTGAACGCGAACAGGGTTCATCTGTCGTAGTTCATGATCTGACAGCGCTTGAGCAGCAACTGTCGAAACAAACCAGCGGTCAGATGATCTTTATGTCGAACGGGGGTTTTTCCGGGATCCAAGGTCGGATCGCAAAACATTTGAGAGTCTGTTGAAAAAATTGCAAGGGACCACACTGTAAACAGCATAATTTCTCAATCCATTCAACCTGAGGTTGCTGTGACCAAACCGCTTTTTCCATTGCCCCTGGTGTTATTCCCAGGCGGGCGTCTACCGCTTCAAATTTTTGAGGCGTGCTACTTGGATATGGTGGGTCAATGCATGCGAGATGGTGAGCATTTTATTGTCACGATGTCGCGTGCTGAGGGTTTTGCAGACTTGGGTTGCGAAGTATCGATTCGCGATTTCGATCAGCTGAGTAATGGGCTGTTGGGAATTCTTGCCGTTGGAGAGCGGAAACAACAATTGTTTAATCCGCGTCAACGCGACGATGGCCTTTGGTTGGCTGATTCCGCCGACCTGCCCTTGGAGTCGACTGGAGAAGTTCCCGTCGAGCATCTCGGTTTGGTCGAGTTATTAAAAAGTTTGCAAGTGCATCCTGCCGTGCGAGGGCTCTACAGTGAGATTGATTACACCGATGCCAGTGAGGTTGGTGCTCGCTTGACCGAATTGTTGCCTTTAGATAATGAGGTGAAGCAATCGTTTTTTGAGATGCAGAATCCGATCAATCGCCTCAGTGAATTGGAAGTGGAAGTCACAAAACTGCAAATTCAAGGCCGTGGTGCCTGATTTCCGAGTTGAACCCACGGTATAATCTCGCCAACGTAGTGGGGTGAAGATGGATTACCAAGAAGTGGCTGAACAAGCCAAGTCAGCGCGAGCAGTCATAGCAACCGCCCCGACACAGACCAAGAATTCAGCTCTTTTGGCGATCAAGGAAGCGATGGCCGCTTCACGATTGAGCATTCTTCAAGCGAATCTCAAGGACCTCGATGCTGGCCGGAACCAAGGTCTCGACGAGGCACTCCTTGATCGGCTCGAGCTCAACGATCCCCGAATAGATGGCATGATTGAGGGTGTTGAGCACATTATCGCCCTTCCCGATCCAGTCGGTGAAATTTTTCGAATGGCGCGCAGACCCTCTGGAATCGAAGTGGGTTTGATGCGACAGCCATTGGGCGTGATCGGTATCATTTATGAGTCTCGCCCGAATGTCACCATCGACGCTGCAGCCTTGTGTTTGAAATCAGGCAACGCTTGTGTGTTGCGAGGCGGTCGTGAGGCCTTTCATTCCAATCAAGCGATTGCTGTCTGTATTACTACAGGTCTTCAGGCAGTTGGTTTGCCTGCGGCTTGTGTCCAGGTTGCGCCAACGGCTGATCGTGATTTCGTTGGTGCAATGATCGGTGGCGATGCTCCAATGTGCGATGTGATCATTCCGCGGGGTGGTAAAGGATTGATTGAACGCATCTCAACGGATGCTCGGGTTCCAGTCATCAAACATCTCGATGGGAACTGTCATGTCTACGTCGACGCCGAAAGTGACTTACAGCAGGCACTGCAGATTCTCGAAAATGCCAAAACACATCGCTATGGCGTGTGTAATGCAGCTGAGTCATTTCTGATCCACGAAGATGTCGCGCCAACCGTGTTGCCATTATTGCAGCAGAGCTTAGCCCCGCATTCGGTTGAGATACGAGGATGCGACCGCGTCTGCGCGATGTTGCCAGAAGCGATAGTGGCGAGTGAGTCGGACTGGTACGAAGAGTATTTAGGACCGATCATTGCAATCAAGGTGGTTGCATCGGTTGATGAGGCGATTTTGCACATTAACACCTATGGGTCCCATCACACCGACGCCATTGTTTCTACCAATTACACGACGGTTCGTCAGTTCATGCGAGCGGTTGATTCGGCCTCAGTGATTGCCAATGCCTCAACCCGGTTTGCCGACGGATTTGAATACGGGCTTGGAGCTGAAATTGGAATTTCAACAGACCGGATTCATGTTCGTGGACCGGTTGGTCTTGAGGGACTGACCAATCAAAAATGGATCGTCTTCGGAGATGGTCAGGTGCGCGCTTAGTGCAGGTTCTATTTGGCGGAACCTTTGATCCTGTTCATAACGGTCATGTCGCGATGGCGATGTCATTGAGAGATGCATTTCCAGATGCGACGATTCGTGTGATTCCCAATCGTCAGCCCCCACATCGAAGCAGTCGGGTTTCGTCAGCGCATCGTTTGGCGATGCTAAAACTGGCTATGGATGAGATTTCTGGTGTGACGGTAGACCCGATCGAGCTTGGTCGTGATGGTCCGAGCTATACCGTTGACACACTGTGTTCACTGCGTGCGATCTATGGTGAACAGGAGTCGATCGTTTTGGCCTTAGGGGCGGATGCTGTGCGCAGTCTTGAGTCCTGGTATCAACCAGACAAACTTCCGTCACTGTGCCATCTTTGTGTTCTCAAGCGTGCCGGAGAGCGAATTGAAATCCCTGGTTTGCTGAGTCAGATGGTTGAGATCAATCGCGCGATCGATTTGTCCGAAGTTCCTTCTGGTCGACTTTATCGCTTGGATGCCCCAGAGATACCGGTCTCCTCGACCGCTGTTCGTGAGCTGATCGCTCGCGGGATATCGCAACTACCGATCCCCCCAACCATTGCTGACTATATTGGCAGCAACCATTTGTATCAGGATAATGAATGACTGAAGATACCGACCTAACACGCTTCATTGTGGATGCGTTAGAAGATCTCAAAGCGCTCGATATTCGAATTGTTGATGTGCGCGGACAAACATCTGTGACTGACTTTCTGGTGATTGCCAGTGGGACTTCAAGCCGACATGTCAAATCCCTTGCGGATCATGTCGCTCACGAGATGAAAGCCAAACACGGTGTCGGAGCACTCGGAAGTGAAGGTGCAGACGCTGCCGAATGGGTCTTGGTGGATTTTGACTCTGTGGTTCTTCACGTCATGCAACCACCCATTCGTGAATTTTATGACCTCGAACGCTTGTGGGAGCGACGTGGTCGTGATGCTGACGAGGAAAGCGCGTATTAATGGCGGATGTCAGGTTGTTGGCTGTTGGGCAAAAAATGCCATATTGGGTCCAGGATGGCTGTGCTGAGTATCTGCCTCGATTTCGTCATCAATTTCAATTGATGGTCGAAGAGATCACCGCCTCTAAAAAAAACGGTGCCGACGCGCGAGAGGAGCACCGCAAGCGACTCTTTGATCGACTCAAAAGTCATGATTTTTTGATTCTTTTAGATGAACGAGGGCGATCATATTCCACGACTGAACTGGCCGATCAGCTGACCCAGTGGGAACTATCGGGCCGATCTTTGGTCTTTGCTATAGGCGGAGCCGATGGGTGGTGCGATGATGTGCGTGCACGCGCAGACGTGCAGTGGAGTCTCTCGAACTTGGTCTTTCCGCATCCGCTTGCTCGAGTGATTGTCATCGAGCAGTTGTATCGAGCCGATAGTGTCCGCCAGGGACACCCTTATCACAGGAGTTAAGATTGGAGCTTTCCACCGGTGTTCGTGAAAAACATTTGATTCAAAACCGGTTGATGGTGGCGGCAATCGGTGGCGCCTGTCTTTTGATCCTACTCGTGGTCCGTTTGATCTGGCTCCAGTTGATTGAAACCGAACGTTTCCAAACAGCCTCTGAGGCGAATCGACTGCAAACGCTTCCCGTCAGTCCCGCACGCGGATTAATTGTGGACCGCAATGGAATGATTCTGGCTGAGAACCGCCCGAATCTTCAACTGCTTCTGGTGCCGGAAGAAGTAGATGATATTGATGTGATGGTCTCAGAGGTGCGTTCACGCATCGAGTTTACAGATGGAGATGCCGAGCGGTTCGCTAAGAATCTGAAGTCACGGCGACGCCCGCGTGATCCAGTGGTTGTGAAAGACGATCTTTCAGAGTCTGAGGCGGCCTTGATTGCTGTTGATTTGTTTCAATTCCCTGGATTGCAGATTGAGGCAAGACCAACGCGTTTTTACCCCTATGGCGGGTTGACAGCGCACAGTTTGGGATATGTGGGCCGTCTGTCGCTAAGTGAGTTACAAGCGATTGAAGAGAGTCGTTACGCAGGAACTGAGACCATTGGAAAGTCTGGGGTTGAGAAAGCATACGAAGATGCATTGCTCGGGCAAGTGGGTGTCGAGCGTGTTGAAACGAGTGCCAGAGGTCAGATTATGCGATCGGTGGACAGAGATGATCCTGTTCCCGGTGCCGATATTCCATTGCATCTTGATATTGGTCTGACGGCGAAGCTGTATGAAGCCTTAGGTGATCGACGTGGAGCGATCGTTACAATGGATCCTCAGACTGGCGGGATCCTTGGATTGGCTAGCGCGCCCACTTATGACGCCAATGCATTTATTGGTGGGATCAGTCAGGCGGAATATGCAGCGCTTCAGGTCAACCAAGATACGCCGCTGTTTAATCGCGCGTTACGGGGGCAGTATCCGCCAGGATCGACCATTAAACCGATGCTGGGTCTTGTTGGCCTGCATTACGGTGCGGTGACATGGGAGAAAGAGATTTCTGACCGCGGCTTTTTCCAGCTATCGGGCGATGATCACAAATATCGCGATTGGAAAAGGTGGGGCCATGGCCGAGTCAATATCGAGAAAGCCGTGATCGAATCCTGTGATACGTATTTCTATGAAATGGCAGTTCGGCTGGGGGTAGACCAGATGTCTGAAGGCATGCGGTGGTTTGGTTTTGGTCGACGTCAGGGTCGCGATATTCAGGGAGATCTCCCAGGGGTCCTGCCGAGTCGAGAATGGAAGCGCCAAGCGAGAAACCAGTCGTGGTATTTAGGTGAAACGGTGATTTCGGGGATTGGGCAGGGCTTTTGGGTCACGACACCCTTGCAATTAGCTGCTGCAACAACGGCGATGGCCCGCCGCGGCAATTTTATTGAACCCCATTTTTCCGTTCTTGAGGATATTGACGCTGGTGCTCCCGTTCCCTTGGGAGACTCGATGGATTGGGAGCGGATGATTGACGCGATGGAAGATGTGCTGCACGGCGAGCGCGGTACGGCTCGAGGCGCTGCTCGGGGGCTGAATTATCGGATCGCCGGAAAAACGGGAACCGTCCAAGTTGTCGGTATTGCTCAGGAAGAGGAATATAAAGAAGACGAAATCGAAGAGCGCCTGAGAGATCATGCGCTGTTTGTCGGGTTTGCCCCTGCCGATTCACCCAGCATCGTCCTTGCATTGGTCATCGAAAATGGTGGCTCCGGCGGGACCTCGGCCGCTCCTGTTGCCAGACAGATTTTTGATTATTGGGTGCTGGAGCGTAATGAAGGTGAGCGCGCGCCAGATGAGACTTATGTGTCGGCAATGAATCAACAAGTGCTCGGGTATGGCAATGCTGACAGCAACTGATATCGGTCAGATCGAATCCTTTCGACCCAAACGATTTGCCCAACGGTATGGTGTCGATCCGTTGTTGACTCTGTTTGTCTTGGTGACCGCCTTGTATGGGCTGATCATTTTATATTCTGCGTCTGGGCAAAGTCTTTCGATGGTGATTCGGCAAGGAGCCAATGTGGTTGTTGGCTTGGGTGTGATGGCAATTTTATCACAGGTCAGACGCGACATTATTGTCCATGTTACGCCGTTTATTTTTGTATTCGCGATTTTATTACTGATTGCTGTTTTAGTGATCGGTGTCGGAGCTAAGGGCGCCCAGCGATGGCTTGATCTACCGGGTCTTCCCCGATTCCAGCCATCAGAACTCATGAAGTTGGCGTTACCAGCAATGGTGACCTGGTGGCTGACTCGGCGTCAGTTGCCTCCTACAATCTCTCAACTAGCGATTGCTGCACTCTTGATCGTGATTCCAGTTGCACTCATCGCGAAACAGCCTGACTTGGGAACCAGCATCATCATTGCAGGATCTGGCTTTTTTGTGATTTTTTTGGCGGGGATTTCTTGGCGTCTACTGGCGACTTTGGGCGGTCTTGGTGTTGCCTCACTTCCCGTTCTTTGGATGGTGATGCGCGACTATCAGAGAACGCGAGTACTGACATTACTCGATCCGCAGAGTGACCCTTTGGGAGCTGGTTGGAATACCATCCAGGCAATGACCGCACTCGGGTCTGGAGGCATGTTTGGTAAGGGCTATGCTGCAGGAACGCAGGCGCAACTCAAGTTTTTGCCGGAATCACACACGGACTTCATCGTGGCGGTGATCGGTGAAGAGATGGGATTTGTGGGCATTAGTCTCTTGTTGATTCTCTATGCTCTGATCCTTGGACGGTGTTTGGTGTTGACGATGCGCGCACAAGGACATTTTGGTCGCTTATTATCAGGGTCTGTGACGCTGACATTTTTTGTGTATGTGTTTGTGAATTTGGGAATGGTTAGTGGGGTTTTACCTGTGGTAGGTGTGCCCTTGCCTTTAATTAGTTATGGTGGAACCTCAATTGTTTCGTTGTTGATTGGATTTGGTTTAATTATGGCGATGCAACGAACGAAACGTGTGCTTTCAGGGGAGTCATGATGCGTATTTTTCAAACCATTGCTGTTGCCTTGGGTCTTTTGGGGGCAACTTTCTCAACGGCACAGGCGAATTATGCCGAACGTGCTGAAGTCAAAGCGATGGCTGATCGTTTGGTGGCGAAAGGGTTAGATAGGGATGATGTGCTGTCAGTGATGTCTCAAGCGAAGCGTTTGGTTTCCGTGATTAACGCCATGAATCGGCCCGCGGAAAAGAAAGAATGGAAAGATTATCGGCCGATTTTCTTAAAATCCGCTCGCGTCAAAGCAGCGCGTCGATTCTATGAGACCCACCAAGAGACGTTAATCCGTGCGGAGAGAGAACTCGGAGTTCCGGTCGAAGTGATCCTTGCGATTATTGGAGTGGAGACCTACTACGGAAAAAACAAAGGCAGCTTTCGGGCACTGGATGCCTTAGCGACGCTTGGACTTGATTATCCGAAGCGCGCGAAGTTTTTCTTAAGAGAACTTGAGTCTCTATTTTTGCTTGGTCAAGCGGAAAACTTAAAGCCAACTGAGTTAAAAGGATCCTATGCGGGAGCCATGGGTTTTGGTCAGTTTATCCCATCCAGTTATCTCGCGTATGCGATCGATTTTGATAACGACGGTCGTCGTGATTTGATCAATAATCCTATCGACGCGATCGGATCGGTCGCCAATTATCTGGCCGAACATGGCTGGGACAGCACCTATGGGATCGCTGCCCCTGTCGGCAATGCTGCATCCCTTGTTGAGCGGATGGAGTCGCGAATTGAAGTCAAAGAGACCGGGCAGGAATTGACCTCGAAAGGTGTTTCGGGAATACCGGCCAATTGGGCTAGTTTGCCCTTGGATGTACTCGGATTGCATGGCGCAAATGGGGATGAGTACTGGGCTGTCACACAGAATTTCTACGTCATCACACGATATAACCGATCACCCTTATATGCCATGGCGGTGACTCAATTGTCTGAAGAAATCGCTCAGGAGTTGTCTTTGTGATTCGGCTGTTTCTTCTCTTTCCGCTGCTCATCGCGTCTGGCTGTGCTTCTGTTCAACAGTGGATCGGTGCTGATGCATCGGTTGATGAAGTGGCGTCGACGTCCGAGGAGGTGCCCGATGGACCTCCTCTGATTGCATCTATTGATGTGGCATCGATCCCAGAGCCGAAAGCGCAACCTGAACCCGTGGCTCAATATGGAAATCCTGAGAGCTATGAAGTCGATGGTGTGACTTATCGAGTCGAGCCGGTCGGAGCGGGATTTACAGAGCTTGGCACAGCGAGTTGGTATGGCCGGAAATTTCATGGGCAATTGACGTCATCAGGTGAGCCATTTGACATGTTCCAATTTACGGCTGCCCACAAAACCATGCCGATCCCAGCTTGGATTCGGGTGACCAACGTCGAGAATGATCAGTCCTTAGTTGTTCGAGTGAACGATCGTGGACCGTTCAAAGAGGATCGCGTCCTTGATTTATCATGGGCGGCAGCAGAACGCTTGGGATTTGCCGATCAAGGAACCGCCAAGGTTCGTTATGAAGTCTTGACGGTCCCAACCTCAGATGCAACCTTGATTGCAAATCCACTCGCGAAGCCAGCTCAGGCGATCTTTCAAGTGACTGCTGTCTCAACAGAGATTCAAGCACAGAAAGTTGCGGAACAAATTCGTCGTGCGGTACCGGAAGACCAGGCTACGGTTCGGGTTGAATCCAATGGCACTGGATTGTTCCGAGTCCAGGTCTTGCCGATCACCGATTTAGGAATTGAGCGTGCGATCTATGAGCAACTGGTTGCTCTGGGTTGGTCGCCGCAGCGACTGATTGCAAAATAAAGAGTGAAAACAAGGAGAGTAGAGTGCGTCTAGTTTGGATCGCCTTGACATGTCTGTTTAGTATGGCCAGCGCAGCCAACGTGCCGTTAACCGAGGCGTTGGGCAATGGGCCACCGATCCCGGCCGCCCCTAAACTTCAGGCCTCAGGCTATTTGTTGGTCGATGCCACCAATGGCGAGATCCTCGTAGAACATAATGCAGAAGAACCCTTGCCCCCTGCCTCTCTGACCAAAATGATGACGGCTTATATCGCTGAGCGCGAGATTACCGAAGGCCGCATATCTTTTGATGATCAAGTCCCTGTCAGCGTTAAAGCATGGAAGACTGGCGGTTCGCGGATGTTTATTCGTGAGGGGACTGAGGTTCGATTGGAGGATTTACTGCGTGGCATCATCATTCAGTCAGGGAATGATGCCAGTGTGGCGGTCGCTGAATATATTGCCGGATCTGAAGACGTGTTTGCCGATGTGATGAATCAAACCGCAATCAGTCTCGGAATGACCAATACGCAATTTAAAAACGCCACAGGCCTGCCACAAGAAGGCCATTACACCACAGCTAAAGATTTGAGTATTTTGGCAGCTCGAATCATTCAAGACTTTCCAGACACCTATCCCATCTATGAAGAAAAAAACTTTACCTATAACGGCATTAAGCAGGCGAATAGAAACAGCCTACTATTCCGAGATCCGACTGTTGATGGTTTAAAAACCGGACATACAGAGGAGGCCGGTTATTGTCTGGTTGCGAGCGCTGAGCGCGATGGCTTTCGTCTGATCTCGGTGGTGATGGGTACAGCTAGTGAAAAAGCGCGAGAACAAGAAACCACCAAATTGCTGCAATATGGCTTTCGTTATTTCAGTGGGAAAACCTTGTTTGCCCCAGGTGAGCCGCTTCCAGAGAGTGCACGCAAAGTATGGTTTGGCGAAATGGAGTCGGTCGATCTGGCTCCGACAGAGGCGTTGTATGTCACGGTGCCACTAGGTCGTGAGTCAGCGATTCAGGCAACCTTGGACGCGCCCGATACCTTGGATGCTCCTTTAGAGGCTGGCGCCGTCGTTGGGACGGTGAAGATCATGCTGGGTGAGCGAGTCCTTGCGGAGTCTCCAGTTGCAGTGGCTGAAGCTGTTCCTGAAGGTGGTCTGTTCAAGCGTTTGATGGACTTCGTGCTGAGACTCTTTGCGTGAGTTGGTGCTGCCTCAATGGATCCTTAATGCCGCTTGATCAGGCGGTGATTTCGCCGATGGATCGTGGATTTTTATTTGGCGATGGGGTTTACGAAGTGATGGCTCGTGTCGACGGCCGAGTCCGTGCTAAATCCTTGCACCAGCAACGTCTTGCTGCGAGCCTCGGATCGATCCAACTCGATGTCTCTGTTGAGCAGATATTTCACGATGTTGATCGTTTAATTGAGAAAGCGAATCTGGAGTCAGCGAAGATTTACGTGCAGGTCACTCGGGGTGCAGTCGCCGTTCGCGATCATGCATTTCCTGTCGATGTGGCTCCGACTGTCTTTTTGACAATCAGTGAATTCAAAGTGACGACCTACGGAGCCTGTAAAGCAATTGTCCGACCAGACATCCGCTGGCGTCGTAATTCGATTAAATCGGTATCACTGCTGGGTAACGTGCTGTTAATGCAAGAAGCGAAAGCATCCGGTGCGCAAGAATCTATTCTGTTTCGGGATGAGTACGTCACTGAAGCCTCGACATCCAATGTCTTTGTGATTCGCGGTACTACGCTTGTGACACCACCATTAAGTGATCTGATACTCCCTGGGATTACCCGGCATTTGGTTCTTGAGATGGCTGAAGCGCTTGGTATTACAGTGATCGAACAGAATGTGCGAGTTGACAGCTTAGCGGATACAGATGGAATATTTGTCTCCAACTCAACTCGCGGGTTGATGCCAATCACTGAGCTCAGTCCGGGTGGCGCCGTCGGTCATGGACAACTGACAGATACGTTCTTGGCATTACAATCTGCGTACGACGAGAGATTGCGGCATCATGACTAGTGGTGATCACCCCGAAAAACCCGTCATTGAATTCCCATGTCATGGCTATCACGTGTCAGTGGTTGCTGATACAGAGGATGGATTTGTCACGATTCTTGAAGAGATCATCGCGCGGCATTGTCAGGGTTATGATGCTGAGGGATTGCGGGTGACGGCCAGCAAAAATGGAAAATATCAGAGCTTTCGGTTCTCGATTACTGCAGAAAGTGAAGAGCAATTAAAAGCCCTACACGCTGATTTCAAAGCAACCGGTCGGGTCCACATGGTGCTCTAATGACCGAGGTCACCATCCTCGATCGCGGGACTGAGCCCTATGCATACACGCATCGGGAAATGCAGGCCAACATCGAACAACTCAAGCAAGGCGAGCGTGCGGAAATCTGGTTGGTGCAGCATCCTCCAGTCTTCACCCAAGGACAAGCGGGAAAAGCTGAGCACATTCTCAATCCGGGCGACATCCCAGTGATCCAATCCGATCGAGGAGGTCAGGTCACCTACCATGGCCCCGGTCAAGTGATTCTGTATACCTTAATCCCGTTGAAGCATTTTGCGTTGAACGTGCGCTCGCTGGTGACGCTCCTTGAGAATCTCGTGATTGATCGATTACACCGAGATGGCGTTTCAGCTTGCGCGCGTGCTGATGCGCCTGGCGTTTACGTCGATCATCAAAAGATTGCCAGTTTGGGTCTACGAATCCGGCATGGCGTGTCCTACCATGGATTGGCCGTCAACGTATCGATGGATCTCGAGCCATTTTCACGCATCAATCCCTGTGGATACGAAGACCTTCAGGTCACGCAGTGGTCTGATTGGGTTCAAGAGGTGTCGCCGGTGCAAGTGGCTGATGAGTTGAGTCGAGACTTCAAGGATCAGTTGCTTGATCTAGCGCGTCATCGGGTGGCCAGCGAGACCCAGTAAAATATCTTTGAGAATGGACCAAATAGGTTCTTGAGTGGCGCCTTTAATGGTTCGATCCGCATCATGACAGAGCGTGAGTAGTTTGCGAAGTTGGATCAGACTCAGACGATTCACTGCCCCACGGACCAGGCCTTCACGTGAACGCCAGATCCGGAGCGAACTGATCGCCTGGTTCACCGGCTCGCCTTGATCCATTCGATAGCGAATCTGCAACAAAAGGTCGAGCTCACGAGAGATGGCCCATAATGCGGTCATCGCTTCGACGCCCTCGGCTTTGAGCAAATCGGTCATTCGGTTCAGTGCCACCAGATCGGCTTTTAAGGCGAGATCCACCAGGTCATAAACGGTGTGCCGCGCGCTTTGAGTGAGTACATCGAGCACTTGCTCCAATGAGAGAACTGGCCCCTGGATTAAGTCCGGTTGAATCAGTTTGAGTCTTTCGATCACTTGTCCGGCCGCTAAGAGGTTACCCTCGGTATGCACTTGAACCGCAGATTTTGCCTCCGCATCCATCATGATTTGATGTGATTTGAGTTCTCGCTCAAGCCATTGGCCGAATTGATAGGAGGGAATCGAAGCGGCATCAATGACCCCAGTTGACCGATCCAGTGTTTGATACCAGCTTGCTGAAGTTTCAGTTTTGGTGAGCTTCGGTCCACTGATCAACAGCCGTTTGTCCTCGGGTGGGGTTTGCATCCACTGATCCACTGCTTCTCGGAGTGACTTATCGAGTGTGGTTTTGCTCAGGCGCAATTCAACAAGAGTTTTGTCTGCAAACAGCGACAGTGCATCTAATTCACTGAGAACTCGCTGCGCAATCTCGGGTTCTATTTGGTCAAGCACCAACCGTTCGGTAAATCCTTGATCCTTTCCAGCCGTTCTCCACAGATCACCAATTCTCGTGATAAAAAATGCTTCATCACCGATCAGTGCAGCGACCTGAGGTAATGCGGAACGCCATTGATGGCCATCAAATTCAGCAGCTTTGATGGCCATGATTTAGTTGGCCTGTGAGGATTGAGTTTGCTTTAGCGCTTGTTCATAGCGCACCCGGATTGAGGGGACAATCTGGCGCAGTAGATCACTCTCGAGACTACGCTTTAATTGCTCAATCCGCTGATCTTCCGCTGACGTGTCTGCGCCGCCATCGACGTAGATGAGTGTTGCGCGAACAGTGGTTTCTGGGATGAGAAGAATCAGATCGTTACCGGTGAGGCTGTAACTCATCTGCAGAGCAAGCTCTGTTTGATCACCGCCTGACACAGGGCCAAGTACTCGGCTTGAGAGCGTCGGCAGAGTCACTTTGAGTAACGGTGCTGAACCGCTAGTGACAACATCCGTGCCTTGATCGTTGAGTTGACGCGTGATGTTTTGCACGATCGGTGAATAGGGATCTGATGTCTGGATACGCAATCTGTCGGGAAGCTGCCCTTGGGGTGTCCCTGTCCCACGTAACCGGAACCCACATCCGCTGAGGAGGCCAGCTGCTGTGAGCGTTAACAATGCGCGTCGGTTGATCATACTGGTGCCACCACTAAATTGACGAGTTTTTGAGGAACAACAATCGCATTCTTTTCGACCATCCCTTCGAGGAACTTCGTGACTTGTGGCTCGTTCCGAGCCATGGTCAGAATGGTTGCCTGATCTGCATCACTCGGTACCTCGATGCGACCACGGAGTTTTCCGTTGACCTGAACCACCAACGTCAGTGTATTCCGAGTTAAAGCATCTTCGCGAACTTTTGGCCAAGGAACGTCCATCAAGGAGTTCTGATGACCAAGACCCGACCACAGATGTTCGGTGATATGCGGTGTGATTGGTGACAATAAAATGACAATAGCTTCGACGGCTCCCGAACGCACTTCCCGATCAGCATCACTTGTGGCATCGAATTTCATGACGCTATTGGTCAGTTCCATGATGGCGGCGATTGCTGTGTTGAAATGATATCGTCGGCCGATGTCATCAGAGACTTTGGCGATCGTTTCGTGAAGCTTTCGATACACATCACGAGCCTCGTCTGACAAACCGTCAAGATCAACCGGTTCGTTTGAGACGTGGTGACATTGGTTGAGATGTTCGGTCACTAAGGTGTGAATCCGTTTTAAGAACCGATGCGCGCCGGCCACACCATCATCGGACCATTCCAGCGAGAGCTCAGGGGGTGCGGCAAACATCGTAAACAGGCGAACCGTGTCGGCTCCGTATTGATCGATCAGCTCTTGTGGATCAACGGTATTGCCCTTGGATTTGGACATTTTCGACCCGTCTTTTAATACCATCCCTTGAGTGAGCAATTTCTTAAAGGGTTCGTCGCTGTTGACTAAACCAAGGTCACGCAACACTTTGTGGAAAAACCGAGCGTATAAGAGATGTAAGATCGCATGTTCAATTCCACCAATATACAAATCGACCGGTAGCCAGTGGTTGGCATGGGCATCGAGCATGGCGTCATCGGAGAACGCGCTAGCAAAGCGCGCATAGTACCAACTGGATTCCATGAAGGTATCAAAGGTATCCATCTCTCGTTTTGCTGGGCGACCGGTGTCGGGATCAATGGTCTGAACAAAATCACTGCGTGTGGCGAGTGGGCTTCCAGAGCCATCGACGACAACGTCTTCTGGTAATGTCACCGGTAAGTCTTCGTCGCGGACGGTTTTCAATCCTTCGTCGGTATGGATCACCGGAATGGGGCAGCCCCAATAGCGTTGACGGCCTACTCCCCAATCACGAAGCCGATAATTGGTTGTGACACGCCCGATTCCCATTTCTTCTAGCGCCTCAGCAACAGCGTTGAAAGCATCAGCGAAGGGTAGGCCATCAAACCGTCCCGAGTGGATGGTGACGCCGGTTTTCTCACACCATGCTTTTTCACTGAGATCGTATTCTGGATCATCATGCAGTGGCTGAATGACAGGTTTGATTGGAAGTCCGTATTGCGTGGCAAATTCCCAATCCCGTTGGTCGTGCCCTGGAACGGCCATGACAGCCCCTGAGCCGTACTCCATCAACACAAAGTTGGCGATCCAAATCGGAATCTCTTCACCGGTGAATGGGTGAATGACGAACTGCCCAGTGGCTATTCCGCGCTTGGGTGCTTGTGCAAGATCGGCTTCAGCGACCGACATGTGCGCACACTCTTCGATAAAGGCTTGAATCTCGGAATTCGATGCAGCGGCTTGCGTGGCGATCGGGTGTTGTGCAGCGACAGCGACATAGGTAATGCCCATGATGGTGTCCGGTCGGGTGGTATAGACCTTTAGACGCTCCTCAGATCCTTTGCGCTCAAAACTAAACTCAACCCCTTGGCTTCGACCAATCCAGTTCTTCTGCATCGTTTTGACTTGCTCGGGCCAGTCAACAGCGTCCAAATCATCCAACAACTCATCTGCATAATCGGTGATGCGAATAAACCATTGATCGATTTCACGTTGTTCGACAAGTGCCCCCGAGCGCCAGCCGCGACCATCGATGACTTGCTCGTTGGCAAGGACGGTTTGATCGACAGGGTCCCAGTTGACTCGAGCTTTTTTTCGATAGGCCAATCCTTTGTCGACCATTCGTGTAAACAGCCACTGCTCCCAGCGATAATAATCTGGTGTGCAGGTTGCCAGTTCGCGATCCCAGTCGTAACCAAAGCCTAGGCGCTTCAATTGGCTGCGCATGTGATCAATATTGTCGTAGGTCCAGCCGGCCGGTGGTCGCTGGTTTTTAATGGCTGCGTTTTCGGCAGGCATCCCAAAGGCATCCCAACCCATGGGTTGCAGCACGTTATACCCCTTCATGGTCATGAATCGACTGATGACATCACCGATGGTGTAATTCCGGACATGCCCCATGTGTAACTTGCCAGACGGATAGGGGAACATGCAGAGACAGTAGAATTTTGGTTGATCAGGATCTTCGATCGTTTTGAAAGTCTGTTCTGAGTCCCAGTACTGCTGGATTTCCGGTTCAATAACCTGAGGTTGGTAATCGCGCTCCATGAGCTCTAGATAGTCCTTAAGGTGAAAAGGCTAAAGGATAGCGTTTCGTCCTGTCGACTGTAAGGCGTTTCGTAAAAAAACTGCCCTATTTCAGCATTGACGCCTCGTTTCGCCGAGTGAGGGTCAAGATGAGGATCAGTAGGATAATGAGCGGTGCTTCCCCAGCTTGAGAGTAAGGCGTCACGGTGCGTGCGGGGATGACTGTGTGCGTGAGCAGGGCCGGCTCAAATCGGGGCAATATTTTGTCAACCTGTCCGCGTGCATTGATAAAAGCTGTCAGCCCATCATTGGTTGCGCGAACCACGGGCTTGCCAAGTTCTCTCGCGCGAATTTGAGCAATTTGAAGGTGTTGATCTGGCCCGAGGGAGTCGCCAAACCAAGTGTCATTAGAGACTGTCAAAATCACATTGGCGTCGGCGGCAAGCTCACGCGTTTGTCCTGTGTAGGCAATTTCATAACAAATGAGCGGTGCGAACCGCAGTGGTCCATGCGTCAGTAAGTCGCGTTCAGGCCCAGCAATAATCGCCGACATTGGCAGATCAAAAAAGGCGATGAGTCCACGCAGTAATGATTCGAGTGGGACATATTCACCAAAGGGAACCAGTCGGGTTTTATCGTAACTGCCTTGCCCAATCCCGAGTGTGATTAAGCGGTTAGTATATCGACCCTGAGTTTGGCCAAGAACGCCGGTGATGAGGGTTTGTTCGTTCGATTGCAATAAAAGATCCAGGTCAGGGAGTGTCGGATTGACCTGTGACTCAGTCATCGGCATAGCGGTCTCCGGCCAGATGATGATGGCAACATCGCTTGGAAGTCCCTGGGTGACATGGTGGTTCACAATCTGACTTCGAAATTCAGGCTTCCATTTCTCTGATTGCCGAATGACAGGCTGCCAGAGCGCGATTTGCGTCGCTTTGCTCGAGTCGTCGCTCGGTTCAAACTGCGCGTCTAAAGCGAAACCTGTCGATAGAATCACGGTAGGGAGTAATAACGGAGACGCTTGCCGCTGGATCACACTCGCTAACAGTCCGCCAGCAGTTAGAGCGATCAGCGCACTTGTGCCGAAGACTCCTATCCATGACAAATAGCCTTCGAAGGGGTTATCAAGTGCGGTATGGCCGAACAATAGCCAAGGAAACCCCGTCAAAAACCAACTTCTGAATGCTTCCATTGTGACCCAGCACGCGGTGAGTAAGCAGGCTTGACCCAGTGTGGTGGACCAACGCTTCGACCAACTGGCATAACCCAAGGATGCAAGCCCCGGAAATACGGCAAGCCCTGAGGCAAAGAGGGAGGTCATCGCAAACGCCAAGGGTATTGAGGCGCCACCGTGCTCTGTCATGCTCACCGATACCCAGGAAACACCTGATCCGAAAAAGCCAAGGCCGTAGATCCATCCGATCAGAAACCCAGGGTGTTTGATGGTCAACCACATCCAGAGTGCAAGGCTGATGAGACTTGCCCACCACAGATTGAACGGAGAAAAGGCGAGGGTGCCTAGGATGCCGGCACCGAGCGCAAGGAGGGACTTAACCCGAATGTTGGGACCCATGCGGCCGGACTTCGAGTAAGCGGATGCGGCGACTGTCTGCGTTTAAGACGACAAAGTCCAGGTGCCCAAGGGTTGTTGTTTCCCCGCGCGCGGGTAAATGTCCAAACGCATGGGTGACGAGACCGCCGATGGTATCGAATTCATCATCTGAGAACTGGGTGCCGAATTCTTCATTGAAGTCTTCGATTTCAGTCATGGCTTTGATCAGGCTGGCTCCATTGGCTTGATGTCGGATGTTTAGATCTTCCTCATGATCATGTTCATCCTCAATCTCACCCACAATCTGCTCAAGCACATCCTCAATAGTCACTAGGCCTGCGACATCACCATATTCATCAATGACGACAGCCATGTGTGCTCGGTTGTCGCGAAATTCTTTCAGTAATTGATCGAGCCGTTTGCTCTCGGGAACTCGTCGAACTGGTCGAGCCACTTCTTTGATCTCGAATCGCTCGAGATCTTGACTGATTAAAAAGGACAACAAGTCTTTCGCCAGTAAGATCCCGACCACTTCGCTTGGCTGCTCGCCGAGGACTGGGAATCGGGAGTGCGCGGATTCGATAATCCGAGGTAGGAATTCTTCGGGCCGTTCATCCGCTCGAATCGCGATCAACTGGGTTCGGGGAATCATCACTTCCCGAACCTGCATATCGCTGACGGCCAGTGCACCTTCGAGAATGGCTAAGGTTTCTTGATTAAATAAGCCACGTTCTTTCGCATCGCGCAGCTCGTCAATCAGCTCGGGTTTATTTTCAGCTTCACCAGAGATGACGCTGGCCAAACGATTGAACCAGGATCGTGAATCCTGGTTCTCGGGACTTCGTCCGTCGTTCATGTGTCTTTCAGTTCCTGACTCAGATAAGGATTAGGATAGCCGAGATTATTCAGAATGCCGATTTCTTTAGCTTCCATGGCTTCGGCATCTTGATCGCTGTCATGGTCATAGCCTAACAAATGAAAACATCCGTGAATCACCATGTGGGCAAGATGATGCTCAATCGATTTGCTCTGTTCCTTTGCTTCGCGGACAACGACAGGCAAACAAATGGCTATATCTCCCAATAGGATGGGTCCTTCGGGGATTGTGATCTCGGCAGGAAATGACAACACATTGGTCGGATTGTCTTTGCCTCGATAGGTGCGGTTCAGTGTTTGACTTTCATTGGCATCGACAACACGAATCGCGACTTCAATGTCGCTTTGTCGCTCTGCTTTCAACAGAGTTTCGCACCAATAGATCACGGTATCAGGAGCAACAGGACAATGACCTGTTGCATCATCGAACTCAATGATCATCTTGCGCTCGGTCATAGGCATCAACGATTCGCCCAACCAACGGATGTCGAACCACATCTTTGTAATTAAATCGAGTCATCGAGATACCGCGTACCGATTCCAGGACGCGACAGGCATGGGTGAGGCCTGAGTCGGATTTTCTTGGGAGATCGATTTGGCTCGGATCACCAGTGATGACTGCTGTGGATCCAAACCCTAATCGCGTTAAGAACATTTTCATTTGTTCTCGAGTCGTGTTTTGACTTTCGTCCAAGATAATAAAACTGTGGTTAAGGGTTCGGCCGCGCATGTAGGCCAAAGGCGCAATCTCAATGACTTGACGCTCGAGCAGTTTGGTCACTTTATCGAATCCGAGCATTTCATAGAGTGCGTCGTACAGCGGTCGGAGATAAGGATCAATTTTCTGTGCAAGATCGCCTGGTAAAAAGCCAAGGCGTTCACCTGCTTCAACAGCAGGTCGCACTAGGATGATACGTTCCACCTGATCACGACGCAGAGCATCGACCGCGCAGGCGACCGCCAGCCAGGTCTTTCCGGTGCCAGCAGGGCCAATTCCGAAATTCACATCATGGGCTTCGATGGCGTTGATGTACCCCAATTGGTTTTGTCCACGAGGTTTAATTTTGAGCTTTGGGGTATCAATCACAACCAAAGCTTGCGCATCTTCTTGGTAGGTAGAGGCTTCTTGAAGATGCAAATGGACGGTGTCATCGGTCAGTTCGGAATCGCGTGTCTCTCGGTACAACTGATCCAATAAACGGACGCAGGCTTTTGTTGCATCACCTTCGCCCTCGATTTCAAATTGATTTCCCCGATTTCTAATCGTCACTGGTAAGCGAGATTCAATCAGTCGCAGATGGGTGTCTTGTCGACCGCAAAGCGATGCAAGTCGCCGTGCATCATTCGGTTCTAGGGCAAATTGTCGAACGTCCACTACCAAGGGGCCTTTGAGGTGATCTGACCTCGCAACGAGTTGGAGTAGGCCTCAACGATTTCACATTCCACAAAACGTCCGATCAGGTCCGATTGACCGGAACGGAAATTTACCACCCGATTGTTTTCGGTTCGACCAGACAGTTCACCGGGGTCTTTCTTGGAGGGTCCTGTCACCAAAACCGACTGGGTAGTTCCAACCATTGCCCGGCTAATCGCCTGCGCATTCTGTGAGATTCGCGCCTGAAGGGTCGCGAGACGTGCTTTTTTTGTTGCCTGGTCAGTATCATCAGTCAGGTCAGAGGCGGGTGTGCCCGGGCGTGCTGAGTAAATGAAGCTGAAACTGACGTCAAAGCCGACTGACTCAATCAACTCCATCGTCTTTTCGAAATCTTGGTTAGTTTCGCCGGGGAAGCCGATGATGAAATCAGACGATAGACTGATTCCTGGGCGCGCTTCTTTGATTTCTCGCATTTTAACTTTGTATTCAAGCGCGGTATGGCCACGCTTCATCGCGGCTAAAATTCGATCAGATCCTGACTGAACAGGGAGGTGGAGATGACTCACAAGCTTCGGTACGTCTCTGAAACACTCGATTAATGCGTCTGAAAATTCAACAGGGTGGCTGGTGGTAAAACGAATCCGCTCCACCTCCGGAATTTCGGCAATAATGCGAATCAGATCGGCAAGATCAGCGATGTCGTCGCCCTCAGCCTCACCGCGGTAGGCGTTAACGTTTTGTCCCAATAAATGGATTTCGCGAGCCCCTTGGTCGACGTTCGCAAGGACTTCTTGTAACACGTGATCGAGTGGTCGGCTGATTTCTTCGCCACGAGTGTAAGGGACGACACAAAACGTGCAGTACTTGCTACAGCCTTCCATGATGCTGACATAGGCACTTGGTCCTTCAAGCTTTGGTTCGGGTAATCGATCAAATTTCTCAATTTCTGGAAAGCTAATATCGACTTGGGCGTCACCACTATTCCTTCGAGCTTCCAGCATATCGGGAAGACGATGCAGGGTTTGAGGTCCGAAAACTAAATCAACAAAGGGTGCGCGTTGCCGAATGGCATCACCTTCTTGTGAGGCAACACAACCGCCGACGCCAATAATCAGATTTGGGTTTAACTCTTTCAGCGCTTTGTATCGACCAAGCTCTGAGAACACCTTTTCTTGAGCTTTCTCGCGAATCGAGCACGTGTTTATCAGGATGACTTCAGCATCATTCGGGGTCTGTGTGATGGTCAACTCATGGCTGTCTTTCAATAGATCAGCCATGCGATCCGAATCGTATTTGTTCATCTGACACCCATGGGTCTTGATGAAGAGTTTTGCGGTCATCCCATCTCCTTTTGTGTGGGCGCGCGAGTATAGTCCGAAGTGCTTGAAATTGCACGAGTGTTCTTGACGAGAGAGGCAAACATAGACAGACTACGCGCCCCGTAATCGAGGATCACAATGGCTAAAACACCCGACCCCACTTTCCGTGTTCAGTTTGTCAGCCAAGACAAGGTGTTCGAGGTCTTTGCGAAACAGATTTATTCCAGCGATCTCTATGGGTTCATCGAAGTGGAAGAATTTGTCTTTGGTGAGAGAAGCGGCTTACTCGTCGATCCATCTGAAGAAAAACTGAAAGCTGAGTTTCAGGGCGTGAAACGGAGCTATATTCCGATGCATGCCGTGATTCGGATCGACGAAGTCGAAGACACAGGCCCAGCAAGGATCAGAGAGAGTAAGACCGGGACAGTGACACCACTGTCGATGGTACCACCACCTAGAGCCCCGCGAGACGCCGATTAATCTGGATCTCATCCAGGAGAATGCGCGCTGATTCCATCAAGCTAGCATCGCTGCTGACATCATCTTCGTTGGCGGCAGCCTCTAATTCACTGATACTTTGGGCCGTTTCCAGTCCGAGGCTTCCTCGTCGCATGTTCTCGATATCAAGTAACGCCTGATTATTCGCTTCACGTTCTTGAATTCGCGTTTCCAGATGTAACGAGATCCCAGTTTCACCACTCAACTCAAGCGCCCGCTCGGTCCGTTTCAACAGTGCTTTAAAATCAGGGTCTGTCGCAATCCGGGCCTGATGTCGGTCGATCAACTGAGCCAAGCGTGCTTGCGGAGTATCGATTGGACGATATCTGAGTGTGCGAATCTGATCCCAAGGCAACGCCGTATCTAAGGCACTCTCCCCAATTTCTGTGGGGTCAAATGCTGACGGAAACTGGATATCAGGGATCACGCCTCGATGCTGCGTGGATTGTCCGGAAATCCGATAAAATTTGGCAATGGTTAATTTCAATTGGCCTTCGTTCACAGGCAATAATGCCTGAACCGTCCCCTTACCAAAGGTCTGTGATCCAATCACCAGTCCACGACCATAGTCTTGCACAGCGCCGGCAAAAATTTCACTGGCAGAAGCGCTTAATCGGTTAACCAAAACCGACATAGGACCCTCCCAAGAAATACTTGGATCTCGGTCGCCTCGGACATCGGTTCGACCGCCAGCACTTTGAATTTGAACAACAGGTCCGCGAGGAATGAATAGACCAAAGAGTTCATAGGCTTCTTGGAGTGAGCCGCCTCCATTGTTTCGTAAATCAACGACCACGCCCTCGATCTCTTGCTCGTTGAGCTCCTCAAGTAATTGCTTCACATCACGTGTGGTGCTTCGATAATTAGGGTCACCGGCTTGTTTCGCGGTGAAGTCGGAATAAAACGTGGGAATAGTGATAATGCCAATCTTTTCGCCATTTGAGCCGGCTTCAATCACTTCACTCTTGGCAGATTGCTCTTCCAGCTGCACGCGATCGCGGATCAACACAATTTCACGATGTGGCGCATCGTCTCCAGCTTGGACCTCCAGGCGGATTTGTGAACCCTTGGGTCCACGAATCTTTTGAACCACTTCGTCAAGACGCCAACCGACGACATCCTCAAAGGGTGCAGACCCTTGAGCAACGCTCAGGATTCGATCTGCAGGTTGTAAGCGGCCATCCATCTCGGCGGGTCCACCAGGAATTAAATTCACCACTTTGGTGAACTCATCTTCGGATTGAAGGACTGCCCCAATACCCTGCAGCGAGAGTGACATATTAATGTTGAAGGTCTCGCTGTCAGCCGGAGGTAAATAAGAGGTGTGTGGGTCATACGCACTGGCATAAGCGTTGATCACACCTGCAAATATATCGTCAGGACGGGTTTGTTCGATTCGATTTTTCTGGCTTTTATAGCGTCGGATGAGTGCTTGATAAGTCTCTTCTTCGGAGCGATCCGCCAAGCGAAGGCTGATCGCCTGGTTTTCCAGTTGTCGACGCCAGAGATCTTTTAATTCGGTGCGATCACCGACCCATGGAGTTTCATCGTCACGGATTCGTAATTCTTCTTGGTCGGTCAAATTAATGGATCCCACGCGTTGATTGAGAGTCTCTATCCAGAAGTCGAGGCGCTCTTCAGATCGTGTGAGCGAGAGGCCGTAAAGTGCATAGACGGCGTCAAGATTCCCACGCTCAATTTGCTCAGGAAGGGCGGTGATTGTGGCGCGATGAATATCCTGTTGAGTCAGCAGTGATCGCGAGGGATCGATCGCTTTCAAAATCAAGTGCCCGACCATCGGTTTGCGTTCTGCAAACAACAAATCCGATGCTAAATGCCGGCGTTCAAGCTCACGCGTGATCATTTGCGCAAGCGCACTGTCCTCTTGGGTCGGCTCGATGGTGAGCGCCTGAGCCGTGATAGCGAACCCCAGCACCGACAGCATCAGGATAACATTGACCACAATTTTGCGTACCAAACTTCTCATAACCACCTTAAGTCTAACCCTATTGAACCTTAATTATCCTGTTATGCTTCCTAACACCTTAGAACGCAACCCCTGGAGAGACAACTTGGATTTCAATTGCGCCTCACCTTTTATCGGTCGGTTGGTAACATTTCTCGATCAATCACCCACGCCTTGGCATGTGGTTGATCAGGTATCAAGTCGCATAGAGCATGCTGGATTCGTTCGTCTCGATGAGCGTGCAGCTTGGACTCTGGAGGCAGGAGCGACTTATTTTGTGGTTCGCTCGGATGGCGCATTGATTGCGTGGAGGCAGCCAACTGAGGTGGTCGGATGGACCATTTTTGGTGCACATTCCGACAGTCCGAATTTGCGGGTTCGTCCGGAACCGGTGATGAAAAAACACGGCTATTTCCAGTTGGGTCTTGAGGTTTATGGTGGGGTTTTACTGTCCACTTGGTTTGATCGTGACTTATCTCTAGCTGGACGAGTAGCGATAGCCAATGAGGGAGCTGTTTTAACTGAGCTGATCGATTTTAAGCGTCCAGTTGGTTTGATTCCGAATCTCGCCATTCATCTCGATCGCGAAGCCAACGGTATCCGGAAGATCAATCCACATGAGGAATTACCGATGATTCTCTCGCGGGCGGAGACAGATGCTGAATTGGATTTCAAGGACCTGTTGGCGCGTGAATTGGACCGCTCAGCGGATGATATTTCTGCATTCGAGCTTTGCGCCTATCCAGTCGAAGCGGCGCAGGTGGTTGGTTTGAATCAGGAGTTTTTAACCAGCGCACGGCTCGATAATTTACTGAGTTGTTTCATCGCGACTGAGGCGTTGCTCAACAATGAACATTCTGAAGGAGTCATGGTTGTTTTCAACGATCATGAGGAGATCGGGAGTGTCTCGACGGGTGGAGCCGATGGTCCATTTTTGGAGTCGGTGTTGCGTCGGGCAACCATTGATGCAGATTTTGAACGCGTCCGTGTGAATAGCTTGATGGTCTCGATTGATAATGCCCATGGCGTGCATCCGAACTACGCGTCAAAACATGATGAAGGTCATCGGCCACTGTTAAACGAAGGGCCTGTAGTGAAGGTTAATGCGAATCATCGTTATGCCACCACCGCCATCACGCAAAGTGTGATCGAACAGGCAGCTGAACGCGCTGATGTCCCACTTCAATACTTTTCGAGTCGGGCCGATCTCGGTTGTGGTAGCACAATCGGGCCAATCACGGCTGGCCGATTAGGGATCGACACCATCGATCTTGGCTGCCCTCAATTGGCTATGCACTCGGCTCGCGAGACCTGTGGCACTAAAGATCCGGAATTGATGCTGCAACTTTTAACACAACTGACACAGAGAGATTTGATTTAATGTCATTGCTACCTACTGATCACCTTAAAGTTCCGAGTTCGAAGCTCGGTGTTCTTCTGATTAATCTCGGTACGCCCGATGCACTCGATTATTGGTCGATGCGGCGGTATTTGGGTGAATTTCTGAGTGACAAAAGGGTCGTTGAACTGCCGAAGATTCTTTGGCAACTGATCTTGCAAGGGCCGATCCTCACGTTTCGACCGAAGAAATCCGCGGCGGCATATCGGCAAATTTGGAATAACGAGCGAGATGAGTCGCCGTTACGAACCATCACGCGCGAGCAATCAGAAAAGTTACAAGAGCGCTTTGGTGATGCTGTTCGCGTTGAGTTTGCAATGCGCTATGGCAATCCATCAATTCCCTCTTTGATCAAACAAATGTTTGACGAGGGCTGTTGGAAAATTCTGTGTATTCCGATGTATCCCCAATATGCATCCAGTACCACTGGATCTGTCGTCGATAAAATTGGTGATACCTTGAGAGCGATGCGTTGGCAGCCAACCATTCGTGTGTCTCCTCCGTTTTATGACGACCCTGAATACATCCGAATTCTTGCTCGGTCGGTTCAGACTCAGATTGATGCCTTGGATGAAAAGCCTGATGTCTTGGTGGCGAGTTTTCATGGAGTGCCCAAAGAGTATTTGTTAAAAGGCGATCCTTATCACTGCCAATGCCAGAAAACGGGGCGATTACTCCGTGAAGCGCTCGGTTGGCCTGAAGAAAAATTTAAGGTGGCATTCCAATCTCGGTTTGGCCCAAAAGAGTGGTTGAAGCCCTATGCTGATGAGCTGATCGAGGACCTGGGTCATCAAGGCGTCATACGGGTCGCTGTGGTAAGTCCGGCATTCTTCTCAGACTGTGTGGAGACGCTCGAAGAAATCGCGATCGGTTTGGATGAGACCTTCCAAGAGGCTGGTGGTGAAAAATTAGTTGCTCTCGACTGTCTTAATGCCTCTGAGGATGGCATGGCAGTGCTTGAATATTTGGCGCGGCGAGAATTGAAAGGATGGCTTGATTGAGCCATCCGGAGTCGTCCGATTTTGCGGTAGCGCTTCGCGATTCATCCCCAGTTTTGTTTGGTTATCTGCCATTGGGGATGGCCTTTGGAGTGTTGTTTCAAAGTCTCGGATACCACTGGCTATTTGCGCCTTTGGCTGGCATCGTGATTTATGCTGGGTCGGCGCAATTTATGGCAGTTGGCCTGTTAGCGGCCGGTGTGTCCTACGCTGAAGCATTGATCGCCACATTGCTGTTGAACTCGCGTCATATTTTTTATGGGTTATCGGTGCTCGATCGTTATCCAAAGCGCGGAGTGTTGCGCTGGTATTTAATTTTTGGTTTAACCGATGAAACCTATTCACTGGTGACGGCAAAGACTCTTGGGCGTCAAGATAGTGATCGCTATTACTTCTATCTGACGGCTCTCAATCAGTGTTATTGGGTTGCGGGTTGCGCGCTGGGGTCGAGTTTGCAATCCATGGTGGAGTTTGATTCGCGCGGTTTTGAATTTGCATTGGTTGCGTTATTTTTGGTGCTGTTGATCGAGCAAATCAGGGCTATGAATGAACGTTGGCTGTTGATGATTGCGCTGATGTCTTCGGTGATCGCCTATGGCCTCGTTCCAAATCAATTTCTGTTGGTGGCGATTGGGATGTGCTTGCTGGCGCTTTTCGCACGCTGGAGTCAGGTGAGCAGCCATGGATAACCAATACGTACTGATGATCTTTGGGGTGATGGCTTTTGCAACCTTTGTCACTCGGGCATTCCCTTTCATCGCTTTCTCACGATCGCATGATCATCCCATGCTTGGGTATTTTGGCCGTTATCTCCCACCAATGATCATGGTTGTTTTGGTTTGCTTCGGTTTGACGGGGTTGCAGATTGAAACCGATGGTCGGTTGGCCAATGCGACGCTTGCATTGGCTGCTGTAACGATTGTCCAGCTAGTGGGCCGAAATACCCTGGTGAGTATTTTAGTCGGCACTGGTCTCTATGTGTTTGGAATCCAAGGTTTCGACCTCTAAATCAGTCTTTCTTTGTCGTTCTGTTGAGGTGTTCTTCAATCTCCCCCCAACGCAGGAGATCTTTCAGTAGTTGTTGTCGCGTGACCTCATGAACCGCAAAGGTTTAGATAATTGCTTGTCGGATCGCTTCAACCCGTTTGCTGTAAATATGCTGTTGACGATCTGTCATGTTCGTTTTTTCCAAAAACCGAAATTTGACATAGTTGTGATGATATTTTGATGTCAGCGCAACCGAATTCGTCGCGATGCACGGAGTGGGCCAGAATCAGACAGGACCGTGGTCATTTGAGGTGCACCCATTGCTGATTGCTCGTCGCTCAATCATTGAAATGTGAACAAGGACTTGTTATCACAATGCGGATTGTGATTACGCGTTTTGGATATGGACTGAAATGATCGACCCTGTTACACCATCAATTTTAATGTCTGTACAGTCAGGAATTGAAGTGTTCGCTGTGATCGCCTTTGCGCTATCGGGATTGGCCGCTGGTTTGCGAGTGGGTATGGATTTTGTGGGTATCTGTTTTGTTGCCGGTGTTTCCGCATTTGGTGGAGGCACACTGCGTGATGTATTCCTGATCGCCGACCATTTTTTTGGGTAGAGCAAGATCATCTTCTGTGGTTGGTGATTATCTTATGCCTCTTGGCCTCCATTTTTGTGAGGCGGTCGCATGCGGAATTAACAGAAAAATGGATTCAGGTCCCGGATGCAATCGGTCTCGGACTGTTTGCGGCGCTTGGTGCTCAAATAGCGTTAATCGAAGGCGCTTCGATTATCGTGGCGATTTTGATGGGTGTGATCTTGAGTACATTGGGCGGAGTCTTGAGAGACATCCTGTGTAACGTGGTCCCTAAAGCGTTTTCCGATCATCAGCCCTATATCGCCCTCGCTGTGTTGGGATCTGTTGTGCTCGTTGGGTTGGATCGATTGGACGTCACTCCCTGGATTTCTTTGGTGATGGCCGTTGTGATTACCACAGTCACCCGCTTAATCGTGCTTGCGTTGAATGTATCAATCCCAGCTTGGCGAGCCTAGCGCCATCGCTGAATAGGATGCATCAAAACTGACTCTTTTAGTGGGCTGAAAGGGGGTTAGGTTTCTGCTCTTCTGGATTAGTCGATATTCAAAGTCATGCCGTCTCTTGCAATATGGATGCGGCCGTCTTCTGGCAGTGGGTTAGTGATGAGAAAATTTTCGAGTTCATGCCCGATATGGGTGAGATATAACCACTGCGGATCGAGTTCTGTTAACAACGGTGTCGCTCGATCTAGACTCAAGTGATTACGCCCCATTCCCGGCGGAAAGCTACAGTCCACGATGATCGCTTTCGGCTTTGCAGCACGAATCTTCGCTTGGCTTTCTGGTCCGATTCCATCGCAATCACTCAAATAAACGATTGCTTCCCGTCGTCCCTTGAGAATATATCCAAATGTCATCTTAGAATGTTTGATCGGTAAGGGTGTGATCGTTAATTCTTGGCAGAGTGTTTGGTCTTGATAAGGCTCGAGTTCATGGGCGAAGTCCAAACAGCCAGGATGTTCTCGTAAATCATCACATCCGTTTGCGTCGGGAGGGCCATAAACGGGAATTGGGGATACAACCCCCCAACGTAAATGAAAAAGTCCCGCGACGTGATCCATGTGATAGTGGGTTAATATGACACCTCGTAATGTACCTGGATCCACCCAGTCGGCTAGATCTGTGCGGCCGGCGTCCAATAAAAACCGCCCAATTGAGGTGTGAATCTCAGCTGAGGCTGGTCTTCGTCGGTAATTCTCATCAACTCGGGCACGAGTACAGCTGGTGCAATGACAACCATAAACGGGGATCTGTGGCGCATTTCCTGTTCCAGTTAATTTGATGTACATGCGATTGCTTCCATTAGAGCGGCTGCCATATCTTGAGGGGTGCCATCGTTTGTAATGTTACAAAATGGTGTCTCGAGTCTCAGCTCATTGGCAAGTTGCCTGTTTCGTTTTAACCGTGCTGCAATTTCAAACTCAGATTCGCGAGCACGGGCGATCAGTCGAGATTTTAGAATTGCTTCCGACACTGTGATGGTGACTAAAGCAAGTTCGGGCCATTGTTGTTTTGCGATCGGCCAGTGGGCTCGAGAACCATTAATGATGATTTGGTCAGCTTTCTCGAGCTCAGTGCTGCGAATGCCATAAGAAAAACCATGTGCCACCCAGTCCATCGCGAATACGCCCAGCTTTTTCAATCGTTGAAATTCTGGTTCCGTGACAGGTTCTGAGGCCTCAGTCGCATCCGCTGGACGAGTGATGGTTCGGATCGCAATATAAGGGGCGTTTTGAATATTTTGTAATGCTGACAACAGCGCATTTTTTCCGGCTCCAGAGGGTGCGCACAGGTAGAAAAGCGTTGGTTTCATCAGAAGACTCGGTGTCCTTGGACGTAAGTTTCAGCGACACGAACACCATGTTGATCCAACGAAAACAGAACGATATCACCACGTAATCCCTCGGCTAGACGACCACGATCGGATAAACGTGCTGCTTTCGCAGGGTTAGATGTCACAGTTGCGATCGCGTCGCCAAGTGACATCCCAATTTCAGGATCTGTGAGCTTCACTGCCGCTGGTAACAGAGATGTTGGATAGTAGTCCGAGGACAAAACATCGAGCCAACCGTGGGCGGCGAAGTCTTTCGCGGCCACATTGCCAGAATGAGAACCTCCTCGAATCACATTCGGCGCTCCCATCATGACTAATAGTCCTTGTTCATGACAGGCTTCTCCCGCCTCGAGTGTCGTTGGAAATTCCGCTAACGAGCATCCAAGACTCACAGATTCTTCGACATGTTTGAGAGTCGCATCATCATGTGACGCCAAGGCAATCTGATGTATCGCACACAAAGCGGCGATGGCTTGTCGATTGAGGTTTGAAAATGCGTTAGATGCTTTGGTGTGTTCATCCATGACTTGCTTTAAGGCGTCATCTGAATAGCCATATTTCTTTTTGTAGTACTCGATATATCTGTCGATGGAAGCGAATTGTCGTTGCCCAGGTGCATGATCCATCAATGACACTAAGTCGATTCCATCGACTCCTGCCCAAGGTGCAAAATAAGCGTCTGTTCCTTCGCAAGAACACTCACAGCGCAGGTGGATATGATGGTCGACTCGAAAGACACCTTGGTGGCGGATGTCGAGCAGTGTATTGATCGACTCGGCTGCAATCCGTTCGCGATTTGCGTTGGATGCGCCAACGCCATAGCCAAGTGCAATCGCATCAAACACCGTGGTGATCCCGGCGGTTGCGAGCTGCGCATCGTGTGCAATCAAAGCATCCATGTGCGGCCAATGGACGCCAGGCCTTGGTTCAAAATATTTTTCATGATTATCAGTGTGAAGCTCAATCAGGCCGGGAATGACATAGCGTGCGCCGGTATGGATTACCTCTGGCTGACTGCTCATTTCCTCGGTCAGTGTCGCAATGACGCCGTCCTCAATCGTCAGCGTTGCCGGTTGAAAGACGCCATCGATTAAGACGTTTTTCCCAGAAATAACCAGACTCATGTGAGTGCCTCCAAATGAATTAAGCGACTGGCAATCTGTGCTCGCAAGTGATCGTCATGAAATATTCCAACCAAGGCTGCACCGCGTGCTCTTGCCTCAGAAATGAGTTCGGTAACCACTTCACGATTATTGGCATCAAGTGATGCTGTGGGTTCATCGAGTAAAATGATCGGAGAGTCAAGAATCAGACTGCGAGCGATGTTGACGCGCTGTTGCTCACCGCCAGAAAATGTCGCAGGCGCTAGTTGCCAAAGGGACTCTGGAAGATTGAGGCGATGTAAGATTTGTGTCACGCGATCCTCAATCTCTGATGGATCGACACCGTTTCGTTTGAGCGGATCACTGACTAAATCCCAGGTTGAAACACGCGGGATGACCCGTAAGAACTGACTGACAAAACTCAGAGTTTGGCGCCGGAGGGTCAACACATCGTGCGGATGGGCTTGAACTAAATCCACCACCTCTTGCTCCGTATGGATCTCGATGGATCCACTATCAGCTAGGTAATTCCCAAATAGCATTTTCAATAGCGTGCTTTTGCCGCATCCCGACTGTCCATAGAGCGCCACACACTCGCCGGCATCAACATGAAATGACATCTGATTCAAGACTGGAAGTTGTGTGCCACCTTGGTTGTGCAAAACGAATGTCTTCGAGACTTGGGTCACTGTGATTCGACGCATCAGTTCACCTGTAATATCGAAGCAACAAGCTGTTGTGTGTAAGCAGCATGCGGGTCATCAAGGACTTGGTCAGTCAATCCAGATTCGATGACTTGACCATTTTTCATGACAAGCAGTCGATCTGCTAGCAAGCGGGCGACTCCCATATCATGGGTCACGATGATGACCGCAATACCCAATTCTTGAACTAAGCCCTTGAGTGTATCGAGTAATTTCGCTTGCACGGAAACATCCAAGCCACCAGTGGGCTCGTCCATGAAAATGAGCCGAGGATTTGTCACTAAATTACGCGCAATCTGCAGGCGCTGTTGCATGCCACCAGAAAAATTTAAAGGTTTATCATCGATTCGTCCGGGATCGATCTCAACCTCTCGCATCCATTGTGAAGCGATCGATCGAATGTCTCCATAGTGACGCTGACCAATCCCCATCAAACGTTCGCCGATATTACCGCCGGCGCTTATCCGCAAACGCAATCCATCTCGCGGGTTTTGATGAATGATCCCAAATTCGGTCCGACCGAGGTAACGTGATGTGCTTTCGGAAGCCTCTGTGAGATTAATAGATTCAAGATCGCGGGTTTTGAATTGAATCGAACCGCTATCTGGGTGCTCTTGCCCGGATAATAACCGTAGTAACGTGGATTTTCCTGACCCTGATTCGCCAACGATCCCCAGTACTTCACCCGGCCAAACATCGAGCTCAATCGAAAAACAGCCTTGTTCAGGTGCATAGGATTTGGTGAGGTTTTGGGCGGACAAAATTGGATCAACCATTGCTCAGTTCCTGCCGTCTGGTGCAGAAATGCGTGTCAGAGCAAACAAACATGCGTGAACCTGCATCATCAACAATCACTTCATCGAGGAATGTGTCGTTAGAACCACAGAGTGCACAGTTTTCGTCCCAACTTTGGACTTCAAATCGGTGATCTTCAAAATCCAGAGATTCCACATCAGTGTATGGCGGTACTGCATAAAGACGCTTTTCGCGCCCTGCGCCGAACAATTGTAACGATGGATTCTGGTGCATTTTGGGGTTGTCAAATTTGGGAATCGGGGAGGGGTCCATCACGTATCGGCCATTCACTAGAACGGGATAAGCATAAGCTGTTGCGATCTGACCGAATTGAACAATATCCTCATAGAGTTTGACATGCATCACGCTATATTCGGAAAGCGCATGCATTTTTCGAGTTTCTGTTTCTCGCGGCTCAATGAATCGTAAGGGTTCAGGGATTGGCACCTGATAAATTAAGATTTGACCTGCGGCTAAGGGTGTTTCGGGAATCCGGTGACGCGTCTGGATGAGTGTCGCATCTTCGGTGACTTCAGTTGTCGCAACCGAGGCTGTTTTGGCAAAAAAGTGACGAATACTGACGGCATTGGTCGTGTCATCGGCACCCTGATCGATGACTTTTAAACAGTCGTCCTTACCGATAACGGCTGCGGTCACTTGGATACCACCTGTTCCCCAACCGTAGGGTAGCGGCATTTCGCGACCACCGAATGGGATCTGTAATCCAGGTACCGAAACGGCCTTAAGGAGACCGCGTCGAATCATGCGCTTGGTCTGTTCATCGAGATAGGCAAAGTTATAAGTATCAGGTTCAGGAATCATCGGAACGTTCCATGTCTCGGCGAAGACAACGAATCAACTCCAGTTCACTCTGGAAATCGACGTAATGCGGTAATTTGAGGTGTGAGACAAAACCCCAAGCCTCCACGTTGTCGCAATGCGACAGAACAAATTCTTCGTCTTGTGCGGGAGATTCAACATCTTCATCGAACTCGGAGGTTCTGAGTGCGCGATCCACCAAAGCCATCGACATCGCTTTTCTTTCGGAGAACCCGACTTGCAATCCATAGCCACGAGTAAAGGTCGGAGGAACGTCTCTTGAACCTTCGAATTGATTGATCATTTCGCATTCGGTCATGAGAAGCTCACCGACAGGGACGCTGTAACCCAGTTCGTCGATCGCGAAATCGAGCGTAACCACACCAGATCGAATCTCTCCAGCAAACGGATGATTTCTGCCGTAGCCGCGCTGGGTTGAGTAAGCTAGAGCCAGCAGATAGCCCTCGTCTCCGCGGGCAAGAGCTTGCAATCGAGTGGATCGATCAGCTGGGATCTCCAATGGCTCGCGGGTGATATCTTGCAGTGGATTGCTTTCCTTCGGAGGAGCCTCGACCAAGCCATCATTTTCAAGAATCGTTAAAACCCGAGCCATGGCATCGGGATGTTCTGGATCGCGTTCGAAGGCATGGTGACTTGTATCGGCATCACTGGGCCCGTCGTTTCGATCGCGGTCGAATGCCTCAACGGCTAATGAAAAGTCCAAAAGTCGATGGGTGTAATCATAGGTTGGACCTAACAACTGTCCACCTGGAACATCTTTGAATACTGCAGAAATTCGTCGAATGACTCGCATTTCATTGGTTGCAAGTGGTACCGATTCTCCGTGTCGAGGCAGCGTTGTTCGATAAGCGCGTAACAAGAAAATGGCCTCGATCAAGTCGCCTTGCGCCTGTTTGATAGCGAGTGCTGCCAGTTCGGGATCAAATAATGATCCTTCATTCATGACTCGATCGACGGCGAGTCCCATTTGATTTTGGATTTGTTCGAGGGAGAGTTCAGCGACCTCGGGGTCTCCGCGGCGCATTTCTGCAGTTAGCTTGTGCGCCTCTTCGATCGCGCGCTCACCGCCTTTGACAGCAACGTACATCAGTCGGTCCTCATCGTCAGATGCGTGGACCGTGGCAAACCAGAAACTGAATTCTCGGTCACTAGAAAACAGTCGAAGCCCAAAGGATATTGGTGGTTGTTTTGAATCAGTCGGGTCACCAACGACTCGGGTAGTTGGAGATTGAGGTAAGTCGGATCTTTGAAACCAGGACCTTGAGCCAAGACCTCAGTAGCATCATTGGAGACCAGTAGAAGAATGGTCGCTGCTGCATCAGGGCGCTCATGGCAACCGATCGATGCTCGATTGAGAAATTGTTCTGTTTCGGGATCCTCAACATCGAGTACCAGCCAATCAGCATCTTCAGGCATTTCGGTTAGCCGTGTGCCTGTATGGAACATGAGGTTGGATCGAGTAGTCGCTGTAATCCCTGGCCAAAAGACTGTCACGTCTCGATCTAGCAGCGTCAAAACGAGCGCCCAAAGGGCAGATCTGATTGTCGAGGGCGCCGGGATGGCCGGGAGGACTAACGGCCGTAATGGCTCAGATAATGCGGTCAATGCACGACGAAACGTCTGTTGCATGAGGTGCGTTTGACGGTCAGGAGCCTCGATAATATCCATCACCATCAAGTCTCTCCCCGGACCATTGTGAAGAAATCGACACGGGTTGCTTCGATTCGTGCGCTTTCTTGTGATGTCAGCTCATCAATCTGTTGGCGCCATTTTTCAAGTTGCTGAATAGCTGATTCGGATGTGTCTGCACGCTGAAGTGCGAGGTCAAACATCGCGATAGCATGGGCTTGTTGGTGGCTGCGGCCGAGAATATGGCCGTACCCGAGATGTCCTTCTGCATCTTTCAATACACATTTTGTTAAGCTCACCTCCCCAACGTGAAAAGATCCTCCGGTGCTATGAATTCGCCCGTTGGTCATCATTAGACCGACTTCAGGGGCCTTGAGGATGACGACCGAGAAAATCCATTGATTGGCTGCTTTGATCAGTTCGTCCTTTGGTACGCGCACTAAAACACTGAACCAGTCTTGTCGGGCAGTCTTTAACGCTTCTTGATCCGTGAAGCGTGATGTCATTATGCCGTTTCTCGAATCATCAGAGACTCAAGCAGTTCACGGAAGTCCGCTAGATCGAGTGACAAATCCAGATCCGATTCTTTCGCTTGATCATCCCAGCGGCGAAGCTGAATCGCATCTGTTGCGTAAGGCACTTCTAAAAACTGTTTTTGTGCTTCAGGTGTCATTGGACCGCCCTGAAGATCTAAGCTGTGTTTTGAGGCGGGACTTAGGGTGTGATAGTAAGCTGGATCATTTCCGGTCAGAAATCGTTTAGCCACAACATGGAGCCGGATCGGCTCACTCACACCTTTTGGAAACCATTGGTTCAGGAATTCAGCGCCAGTGACTTCATGCATCAGATCGTAATCAGGTTCTGTGGAGCCCATGCTCTGGTCCAGCATATGTCCGATGTCATGAAGTAGTGCGGCTGCAATTAATTCCGATGCGGAGCCTTCCTGTGAAGCCAGCATCGCGCACTGAAGAGCATGCTGACGCTGTGTGACAAACTCGCCGTACTTCTTATCGCCATGTCTGGTAAAGCATCGCTCGATGGTCGAATACATCTCCATCATTCACCTTCGTCGTTTCTTCGATTAACCGACGATGAACATAACGATAAATTATTACGATTACGTGATTTGGATCGATGACGTTTGAAGTCGATCTCGTCATATGGGCTAAAACGATGATCGGATACCCCTGATTGCGTAGCACGCAGGAGTCGACCACTCATGGGTGAAATGGATGTATTAAATGGGATCTGGAATCAAGCGCTCGTTCCAGCGCGCATCGGAATGACACTTTGAAAATTCAAACAATGACTGGTAATGCGTTTGCTTTTTCTCAGCGATTTCTATTTCGATTTCCAAAGCTTCTAAGTAAAGGGGATCGGAAGACCAATCTTTGTCAAGCTGTTTTGTCGCCCAAGATAAAAAACCAGTTTGTTGTCTGGCAGACAGGCTGAGGTATGCGCATAGATCCCCTTTGGTCATCATTGGTTCAGGTTCAGCGAACACATAAACTGAATGCGTATGAGGAAAGTCGCGATCACAATTAATTTTTTTATCATGGCACCCCCTTTTTTTTCCGCACTTTGTGCATAAAAGAACGCTACGCCTTTCCATCAGAAATTGCAAATAGTGCGTGTATGAAATGATCGATTAGTCGATTGGGTAATTGGAATCATTAGGTTTTGGGCTGTTAGCGCGTTTAGAAATAGTTGCGCTTGAACAGTTCAATGAACAGCTAGGTAGCGATTCCTCAGGATCACTGATTCCCGGATCTGCGTCACAGACTTTTCATATTTCTGACATGCAATTGTAACTCCTCTTTATATACGCTTCGGCCGGTGATTAAGGGGAACAGCATTGTTAGAAGTTAATAATCTCGTCAAAAAATTTGGCACTAACGTGGCTCTCAATAACGTGTCGTTTGTGACGGATAAACCCGAAGTTATTGGCGTCATCGGTCGGTCTGGTGCCGGAAAGTCAACCCTCCTCCGAACGATCAACAGGCTCAACAGAGCGACCTCTGGGGAGGTTTTGGTTGATGGAGTCGACGTGTTAAAGCTACGCGGTGACGAAAAGCTGAGATGGCAGAAGGATTGCGCGATGATCTTTCAGCAATTCAATCTGGTTAACCGTCTCGATGTGATCACCAATGTCATTTTAGGGTCACTCAATACACAGCCATCTTTAAAAGCAATGCTTAAGCTCTTTTCGGATGAGGATCGATCTACTGCTCTTAGGCTGCTCGATCGATTTGGGATGATCGACACCGCCTTGCAGCGCGCAGAGACTCTCTCTGGCGGCCAACAACAGCGCGTGGCGATATGTCGGGCGATGATGCAACAGCCCAAGTTTATCCTCGCAGATGAACCCATAGCATCCCTCGATCCATTAAACGCTCGTCTCGTCATGGATGCGTTACATCGGATTAACCGTGAGGAAAATATCCTCGTCATTTGCAACCTCCATACTCTCGACACCGCCAGAAACTATTGCGACCGGGTCATTGGAATGCGGATGGGTGAAATTGTTTTTGATGGACCCTCAAGTGAGCTCACAGATGAAATGGCTAGAGAAATTTATGGTGCCGAAGCCGACGAGGCATTTGAGCCGGGGGTAACGTCAACCGCTTTGGGGGAAACCCCAATCGCAGCTGGAGCATAGGCGACAGCTAAATTCAATATATCAAAACGCACACGGAGCAACATTACATGTCTATCTTGAAAAAGGCCCTTGTTGGGTTTGTAGCAGCAGCTACAGTATCAGTTGCGTTCGCAGCTGGTCACGGTAACGCACCAGAAGCTGGTACGGTTAAATATACAGGTCCTAAAATGGACCTTAGCAAGTATCAGCCTGAATTCAGAATTGGATTTTTGGGTGATGAAGCGGCGCAAGACGTTTTAACCCGGAACTCTTGCCTGAAGCCATACATTGAAGCAGCCTATGGTGTACCAGCGAAATTGTTTACCTTTGAGGACTACGCTGGAAATATGCAAGCAATGCTTGGTGGTAACCTTGACTACACTTGGTACGGATCGTCAGGCTACGCTGGTATGGAACTCGAAAAGCCAGGGTTCGTTGTCCCCGTTTTGACCCGAATGCAGCCTACAGGCGACATGGGTTACTACTCAGTCATGATTGCGCGCAAAGATTCAGGTATTAAGACACTGGCTGATACAAAAGGTAAGCGTCTTGGTTTCGCCGATCCAAACTCAACATCAGGTTATTTGATCCCTTCAATCGAATTGCCAGCGACTCCTGAAGTCAATGGATCTCTGGAAAACTACTTCTCATCAACTGAATTCTCAGGTGGCCACTCAGGCGTTGTCTTGGCTGTATTGAATGGCGACATCGATGTTGGATTCAACTGGGTATCTGGTGTTGGCGAGTGGTCTGAAGGCTACACGTCAGGAAACCTGCGTAAGATGGTTGACGCGGGTCAATTGAATATGGACGACATTGTTCAGGTCTGGTCATCAGCCTTGATCCCGAATGGTCCAATCGCAATGCCAGCTAAATGGGCAGATGGCTCATCTGCAGCAGAAGGCCATAAAGTCATGCAGGGCATGAAAGACTGGATTCACAAGAACGATCCTAAGTGCTCTGAGAATGTGGCGAACGGAGTTGTTAAGTCTTGGATGCCGGTTGACAAGTCGTTCTACGACTCAATCATCAAAGCGCGTAAAGCGAAGATTGAAGCAAAAAAGAGCGGTTAATCGATTAGCAACCAAATCAGGCTGGGTCTGACCTCAGCCTGATTTTTACAAGTGACTTTTATGGCAACCACAACTGCAAACTCAGTCGATGTCTATCTCGAACGGCTACACGCTCAAGCAAAAACCCGTGCGCTCTATACTTTCATTTCTATCGGTGCAATCGTATTCGTAATCACCAGCGGAGTAATTTTTTCAGAGGAGCAAAACGCAGGCAGTCTGTCCCGTGGGCTGGAGCAGTTTTGGGATTTTCCAGTCGACCTCTTCAGCGGAGCTTGGGCTGCTGGATGGGATTGGTTCGGCTTGGTAGGGGTTTATGCTCCCGAATTGTTTCGAACGATTAATCTCGCATTATTTTCGACGGCGTTAGGCTTTATTTGCGCAGTGTTTTTGAGTTTATTTGCGAGTGCAAATTTGATTTCGAATGCTTGGGTAGTGAGTTTTTCGCGTCGGACGTTGGATGTTTTGCGGTCATTTCCTGAGCTTGTTATTGCGATAGCTTTGCTATTTTTGATGGGTAAGGGCGAATTACCTGCACTAATCGCGATCTGGCTTCATACCGTCGGCGCGCTCGGTAAGTTGTTTTCTGAAGCCGTTGAAAATTGCGACATGAAATCCGTGGAAGGATTGCAGTCGGCTGGCGCAGGTTGGTGGCAGCGTGTCCGGTTTGGAGTATTGCCACAGGTTCTGCCGCTATTTTTCTCTTATGGCATTTTGCGTCTAGAGATTAACGTTCGCGCATCTACAATTTTGGGATTCGTGGGTGCGGGCGGAATTGGTGAAGCACTGAAAACAAATATCAGCTGGAGTTATGAGCCAGACATTATGGCGATCATGGCGCTTCTGGTGATCACGATCACAGCTCTCGACTACCTCTCTACATACATCCGTAACAAACTGATCGGAGGAATCCAATTATGAGTTCATCGATCAGCACCATTTCAAACAAAACGCTTGAATGTAATTCAGCCTCAGCCCGCTATCGAAAAATACTGGCCACTGTTTTTGTGGTGGTTGTGGGGTATCTCGCATTTTCAGTATGGATGTTTGATTTGCCATCAGTTGCCCGAAAATGGAGCCCTGAACGAGCAACGATGTTTATGTTGGATACCTATGCGCACAAAGACGTTGTGATGATGGAGTGGGATCGAGCAGATGATATCGATGTGTATTTCGAGGCAAAGATTTACGAGTACGAGAAAGACCCGGAATGGTTCTCTCGGTCGACTCCGGCTGCAGGGAGTCGCGTGCAGATAGATAACGGTTCGTATTTCGTCTTAAAAGGAAACACTGTTGAACTCCACGATTGGCCGGGTCTTGACGCACCATTGATTTTTGGTCGATATGGCGATGGACGCCCAAGAATTCTTGGTTACGAGAATAATCGTAGTGCGATTCCGGATTGGATCCGTTGGACAGAGAACAAAATTGAGGTTCGTCCAGACCTCTACACGCGCCTGCAAGTATTCGGCCGGAAAGCGGAGATACATCGCTATTCGTTGGGTTGGAAGTATTTTTGGTTTGATTTCAAGAGCCCGTTAGCTGACGTGTCATTCTTTGATGCAATTGGGTTGATGTTTTCGAGTGATCGTGTCGATCCAAAACTGTCCAACGCTTCTCTTGTGTTGAATGAGATTTGGTACAACGAAATTTGGTTCCATATGGAGGTTATGGTGGCCATGCTTGAGACCCTCTTGATGGCTCTGTTGGGAACATTTTTTGCAGCACTGCTCGGATTACCGCTAGCGTTTCTCGCTGCTCAAAACATCACTCCATTTGAGGCGGTACGATTCGGACTAAGACGGTTATTCGATCTCTTGAGGGGGATTGATATGCTGATTTGGAGCTTGATCTTTCTCCGCGCGTTTGGCCCAGGACTCTTCACAGGCGCGTTTGCGATTGCATTTACTGATACTGGGACACTAGGGAAACTGATGTCGGAAGCGATTGAAAATGCAGACTCCAAGCAACAGGAGGGTATCCGCTCAACCGGTGCTCGGAAGACCTTGCAGCATCGCTTTGGAATATTGCCTCAAATCATGCCGATTTTTATTTCGCAGACGCTTTACTACTTTGAGTCGAACGTTCGGGGAGCAGTGATTATCGGAGCGATGGGTGCGGGTGGTATTGGGCTGCAGTTCTTGGGTGCTATGCAGACGGGCTCAGATTTTGAGAACGTTGCATATATGGCCATCTTGGTCCTCTTGATGGTGATTTTCATCGATAAAATGTCAGCCCGTCTCCGGCGGGTTCTAATTGGATTAACCTAGGAGTATCCACCATGAAACGCTTTTTAGTAGCCATCACCGTTTGCGTTGTAACAAACTTTTCTTTCGCGACAACAAACTTTCAGCAAGGTGCGGGAAATGCTGTTAGTCAAAACGCTGAGCAAACATTTAACGCGTTAATAGAAGCTTGCGACGATGTATCGATTTTGGGGCTCCGTGCCCGAGCCCGTCTTGAAATGAATCGTTCGACTGAAGAAGGTCAGAAGAAAATCATCGAGCTAATGGATCAGGGGATGGCAACGTGCGGCAGTGGCGACATCGCAAAAGCGACCGAACTGTTGAATGAAGCTATCGCTGTGGGTAAAGCGAGCGTAACTGAGAACTTTGGCACAGATGCCTCTGTTGAAAAGGAAGCTCAGGTTCAGGAGACCAGTGCAGCCGAGGAAGAGAGTGGGCCGCCGATGATTGCTATCATCATCGGTCTTGTGATCATCATAGGCATCGTTGTTGTTATGCGTCGAAAAAAAACCGATGTTGAGTGAAAAGCGGAACGTTCTTTTTCTTTGTAGTGGAAACTATTTTAGAAGTCGTTTTGCGGAACTTTGGTTTAATCATGAAGCCGAGCGAAGGCAACGTCCTTGGTATGCCACAAGCGCTGGGCTTTTGATGGAAAATGAAAATCAAGGCAATATTTCAGAATACACACGCACGTTTGCGCATGCGCGAGGTTGGTTGGTACCCGATCGTGCACCGATTTCTGCATCAGATGAATTATTCGAACAAGCCGATCGCGTGATTGCACTGAAGGAATCTGAGCATCGTGTGCCGATCGAAAGTCGTTTTACGAGATTTCAGGGGAAAGTGAGTTACTGGATGATTCATGATGAAGACGTCATGAAACCAAGCGATATTTTGCCGACTCTCGAATCACGACTGATTCGATTTTTTGAAACACTCAATTAATTGTTGCATCAGGTCGAGGCTCCAGTTCATCGATTGGGCATCTCTCAGATCCTGGCTTATGGTCTGTTATTTTATTCCTTTGCCTCAATTAAAGATGATTTGGCGTCAAGCGTTGGGGTGTCTGATTCTGCAATCATCACCACCTTATCTGTTGCACTGTTTATCGAGGCATTATTGTCGCCGCTGATCGGATCGCTCGTCGATCGGCTTGGCGCGTTGACTGTGTTGCGGACGGGTTTGATTGTTGGTGGGTTAGGCTATGCTGCAATCACATTGGTTCCCATTATCGAGTGGGTTTGGTTTTCAATAGCGATGATTACGATTGGCCACGCCCTTGGGACTTATACCGTTGCATTTGCGGTTCCAGTTCAATTCAACGAAAAGACGGCGCGCCGAAAAATTTCTGTCATTACGTTTTATGGCGGGATTGCAAGTTCGATGGTTTGGATCGCCCAAGGAGCCCTATTACCAGCTATCGGGCTGGAATACACGACTTACCTCGGTGGCGCGCTTTTGGTTTTGATGGGTGGTTTCATCCTACACATGCGTCCGTCAGAAAAACCATCAAAGCCTGAGATGGTCGAACCATTCCGGTGGTCTTTGCTAACCTCTGAAGAAAAAAAGGCGCTTGTTCTTCTTGCCAGCAGCGGTGCTGTCGATTATATCAACTTTACCGGATTGACACTCTTATTCATCACCTGGTTTACCTATCAAGATTTCGGTGTATATGCTGTCATCTTGGCTGCTATTTATGGTCCTTTCCAAGTAGCTGGTCGTGTATTTGAAATGCGGTATGCACAACAATTTGATGCTCGAATCAATTGTGTTGTTGCGATGGTTTGTGTCGCGATCTCGCAGATCTTTATCATGTCTGACTCGATGCTCGTTGTTGGAATTGGGATGGCGATTTTCGGAATGGCCAATGGGATTATTACGGTGACCTTCGGGTACGTTCCCAATTTATATTTTAGGCCGGCTGTCTTTGGTCGTGCCAAAGGTTGGATTGCAACGCCAAAAGCGATCGGAAGTGCGGTTGGGCCTGCTTTTGTCTTAGCTCTTTTTCAAATGTTAGAGGCACAGGTTTTCTATATCACGATGGCTTTGTCTGTGGTGGCAGCATGCTTGTTTGCGGGAGTTTTACGGTTGTCCATCAGAACTGACGTAACGACGAGCTAACGGCTAGCAGGACATTGCAGTTGCAGTCCCACAGTCGGTCAAGCAACCGTCAACCACGCATGGGTAGTTTACTTCCGATGACTATTGGAAAGATGCAGTCGTTTAGCCGCTGTTTCAGAACGATTGATCCGAAATTTCCTTGAAGAACTAGACGACCGCTGCCAATTTCCGATTCATCACTGAGATGCTGACTTAAGGGATGTTCCAGATCGGTCAGTATCGTTGCCTCGTTTAATCTTTCTCGAAATTGAGGCGAGAGAAGTCAGTTACTCTGATGAGATAGCTATTCAGTGACCAAGCGGTTATTAGTCTTTCCGGAGCAGAAGACTAAGGTTTATGCTTTACCTTAGTCTTCTTATAGGTGACTGATGCCTTAGTCGATCTGATAGAGTGCAACTGTACCCGTCATTTCAAAGGCAATCGCCAACAGAGGCTTTCCAGTTGGGCTGTCCTTGGCTGCGATAAATTCGAGGCCTTCTGGTGAGTTGTGGTTTGCTGAGGGCATCATGTAGCCGACCAAATGAGGATCGGAAGGTAGCGTGATATCGTAAGCAAAGATTGCGTTATTACGTTCCATCCCGATGAAAGCATAGGTGCGACCATCAATTGTTCCTAGTGCCAGAGCTTCAGGTTCAGGTCCTTTATCGTCTGATCGATCATCTTTCTCGTCAGCACCGCCGTTGGCATTGAAGACCTCGGGGGATCGTTTTGCGATGAGGTGTTCAAATGCATTTCCGCTATCAAAGACCAGAGAGCCGTCATGCGACCAGATTGAGAATGAACGCCCACCATAGCCATAAATGAGGTCATGATCTCCGTCGCCATCGGTATCGCCCATGGTGGTGGTCGTTTTCAGTCTGCCCAAATTTTCTGGCTTCTGGAGTTCTTCAGCATTTGGAAACATGGTCGGGTCTAACGTGAGCTTAGCGACCCTTGTTTCTTCAGAAAAGCCATCATAGTCCTTGGCATCACCCTCGTTGGCTGTCACTAAATAGGTAGCACCATTGACCTCGTAGGTCGCCAAAGCATCGGGTTGGTACATCATCAAGACTGGCCAACGGCGCATGTTGATTCCATCGTCTTTATTCGACATGTCATGACTCATTCGCGAGACATTTTTGACCCCTAGGCCAACGATGTTCGTGACCTTTTTTGCCGCGATATCAATCAATGCGATGGCGTTATTTTCTTGAAGTGTTGCATAGGCCATCGTTCCGTCAGCCGAAAAAGCCACATACTCAGGTTCAGCATCCGCAGCAAAACTCTGCCCAGGCTTAATGATACGAGCACCGGTTGGAACATCGATTCCGGTTAAAGCAATCTGTGTCACCGTTGCGTCTTGAGGACCAGAAGATAAGTCAATCAGTGTGAATCCTCCTTCTGGATCGATGCTGTAATCATCCGACGGCTCGCCTTCATTGGCAGTTAGAAGATAGCGACCATCAGGTGAAAATGCCAAATTATCGGGGAGAGCGCCTGTTTCGTAGGTTGCGAGCAATGAACCATCACTATCAAACAGTTTGACCATCCCGGCCGCATCAGCTGGCTTAACCTTGATGGATGCTGCGATGAGGTCTCGATGAACGGCAACTGCCGTGACGTCTCCGCCGTCTAAATCAAAAGGACTGATCAACGACAACGCTGACGGTGTCTCTATCGAGATCCGCTCAATGGTCCCTGTCTCAGAAGCCGTGACCACGAGACTCTGTGATGCAGTGTGATAACGCAGCATTTCTGCATAGCCTTCGCCCTGACCTATTTGGATTTCACCAATTAGTTGAATGTCGAGAGCGGAGACTGGGAATGACGTGAGAAGAGCTAGGCTCGAGGCTAAAGCAGATAGCCGAACTTGGTCGAAGGAAATCATGAGTTACTCCATTAAGAAAGCATTCAGACTAGTGATTGAATGTGACGAATCCTTGTCATTCGTGTGAATTTTTGATGTTGTCGACCGATGTGGGCTTTTGGCCGCTTGAAAAATCATGGTGAGCCCGGCAGGACTCGAAGCTGCGACCAAGGGAATATAAGTCCCCTGGTATTATTGAATTGATCTCTGAACGCTACGTATTCGTCCACGTTAATCTGAATTATCTGTTGTAGCAGATGTGTAGCAAACAAATGTAGGCCACTCCTCAATCAAGTACCGGGGGCGTCTAAAAGGTCTTCAAGTTATCAGCAGTACCTGCTCAGATTTGCATAAGGGTGGTTTCAAAAGTACGTTTACGTAATAAACCAGTTTAGTAACTATATCGGTCTGGTTTATGCCAGTGTTTTAGTTTTAGTCATAAGCCTAAAAGCTGTGGAATCACGAAAGGATTATCCTGATATCTGGGCTGATTCAATAGAGCTAGGCTGCGGATCTAATAAGAAAAAAGGAGATAACGATGATTACTGCAACTTATGCCTCCCTGCTCGCTCTACTGCTTGTCACTTTATCCTTCAGGGTAATCGCGCTTCGGGGGATGCCAGCATTTAAGTGGTTCGCCTTTGGCAACAACGGTGAAGACGGACTTCAAAGAGCCATAAGAGCTCACGGTAATCTTATTGAATACGCGCCTATTTTTTTGATTCTGATGTTGATTGCGGAAATGGGTGGATTAAAAGCGAACGCCCTTCATAGTTATGGGGTGGTATTTTTCGTCGCTAGATTGATGCACGGCTGTTGTTTCGGATTCTTAAAGCACAGCATGGTGTTACGAGTAGGAGGCACCTCGCTAACGTTGTTTTCTATCCTTGGGTTGGCAATTCTTGTATTGATACGCTACAGCGGCTAATCAAAGTTGCTTAAAAAAGATTTCGAGATACCAGCGTCATCAGGGGTAACTTCAGTCGTGAAAATAAAATTTTGGGAGCGTGAAGAGGACATGCAGAATGCGATGCCACAGATGATCTCATTGCTCGACATCTCATGGAGGAATTGTCACCAGAGCTTGGGGTCACAGACCCTGTCTCTGGCAACGTCGTGTTCGAGGTGTAGAATAAAAAAAGGACTGGTTTTACCCAGTCCTTTTCCGACTCTAGTTCAATCTGATCTAATTGCCATTAGTCGCAATAGATCTCTACTGCCAAGATAACCTTAAGTCTGCTTTCGCAGTCCTGTTTTACCCTTTAACTAAAGGCTCATGAATCGTCGCGTGACTGACCTCAAGTCTTTCGTCAACCTTCCGTTTCCGGTTCAGATGACATGATCAGTATCGTTGACCCCAAAATTAAAATCCACTGGTTTTTAGTCGTATCTTATTGATGCATAACAATATTTTTGTCATACTAAAAATCTTTGCAAAAGATTTCAGAGGGTTAAGCGCATATTAAGACCTGTGGTGTAATGATACATGACCAACCCATTGAATTGAAAATTCCCATTGTTGAAATCTAGTTGACATGGCTTTGGCGAGAATTTGGCTGCTTTATTCAGCAAGAGCAAAGCGATGAAGTCTTGAAATTCTGAGTTATCCAATACGAGGTTCGTTGTTGTGAGTCACAGTCTTCATTCTTGTGAAATAAAGGGTCAGGGCAATACACGAGAGTTCTTTGTCCAATTAAGAACGAAAAGGCTATTTACCAGTGTTTATATGTATGTTTTAGCACAATGAAGGTGTTAGATTAATTGTGAAAAGACTGAAATAATTGGTGAGTAAATCTAAAATAATTGGTGAGTAAATCTAAAATAGTAATAGGAGACTTAATATGGCAACGTACGAGTGTGATGCTTGTGGAATGGCGGTCAATGCCTCGTGTGCTAGGTGCGATTTTCCATTGGTCGATGGTTTATTTACACTTGATGACGGCACAGTAGTTCAAATTTCCAAATGCCCTGAGTGTGAAGGAAAAATCAAGAGCCCACAGTGTTGTGGTGCTGATATGGTCGCTGACTAATCCAGGAAACTCCCAGGACCCCTGAGGGAATCAGAAGCATTCGGCTGTTGCAAGAGCCAAACCCCCTTTTAACAGCGGCTTGAATTGGTGGGCCCAGCAGGACTCGAACCTGCGACCAAGGGATTATGAGTCCCCTGCTCTAACCAACTGAGCTATAGGCCCCACAGCAGGCTCTGAATACTACACAAAACCGCAGCTTTTGGCATCAGTGGATTCGGCGCCGTGGGGACGATCAGGCTTGCCTGAGCTGGACCTCAGATTCATCAATGAGATCAATAATGACTGGAGGTGCAATACCATTAAAGTGGCAAGCTGTTGCGATGCTATAAGCTCCGATTTCGATTCTTGCCTTCAATGCTCCGGCGTAAGGATGTGAGGTCGGTAGCCAAGTTGGGCAGATCCCCGCTAAAGATTTGCGAGCCGGTCTGCCAGTTCAATGATTGAGTCTGCCTCGAGACTCCATTGACCAGTCGCTCTCAAGTCCTGTTGTTGATTCGGCCCATGTTCGGTCTGCCGTCTGACAAAGGCTGTTTGCATCCCAGCGTTTTTCGCCGCCTGTAAATCTGAATTATGCGCAGCCACCATCATGCATTCTGCTGGTTTGAGTTGAAGTGCTGAGCATGCGCTGGAGTACGATTCAGGCGCCGGCTTGTAGGTTCTGACAACTTCAGATCCCAGGATGACATCCCACGAATACCCATTGTATTTCGCAAGGTCAACCGCGAGCGCAATATGACCGTTGGACTGAGAGGCACAAATTAACTCCCGTTTCAGTCGTTCAATACCGCTGACACTGTCTGGCCAACAGGGAAGTCGATGCCAGGCTTTGGTTAGCCAATTAGTTTGGTTCTCATCGCCAAGGTCGAATTCAAACTCCTTGGACAGTTTGACAAGGTTTTCAGCATGTAAAGTGTCTAGGTCGACGTAACCGCGACGACCAGATCGCACCGGTTCCATGGACGGTTGATACTCGGTACGCCAAGCATCGGCGACTGATTCGGGATCTGTGTTGCTGGGATGGGTTTGAAAATGGATCGCCAGATCTCGAGCGATGCCGGATCGCCAGTCCACAACTGTGCCAAACACGTCGAATAACAACGCCTTTGGTTTCACCCACCTTGCTCCATATGCACCAACAGATCATGAAAGCGCTCGCCCTGAATCATCACGTGCTGTCTTGAGTTTCGATCTGCCTGGTCAGCATCGCCTGCTTCAATTGCCTCAACGATCTCGAAATGCTCGCCTAGTGACTGAGGCATCCGGCCCCGAACACGAAGTTGAAGTCGTCGAAATGACTGCAATCGTCGTCGCAAGGAACGTGTCTCATCGGCAAGAAAGCTATTCCCACATGCGATGTAGATACACTCATGAAAGTCAACGTTTTTGTGGTAATACAAATCGCTGTCATTGGCTTTGATCGCGTCTTCGCAGCCTGCGTTAGCGGCCTTTAGTTCGGCGAGCTGTTCATCGCTGATTCTTCGAGCAGCCAGCCGCGCGCACATCCCCTCGAGCTCACTCATCACCTCGAACATTTCGACCATGTCGCGAAGGGACGGTGCTTTGACAAAACACCCACGTTTTGGGACCTGTGTGGCGAGCCCTGAGCCTACTAATTGCAGTAACGCTTCGCGTACCGGGGTGCGGGAAACTTCAAATCGTTCAGCTAGTGAAGCCTCGTCGAGCTTGGCCCCATCTTTGAGCTGACCGGTTGCGATTTGTTCTTCGACCCCTTGAAAGACTCGGGTGGCGGCTCGACTACTCACAGTGTGAAACTCGTTGCATCTTATTTTTGTATACGATAATTTCTGCATAGCATACATAAATATGCAAGCCGTAATAACCCATAACAATCGGCAGGAGCCTGAAATGAAAGTAAAATCCCTTATAACCGCTGCGATCGGTGCAGCATTGATGAGTTCAGTCGCAAGTGCGGCAGAGCTGCGTCTCTCCCATCAATGGTCAACTAAAGATGTTCGTCACAAGGTGGCTGAGATCGTTGCAAACCATGTGAAAGATGCCAACGTTGATTTGGAAATTAAGATTTTCCCTTCGAAGTCGCTGTTCAAACCCAAAGAGCAATATAAACCTCTCTCGCGCGGACAACTGGATATGACAGTCCTGCCATTATCCTATGCGGGTGGGCAGCAACCATCTTATAACCTGACTCTAATGCCAGGTCTGGTAAAAAACCACGATCATGCAGCGCGCCTGAACTACTCACCTTTCATGGACGCGGTCCAAGAAAAAATGGCTGAAGACGACGTTATGGTTCTCGTGCACGGGTATTTAGCCGGTGGATTCGCTGGCAAAGATAAGTGCGTCTCGAATCCATCCGATGTGAAGGGTATTCAGATGCGGGCCGCTGGTAAATCGTTTAATCAGTTGTTAGCTGGTGCGGGAGCTTCAATTGCTTCTATGGCATCGTCTGAAATCTATAACGCCATGCAAACAGGTGTTCTGGATGGTGCCAACACATCATCATCATCCTTTGTTTCATACCGTATTTATGAACAAGTAAAATGCTATACACCAGCAGGTGACCAAGCGTTGTGGTTTATGTATCA
>CABZRL010000008.1:0-95518 GCA_902528165.1 uncultured Litorivicinus sp.
CAGGTCGTTCGGACATTGACTTCTTGGCACGTGTTTTCGAAGCCGTGATCAACGCCGGCGCGACCACCTGTAATTTTCCGGATACGGTCGGCTATAACCTCCCGTTTCAGATTGAAGAGACGGTACGCTCACTTCTCACGAAAATACCCAATGCAGACAAAGCGGTATTTTCGGTGCATTGCCACAATGATCTTGGATTGGCTGTTGCGAATTCACTGGCAGCTGTGCGGGCAGGGTGTCGTCAGGTGGAATGTACCATCAATGGCTTAGGGGAGAGAGCTGGGAATACGTCACTGGAAGAGATTGTCATGGCGGTGAAGACGCGCTCAGATATCGTTGACGTGGAAACACACATCGATACACGACACATTGTGCCTGCGTCGCGTCTCGTGTCTTCGATTACGGGGTTCCCAGTCCAACCAAATAAAGCCATCGTCGGTGCCAATGCTTTTGCGCATGAGTCTGGCATTCATCAGGATGGTGTCTTAAAACACCGCGAAACCTATGAAATCATGCGGGCTGAAGACGTCGGTTGGAATACTAATAAAATGGTCTTGGGGAAACACTCAGGTCGTGCAGCCTTTAAATCCAGACTGGATGAATTAGGGATTACTCTTGCCGATGATCAGGCCTTAAATAATGCTTTTGCGCGCTTTAAAGATCTCGCCGATCGTAAGCATGAGATTTTCGATGAAGATCTTCATGCGTTGATGAATGCACAAAAAATGGAAGCAGATAGTGCTCGGTATGAACTGTCGGATCTATCAGTCACATCGAAACTGGGTGTTGCGCCAACAGCGCATTTGACTGTACGTGTTGATGGCACTGAAGTGGATGTATCCGCCCAAGGCGATGGCCCAGTTGATGCTGTTTACAAAGCCATTGAGTCGGTTGCAAATTCAGGCAGTGATCTGCAGTTGTACTCAGTCAATGCCATCACGACAGGAACTGATTCACAGGGTGAAGTGACTGTGCGGCTTGAGAAATCTGGACGCATCGTTAATGGGTTAGGTGCAGATACAGACATTATTGTGGCATCAGCAAAAGCCTATCTGCATGCGCTTAACTTAATCGAAAAGCCTCTGGATAAGCAGCACCCGCAAAAATCTGAAGGAATTTGATGCAAGGCTTTCCACCACAGGAGTCGCGAAAGATTCTGGATGCGATGGGTATCCCGGTGGTGGTGTTGCGTGATCGTCAGCCTGATGCTACGGGTGATCACCGGACACCCGAGGCAAGCTCCCCAATGCCTCAGATGGCTTCTGAACTGGTCAAGCCGTTGGTCTCTGAGTCAGGAGTGGATAACGATCCGATTGATCCTAAGGCTTCCGAATCAAATCCTCAGATTGACTCCACCTTGCCTTCTGAGTCAGTTGAGAGCCAAGCGACTGTTGATGCTCAGCCGATTCGATTGAGCTTGGTCAGTGCGGTTTCAGATGACACACTACTGGCGTGTGAACTTCCTGAGTGGGCAGGTGGCTTACTCGAAGGGCGTCTCACAGGCCTGTGCTCAGATTTAATGCGTGCGTTGTCACCGATGTCTCAAGAGAGTGATTGGCAATATTTTCATTGGCCAATCGCTGGGATTAAAGATCAAAGCGAGTCGGCTGCGCTCGAAGCCTTGGATGCTTGGTTGCATCGACGATGGGCAGAAACGACAGCACAAGATCCGACCATTGTCTTGGCAGTGTCGCGGTTGGATCTCTCATCGATTTTTGGTGATGCTCTGATTCTCCCGACACTCGATGAGCTTGCTGTTTCTGCGGATCGAAAGCGCCACGCTTGGCATGTCATTCAAGAGTCCCGACGTGCCTGACACTCTGACGTTTCGACTGATGCAAGAGCGGGATCTCGACGCAGTCTGTGCATTAGAGGCTCGTGCCTATGAGTTTCCTTGGTCGAGAGCCATTATTGGCGGATGCATCACAGTTCCATACCGAATTTGGCTCGGCACGCGCGCTGATGAGAAAGTCCATGTGTGTCAGGCGTTTCTCTCAATTACGCTCGATGAAGCACATATTTTAAACGTGTCTGTGGAGCCAAGCCTGCAAGGGAATGGATTGGGAAGCCAAATGCTCGTTCATTTGATTGAAGATGCAAGAGGGCAGGGTGCGCGTCAGATGTTCTTGGAAGTCCGTGAGTCTAATCCTGCAGCCATTCAGATGTATATCAACCAAGGGTTTAATGAGGTAGGGCGACGGCGGCATTATTATCCGACAGTCACAGGGCGAGAAGACGCCCTGGTGTTTGGACTGCAATTACGATTTGATCAAATCTGAGTACTTTGTTTTTGCTTGGTCGAGCGGAATGCTCTGGCCAAACCCGGGGACCGAGACTGACGTGGCGGTCATTTCTAAATCAGATCCGTCGACGATGTTCTCGCCATAATGGTAGAGGATTTCGATGGTACCTCTGTCTATCTCATGACGATATCTTTCCTGCCGTGCTCGGACTTCGTCTGAACCTGCGATCTGGATCGGACCATGGCGCGACTGAAGCAGTGTTGCAGTTGCCTCGGGGGATAACACAGCAGCGGTTGCGTTATTACCGCCAAAGCCTTTGGCATTAATGAGCGCAGCAGAGAGGGTTTGCTCGCGAGACTGTAAGACAAAATCGAGCCCCTGTTGAATGACATCGGGAGCTAATGTCTCGGTTGTTTGGATGCCGGGCGCAATTTGTGATGCAAAAGCACCTAGGCTGACCGCTAACTGATCACCTCCGGCGGTTCCTTGCGAGTGACCAAGTTGACTCTTAACGGCACTGACCATCCACTGATCAATGCCAAAAGTTTGCGCCACGCGTGAGAGAACATTGGACTCAGTCACCCGATTTTGGGGTGTGCTAGTGCCATGCGCTTGCACCAGAGTTTCATGAGCGAGCACATCTTGACCTAATAAATCACGAATACTGGCGGCTGCTTGAGCGAGAGTGAGATAGTTACCCGCACCTGGAGCTGAAATGCTGCGTTTGCCTCCATCGGCGTGGCTCGCCACCGTCGGTACTGAACCATAAATGGTTGCGCCTAACTCCAGAGCCAACTGGTCATCCATCAAAATGACATATTGACTGGATTCACCCATGGTGAAACCGCAATTGAGACCAAAAGGCCGGCTGGTACGTCGGTAATTCGGGGTGTCGGTGTCATCGAGTCCATCGAGCTCCCGAAGACCTTGGTCTTCAGCGAGGGCACCCATCGCACGAAAGCCTTCGATGACTTCTGGTGTGATTGGACAGTCAGCCCCACCGACGATCGCCACTTTATAGCGTCCTTCCTGGATGCCATCGACTGCATTGTGGAGGTTGTAAAGGAAGCTGGCGCATGCCCCCATGCTCGCTCCTGAGCGCCCCAGACTCCCAAGAACGTACGCGTTACTGAAATCGGCTGGCATTTGCGGATAACCAAGCGGCAGTTGTTTTGAAGTGGTTCGTTTGCCGAGCAATGCACTTTTCAGCATCCCTCCAAAACCTGATTCATCCATCTGCCCGATGGATGATCCGGCAAAGACAGCGACTTGGTTGGGCGCAATGTGATGTTTGACGTGATGCCACTGAAGCCCGGAGCTTAGCCAGCAGTCGGATAAGGCGAATAAGGCTAACTGGAGCGTTCGTGGGTGATTACGCGAGGGATAAAACATATCTGGCCGAAATCCTGTCGGCGCCATTCCGGCCGCTTGGACAGACAGTTTTCGCGTACAGGGTTTCAACAGATCTCCAGGTGCGACGACATACTCAGTCAGGCGGCCTTCTTTGCGACCGACACTCCAGCCCACCGGTAAAGGATTTGGTATCTGAAGTGGTCCAAGCCAGATGGATGATGTTTCTTTCGTGTGGCCAAGACGATTGAGGGCCACTGCGTCAGGATTGAACCAATCAGGATGAATTCGACGGATCAGTGTATTCTCAAGGACATGTCGAGCTTGCGCTTCGTTCATGGAAATATCAGGACCTAGACCAATGAGTGCTCCGATCTGATCAACGGTTCGAGCTGTCTCAGATGGTGTGAGGGCGTCCATGATCAGGCGTCTGAATGCTTGATGATCTGAGCTTCGGCCGGCAGCATTGATGCCGCCAAACCCGACGATAAGTGGTAATGCAGTCACTGTGTTATCCGCGATCGAAAGGACGTAATGTAACAAGATGAGGCCTTGTTGTGCTATGCAGAATCACCGCTTTTCTGATGCTTTGTGGATTCCCAGCCCACATTTTGACGAAAGACCGGACTCATCGATCTCTTTGATCGTGATTCATGCCATTTCTTTGCCCCCTGGATTATTCAATCCGCTGCCGGTGTTGGCGTTCTTCCAAGGGACCTTAAATCATGAGATAGATGCTTATTTCGAGGCGATTAAAACTGTGCGTGTTTCCTCGCACTTGGTGATTGGTCGTGACGGCGCCATGTATCAGCCAGTCGCCTTTGATCAGCGAGCCTGGCATGCCGGTGAGTCGCGTTTTGCAGGGCAATCGGGGTGTAATGATTTCAGTATCGGTATTGAGTTAATCGGCGCAGAAGAGGGTCCATTCACCGATGCGCAGTATGGGGTCTTAGCGACGGTTTGCCAGAGGCTCTGCCAGACCTACGACATTCCGGTGGATCATATCGTTGGGCACCGTGACATTGCCCCTGGCCGAAAAGTTGATCCAGGAGCCGATTTTGACTTCGGAAGGATTCGGCCGGCGATCTAAAACGGTGGTGCGAGAGCCAGAGCTAGTGGCATCCAGACAATCGCGCCGATATTGCCGATCAACACAATTGAAGCTACACGTGTCGGTTCTTGATTATAGCGTTCTGCAATCATGTAATTGAGTACACCTGGTGGAAGCGCTGCGAAGACCAAAAACACACTCCACTGCAGTGGATCCAGTTGCAGTAGAGGTTGCAGGGCAAAGGCAATACCAAGCCCTAAGACCGGGCAGAGAATTGCTGCAAATAATCCAGTCCCAAAGTCGTTGGTACTCACATCTTGCATACGAACACCCAGTGCAAAGAGGACCAGGGGGATGACAATTTGACCGAGCATATCGAGAGGGATTAATACGATTTCAGGAATGTGTGTGTGGGTAAATCCGACAAATAGTCCGGCTAGACTTGCGAGGATAGTTGGTATCGATAATGCATTGAGCACTCTAGCGCGGCGGTCGAGGATGTAAAAACCCAGCGTAAAGTGCAAAAGCATGGAGATTATGAACACAACTATCATGACAGGCATTGCCGCTTCACCGAAGGCCAAAAGTACAAGCGGAAGGGCTAGATTGCCCGTATTGGTGAACATCATGGGCGGTATCAATGTTTTGGCTTGAATACCTGTGAGTTGACAGATCGGCCAAGTCAGAACTGCAGACCCGAGAATGATACCAAGGGTGCCTATCGTGAGTGGAAGAAAGTCTGTGAGATCGACCGACTTCGAAGCCAAGACCGAAAAGATCAACAGTGGAAGAAAAAGCTCCATGTTGACTTGGTTGATGGTCGACATGTTGGGTTTACGCCAGCGACCATAGGTGTAACCGATTAATACGACAATCAATACCGGAATGACACTTCTGAGAATACGGTCAAGAATGACATCATTAGCCATGTTGCACGAGGTTCCTTAGCAAGGGCCGCCAGGCCGCTCGACGATAGTTTGGAGGTTCAGATTACTTCCGATGGAAGCCGTCGGGAACCATTAAGATCTCTTGGTTGATATCACTCATCCGGGTGCGGCCACAAAGGCCCATGGTGGTATCGAGTTCTTTATGAATCACTCTGAGTGCGTCAGTGACACCTTGTTCGCCCCTCGCTCCTAAGCCGTAGGTGTAAGCGCGACCGATCATTGTCCCTTTGGCTCCGAGTGCGATCGCCTTTAAGACGTCTTGCCCTGAGCGAATTCCGCTATCAAACATGACTTCGGTTTGATGGCCCACGGTATCAACGATGTGTGAAAGCATCCGAATTGAGCTCGACGCGCCATCTAGTTGTCGTCCGCCATGGTTTGAGACCACAATCGCGTCAGCGCCTAGCTCAGCAGCTTTTTTCGCGTCTTCGGCATCTAAGATGCCTTTCAGGATCACCTTCCCATCCCACATTTCCATCAGTTGCTCGATGCGTTTCCAGTCCAGCGACTGGTCAAAAGCCTCCGCGGTCCAGCTGCTGAGTGATGAAGCATCGCTGACACCTTTCGCGTGGCCAACGATATTGCCGAAGAACCGGCGTTTGGTCCCCAGCATTTCAAGTCCCCAGCTAACTTTAGTCATCATGTCGGCAATGGATTTGATGGTGAGTTTTGGTGGAGCCGAGAGCCCGTTCTTCAAATCTTTGTGACGTTGCCCAAGCATCTGTAAATCGACAGTGATCACTAACGCGGAGCAATTCGCAGCTTTGGCGCGCTCCATCAGTCGACGCATGAAATCATCATCTTTGAGTGTGTAAACCTGAAACCAAAACGGCTGGTCAGTATGTTCAGCGACATCCTCGATGGAGCAGATCGACATTGTTGAGAGGGTGAATGGGATGCCAAATTTGGCTGCTGCGCGCGCTGCTTTAATTTCACCGTCGGCGCATTGCATGCCGGTTAATCCAACGGGCGCTAATGCCACAGGCATCGACACATTGTGTCCAATCATTGTGGTTTCGGTGGAGCGGCCTTCCATGTTGACGGCAATCTTTTGGCGAAACCGCAGGTCTTGGAAGTCGGCTGTGTTTTCAACAAAGGTTTGTTCTGTCCAGCTGCCGGTTTCCGCATAGTCATAAAACATTTTGGGAACGCGGCGTTGATAAATCTGTTTGAGATCTTCAATGCAGGTGACGACTGTCATCTGGTTATTCCTTTCCTCTGATGAAAATAATGGTCTGACTAGTGAATCGACTAATGCGTTAAATAATAAATATTTTAACGATTCGGCGATATTTGATGATCAGACCACTTAATCAGTCTTTTTGCTTCGTGGTTTCTTCCCAAAGGTCATAGCAGGCCATCCCAACAACAAAGATTGCGATCAAAGAGAATGGGAGGCCACCCCAGAAGCCTGCGAAACCGGTCGAAATACTGTGCGATAGACCGAAAATAAAGGTTGCGAACAAGACAGTAGCGATGAGCCCGAGGATTTGTTTTACGCGTTGTGAAAGCATTAGCCTTCTCCTTCATCAAATAATTCATTCATCAACCAGTGCGCAGTCCTCAACAGGCGCGCATCGTCTCTCATGCGTCCGATTAATTGAACGCCGATTGGTAACCCATGCTCCCCCTGCAGAATCGGGAGATTCAAAGTTGGTAGCCCAGCGAGCGTCCAAACAGTACAGAAAATTGGGTTTCCAGTATGTCCTTCACTCAATAAAGGGGCTTCTCCAGACGCTGATGGCGAGAGAATGGCGTCAAAATCTTCAAAGAAGTTGTTAAAGAAAGCAGAGAGCGAATGTTTGATATCGAGCGCTTCTTGATACTGATCGTCAGAGTACGCAGTGCCTTGGGTGAGCATCGAGCGCAATGTCTCCGAAAGCTGATCATGACCAAATAAGCCCATGGTCTCAAACGCAGTGGCAGCTTCTTTAAGATGAATAATCCGCTGCGACTCGATCAATTGCTCAAATACGGGAGGTGCTTCTAAGACCTCGACACGCCCTTCGAGCGCTTCGGCAATCTCACGAAAACCTTCGGTACAACCATGTGATTGTAAATCTTGGTAAGGCAGTGTGAAAATCGCAAGGCTGGGCTCCATTGGCGGATCGGATAAATAGCCCTCAACACAGGCTGGCCGGGGAGCGGCGATGCTATGTGGATCGCGGCTGTCATGAACCGACAACACATCAACAACCGAGGCGATATCAGCAAGCGATGCTGAGAATACGCCCATCTGATCGAGTGTGGGTGATTGCTCGAAGACTCCTGTTCTGGAAATGATTCCAGCTGAGGGTTTCATCGCGTAGATACCACAGTAAGATGCTGGACGAATCACCGAACCATTGGTTTGCGAGCCAATCGCAATCGGAACCTCTCCAGCCGCGACCGCGGCGGCCGAACCAGCGGACGATCCACCGGGAGAATGCCCCAATGAGTGGGGATTCTTGGTTCTGGCTGGATGCAAGGCTGCGAATTCGGTAGTCTCAGTTTTCCCAAGAATGACAGCGCCTGCTGCCTCTAATGCGTCAACGAGCGCGGCATTTGTTTCAGATAGTTGTCCCATCAGCGGAGATCCACAGCCATGCGGCATTCCTCTTACCTCAATAATATCTTTGAGGCCAATAGGGCAACCATGCAAAGCTCCCAGCGCGCTGCCATCTTTTCTCAACCAATCCATGGCATCGGCGCGCTCCAGGGCACGATCACGATCAAGATAAGACCAAGCTCCGATCGGTTCTGGTGAATCCACTTGTGACAGACAGTGCTCTGTCCATTGCCGGGCGGTCAAATGGCCGTCAGCAATGGCTTCGACTGTCTCTGCGACGGTTTGCGCTGCATCAGACACTATGGGATGTACTCGCCGAAGAGATAATCAGGCAACCACAAAGCGATTCCTGGGAATTGATACAACAGCACCATGCTGAATAAGACAATTCCCAAGTATGGGATCAATCCTTTAAAGATCTCCACCAATTCAATCTGACTCTTCAAGACCCCTTTCAAATAGTACGCTGACATTGCCATGGGAGGTGTCAGGAAGGATGTCTGAAGGTTGAGCGCGACCAGCATCGCAAAGAAATATGGATTCACTCCGAACGTGTCGAGCATCGGCAAAAAGATCGGGACGAAGATGATTAAAATTTCTGACCACTCAAGAGGCCAACCCAACACGAAGATGATCGCTTGAACCATGACGAGGAATTGCCACGGTGCTAAGTTCATTCCGAGCACCCAGTGCTCGATCACATCGTGCCCACCGAGGTACGAGAATATCGATGCGAAGGTCCAAGACCCAACGAACAACCAGCAAACCATGGCTGTCGCCTTGGCACATAGGAACACACTCTCCTGAATTTTCTGCCAAGTCAGGGCTCGGTATAGGGCGGCGAGGATCATGGACCCGAGCGCACCCATGGCTGCTGCCTCAGCAGGGGTCGCTAAGCCACCAAGAATCGAACCCAATACCGTGACAATTAAAAGAGTCAGGGGTACAAATGACACCAAAAGATCTTTATAAATCTGCGCTGTTGGCGGGATATCTTCTGCGAGTGGTTTCGGTGCAATCGAAGGATTAAGGGTCGCTCGCGTAATGGCATAAACAATGTATAAGCCAGCGAGGATGAGACCCGGAAACATTGCCGCGGCATACAACCGCAACGGCGACAATTCAGCAATCGCGGCATAAACGATCAACATGATTGATGGTGGAATGAGAATCCCGAGCGTTCCACCAGCACAAATTACGCCGGCGGCAAACTTTTTGTCATAGTTCGCTTTGGCCATGGCAGGGTAGGCGAGAAGACCCATCAGAGTCACAACTGCACCCACGATTCCTGATGCCGTTGAAAATACAGCGCAGGTGACGAGAGCAGAGATTGCCATTGATCCTGGTAGGTTGTGCGCAGCCATCTGTAATGACCGGAAGAGACGTCCAACAATATCGGCACGTTCGACCACATACCCCATGAATAGGAATAGTGGGATGGCAACTAACGTGTCACTTTCCATGACCGAATAGGTGTTTTGATTCAGCAGGTAGAAAATTTGGTTATCAAAAATATCGCTGAATGTTTGAGGGCTACTGTAGTAAGCGTAATAGCCAAAACCAACGCCCATCGCGATGAGAGTAAATGCGATTGGGAAGCCAAGCAGTACCAGCACGATAAACAGGCACAACATCATAATTGCGACTTCAGGGTTGCTCATGCTTGTACTTCCTTCTTCTCTGCTTGTTCCATTAGCAGTTGTTCTGTTTCTTTCACGTCGCTTAATCGCGCCATCCACTCATCATCTTTGATCGCTCGGATGCAACGGCAGATCTCGGCCAGGCCCTGAAGGATGAGCAAGAATCCAGCGACCGGGATGAGTGTTTTGAAGAAATAAATTTGGATTCGGGCCGGGCTGTTCCAGCTCACTTCTTTGTAGCGCCAACTATCGGCTGCGACTTCCATTCCAAACCAGAACAGCGCAAGCATGCCAGGAAAGAAGAATGTCACGTAAAGTACGAGGTCAATCTTGCCTTGGGTCTTCGGTTTTAATAATCGGTATAAGAAGTCACCACGAACATGGGCATCTTGCGCTAAAGCGTACGGCCCGGCCATTAGAAATAACGCACCATACATTTGGATCATCATATCCATTGACCAAACGGTCGGGGCATTCAGTACGTAGCGAACAAATACCTCATATGACACCGAGAGTGTCAAAATTAAAATACACCAACCAAAGGCTCTACCAACCCAAACGTTGAGACCTTCAATCGTGTAGACAAATCGTTCCACGATTACAACTCCAGAAAAACAGTATTTAATACCTAGTTAATATTATTGATAGGCCTTCCATAATGCGCGTTCCAAGTGGAAACCAAAGCCCGCGCGGATTGTAATCCTTTCAGCGAAATTTATCCAAAAAAAATACCCGAGCAATGCCCGGGTATCTTCTTACACTTAGCCGATATTAACCAAAGTGATGGTTGTAGGCCATGCGATAGTCTGGCTGATTCAGGTTCAGATAGTTCATCACCCGCTTGGCATACGTCTTTTGTGAGTCAATCACTTTCTTGAAGAACGGATCTTCCGCATTCAAGCGATCAACAACGATATCCCACGCCTTGAGCTGTTCTTTCATTACTGAATCGGGCGTACGATACACGTTTACACCCTGACCTTGGAGTTTAATCAGATCGTCGGCATAGCGGTTCGTGTTGTGCCAGTAAAAGTTCGAGTTCTCAGCTTCTGATGCGTATTTCAGGATGGCTTGAAGCTCTGCTGGAAGGCCTTCGTACTTCTTCTTGTTAAACGAAATCTCGAAGAATTCCTGTGACTGGTGGAATGATCCCAGATGGTAATGCTTAGATACGTCCTGCATACCAAAATCACTGTCAGACGTTGGGTTGTTAAATTCTGCAGCGTCGATCAGACCTGACTTCATCGCTGGCTGGATCTCACCACCCGGCAACTGAACGACTGACATTCCCATTTCGAGAAGGACGTCTGCAGCCAGACCAACCGTACGGTATTTCAAACCCTCCATCTGCGATGCATCTTTGATTTGTTCTTTGAACCAACCCATTGGCTGTGCTGGCATTGGGCTGTTGAAGAATGAGACAATATTAAGACCAAGCTCGCCCATCAATTCGTTAAAAAGCTCCATGCCACCACCATAGTGACACCATCCCAGCACTTCCTGCGACGACCAACCAAAGCATGGGCCGGTTCCGAACAAAGAAGCTGTTTTGGATTTTGAGTACCAGTACGCAGGTACGTAGTGGCATCCATCCAACACCCCGCGGTGAACCGCGTCTTGCATCTGTGACGTTTTAACGACGGAATTCACTGGAAGTAAATCAATCTTAAGATCTTTCCCAGCCATTGCATGAACGCGGTCGACATATGCTTGCGCGTTTTCTAAGAAAATACCGCCACCCCAAGCTGCCTGCACTTTCAACGTTGTACCGCCGTGACCACCGGCGTTAACAAGTGCTGGGAAACCGAGGCTGGAGGCCGCTGCTGTTGCCGTGGCTCCTTTCAGAAACGAACGGCGATCGAGTTTTTTGCTCATCGGACTACCTTTTTTATCTATTTTTTTCTAGCGCTTATCCATATCTGCTAAGTGCAGTGCGCCCTACAAACCCATCCATGGATTACTGATATTGAGCATTTCGGCTCAATGTTGCAAGGCTTTTGAAAAAAAACTGATCAGACCACTTTTCGATTGAAACCTGTTTCCAAAAACGCCAATGTGCCTTTTCGCATCAATCAAGGAGATCGAAATGATTGACTTAAGCATTGCCAGGTTATTGGTCGAACCTGTCTTGGAGCGGGCTCGGAACGATTATGCGGTTTGGCTGAATGACGATGATCATACTCTATCATCTGACGAACTCATTGCTCGGAGCCATGAATCCGATGCCCTGATGATCTGTCATTCAGAAGTCCTGTCGGCTGATGTTGTTGCCAAGCTGGGAAGCCGTTTGAAAATCGTTGCGAACTACTCGGTCGGCGTTGATCACTGTGATTTGGAAGCACTCAAATCGCGCGGGATCGTGGTGACCAATACTCCTGATGTACTTTCAGATGCGACTGCTGAAATTGCGATGTTGCTTCTTTTGGGCGCGAGCCGTCGGACGTTTGAGGGTGATCAGATGCTGCGACAAGGAACGTGGAAGCACTGGGCGCCGACAAAAATGAACGGCATTCAAGTCACATCAAAAAAGCTTGGGATTGTTGGTATGGGTCGAGTTGGCCAGACAGTTGCGAAGCGTGCGCGCGGGTTTGACATGGAAATCCATTATAGCAACCGTCGTCAATTGCCTCCTGAGTTGGAATGTGGAGCGATCTATCACCCCTCGGTGAAATCCTTATTTCAAGCGGTGGATATGATTTCCCTGAATTGCCCAGCCACCCCCGAAACAGACTGCTTAATTAACGTCGAATCGATCGGTTGGATGCGTCCAGGCACGGTCTTTGTCAATACTGCTCGCGGCCGCTTGGTTGATGAGGCGGCATTGATCGATGCACTGCAGTCAGGTCACGTTGCAGCTGCAGGTCTGGATGTCTTTCAGAATGAGCCCGGTGGAAACCCCGAGTTCGCCAAATGTCCAAACGTTTTGATGTTGCCGCATCTGGGGTCGTCAACACGCGAAACGCGGAAGGCGATGGGCGATCGGGCGCTTGATAATTTGGATGCGTTCTTTGCTGGCCAAGAGCCGAGGGATCGATTGGTTTAACCGTTTGCTCATTTTGGTCTGACCAGTTAACCTATTGGTCTGACCACTTTGATGCTAACGAGACTTTTGCAATGAATGGATACCTGTCGACCCCTCGAGTGACACGAGCGGCTGATGTCATCATGGACCAGATCGAGCGCTTGATCCTCGAGGGGAAAGTGCGCCCAGGCCAGAAACTACCATCTGAACGTAGCTTAGCTGAAGAGTTTGATGTTTCAAGGCCGACCGTCCGAGAAGCCATTCAAAAACTGGAGGCTCGAGGACTGATCCAGCGTCGTCATGGTGGTGGCACTTTCGTTGCGGAGCATGTGGGATCAACATTTATCGATCCGATGATGGCCATGATTCAACGGTCGCCAGATGGGACCTTTGACATCCTTGAATTGCGATTTGCTTTGGAAAGTGTGGCTGCTTGGTTAGCTGCTGATCGTGCGACTGAGCGGGCTCGCGGGAATGTGCAACGTCGCTATCACGAACTGCAGGCTGCGGTGCGATCGCATGACCTCCATCGCGAAGCGAAAGCGGACGCTGAGTTTCATTTGGCGATTGCCGAGGCATCGCAGAATGGCGTCATCCTTCACATCATGCGATCGATTTTCGTACTCCTTGAAGAATCGATTGTGAAAAATTTGGCCGAGCTCAATCTGGATCGCATTCGAAAACAAGATCTTGCCCTGCAGCACGAGGCAATTTATCGGGCGATCGTGATCGATCGCGATCCGGCGGCAGCCAGGAGGGCAGTCCGTCAACATATGTTAACTGTGAGTGAATCACTGGATCGTGAACGACTTGCAGATACCAAACCGCGGCGCTTGAAAGAGTTGACACAATCGACTTGAGTGAAGTGTCGTTGTTCACCAACCAACCCAACGAGGTGAGAACTATGGCGAATACGCCAATTACAGTCGACCAGGATCCGGTCGAAACCAAAGAATGGCTAGAAGCCTATGAGTCTGTACTCCAACACGAGGGAGCTGATCGCGCGGCCTACTTGCTCAATGAACTTGTTGCACGTGCCAGCCACGAGGGAGCCAGCCTTCCGGTTGCTATGACCACACCGTACCGGAACACCATCCCTGTGCAAAAAGAAGCGCGGATGCCGGGCGATCTGTTCATGGAGCGACGTATCCGTAGCTTGATTCGCTGGAATGCACTTGCCATGGTGATGCGCGCGAATAAGTCAGGCGATGATTTGGGCGGTCACATTGCGACTTATCAATCGGCAGCAACTTTGTATGAAGTCGGTTTTAACTATTTTTGGAAAGGGCCTGATCATTCTGAAGGTCAGGATCTTTTGTATATCCAAGGTCATGCAAGCCCAGGAATTTATGCGCGTTCCTTCCTAGAGGGGCGTCTATCTGAAAAGCAGTTGGATAATTTCCGACGCGAAGTGGATGGGGACGGTCTGTCGTCCTACCCACATCCTTGGTTAATGCCGGATTACTGGCAATTCCCAACGGTTTCAATGGGTCTCGGACCGATTCAATCGATCTACCAAGCCCATGTCATGAAGTATTTGGTGAATCGTGGCCTGTCTGATCAGCCAAATCGCAAAGTTTGGGCGTTCCTCGGCGATGGAGAGATGGATGAACCTGAGTCCTTGGGTGCGATCGGCCTCGCTGGGCGAGAAGGTCTTGACAACCTGATTTTCGTGATCAACTGTAATTTGCAGCGTCTCGATGGACCGGTTCGTGGTAACGCCAAGATTGTCCAAGAGCTGGAAGGGATCTTCCGTGGTGCTGGATGGAATGTCATCAAAGTCCTTTGGGGTCGCCATTGGGACCCATTATTTGCTCGTGACCGCCATGGCTTGATGCAGAAAGTTATGGATGAAGTGGTCGATGGCGAATTGCAAAACTGCAAGGCCAAAGGTGGTGCGTATACGCGCGAACATTTCTTTGGGCAATATCCGGAATTGAAGAAGATGGTGTCTGATCTGTCAGATGAAGACATCGCGCAACTGAATCGCGGAGGTCACGATCCCACTAAGGTCTATGCGGCCTACCATGCTGCCGTCAACCACACAGGACAGCCGACCGTGATTCTTGCGCAAACGGTCAAAGGATATGGCATGGGTTCATCAGGTGAGTCAGCTAACCCATCACATCAAGTGAAAAAGCTGGATCTGGAGAATTTGAAAAAGTTTCGTGATCGTTTTGCCATTCCGATCAGTGACGACGACCTCGGTGATTTGCCCTATTTCAATCCAGGTCCTGAGAGTCCTGAAAACAAATATTTGCAAGGACGTCGACAGTTTTTAGGTGGTTACTTGCCCTCACGTCGGGCCTGGAAAGATCCGCTAGGGTGCCCAAGTCTCGATGTGTTTAAGCAGCAGACCAAAGGGACAGGCGACCGCCAAATTTCAACGACGATGGCATTCGTTCGGATGCTGTCGACACTGGTGAAAGACAAAACGATTGGACATCGAGTGGTCCCTATCGTCCCTGATGAGGCACGGACATTCGGGATGGAAGGGATGTTCAAACAACTAGGGATTTATACCACCGAAGGTCAGAAATACATTCCACACGATGTCGATCAGGTGTTGTCTTACCATGAAGACAAAGCCGGCCAGATTCTCGAAGAAGGGATCAACGAATCGGGTGCGTTTTCAGCTTGGATGGCCTGTGCTACCTCGTATGCCAACCATAACCAACCATTAATCCCGTTTTATATTTACTACTCAATGTTTGGTCATCAGCGAGTCGGTGACCTCACCTGGGCTGCGGGTGATATGCAGGCGAAAGGCTTCTTACTAGGCGCAACTTCAGGCCGGACCACCTTAAATGGGGAAGGGTTGCAGCACCAAGACGGACATAGTCATATTCTGGCGGGCACTGTCCCGAATCAGCGTTCTTACGATCCAACCTATAGTTACGAAGTTGCGGTCATCGTTCAGCACGGTTTAAAGCAGATGTATGACGAAAATCAGAGTGTGTTTTATTACATCACCCTGATGAATGAAAACTACAACCATCCGGACATGCCCGAAGGTGTTGAATCAGACATCATAAAGGGAATGTATCTGCTGAAGCCTGCTCCGCCTAAGATGAAGCACAGTATTCGTCTGCTGGGCTCAGGAACGATTCTGAGAGAGGTTGAGGCGGCAGCTGAAATGCTAGCCGATTTTGGCGTCGGTGCTGAAGTGTATAGCGCGACCAGCTTTAATGAGTTGCGTCGTGATGGTCAGTCGGCAGCACGTTATAACTTATTACATCCAGAAGAGAAAACGGCTCGGATCAGTCACGTTGAAACCATGTTGGGTGGATCTGATGCGCCAGTGGTGGCGGCGACTGATCATATCCAGCTTTACTCCGAGCAGATTCGGCCATTCCTCGGAAAACGGACCTACATTACGCTTGGGACTGATGGATTTGGTCGTTCGGATTCACGTAAAAAATTGCGTGGCCACTTTGAAGTGGATCGTCGATTCGTCACGATTGCGGCGCTCAGAGCGCTGTCAATGGACGGAAAGATTGATCCTAAAGTCGTGACTCAAGCCATCAAAGATTTCGACATCGATCCCGATCGTCTTGATCCGGTGACATTGTAAGGAGGTATGACATGACAACGATTCGTGTACCAGATATTGGTGATGCCTCGAACGTCACAGTCATTGAAGTGGCTGTTGCTCAAGGCGATACAGTCGCCGAAGGGGATACTTTAATTGTTTTAGAGTCTGATAAGGCCTCAATGGAAATTCCAGCCGACGCATCCGGTGTTGTGGGTGCGATCCATGTGTCTGAGGGTTCTGAGGTCAATGAAGGTGATGCAATTTGTGAATTGGACAGTGCGGATGCTGTTGGCTCTGCGCCTATTGAGCCGCCTCCTGCCGAGGCTCCGACTGCTGCGCCAGTCGCAGCTGCTCCAGTATCCCAAGAAGCCACGGTGAGTGAGCAGGTGGTTGTGCCTGACACTGGGAGTGCTGACGGCGTGACTGTGATTGAGGTCTCGGTTTCAGTGGGTGATACCGTTGCCGAAGGCGATACGCTGATCGTCCTAGAGTCAGATAAAGCGTCCATGGAAATTCCTGCTCCTCAGGCCGGAGTGATCAGTGCACTGATCGTGACCGAAGGCCAGCAAGTGGTGCAGGGTGATCCAATTTGCGAGATGTCAGTGAGCGATGGCAGTCCGGCTGTGGCTCCTTCGCAAGCTCCGGTAGCCGACACTCCATCGACACCTGTGCCTGCTGCAGCGTCAAATCGTGCAGGTGGTCTGGAAAAAGTGGTCGTTCCTGACACCGGAAATGGCGATGGTGTGACTGTGATCGAGGTCAGTGTTGCGATTGGTGATACCGTTGCCGAAGGTGATACATTAATTGTTCTCGAATCGGATAAAGCCTCGATGGAAATACCGTCGCCGGTGAGTGGAAAAATCGTCGCACTTGCTGTGAAAGAGGGCGATTCCGTGGCCCAGGGTGATGCGATTGCCGATGTGGAATCCACCAGCGGTTCGGCGACCCCTGCCAGTCCAGTAGCACAACCAAGTGAACCTGTGGCTCCAGTCGCTCTAGCGGCCGCTCAAAGCCAGAAGATAGAACCTCCTGCAGCTGAGATTTCAGGGTCTCTTGTGCATGCAGGTCCAGCGGTGCGTGCGTTAGCGCGTGAGCTTGGTGTCGATTTGACCAAAGTGCCGTCATCTGGCCCACGAGGCCGGATTACCAAAGATGACTTGCATAATTTTGTGAAGGCGAAATTGAGCCAAAAAGAAGCGGGTCCAGCGGTCACGGGTGGAACAGGAATTCCAGCAATTCCACCGGTTGATTTTGCTGCCTTTGGTCCTGTGGAACGAATTCCGATGACCAAAATTCACAAACTCACAGCGGATAACATGACTCGCTGTTGGCTCAATGTTCCAGCCGTGACACAGTTTGATGAAGCCGACATCACGGATCTGGAAGCCTTCCGGAAATCCATGAAAGCTGAGGCTGAGAAGAAGGGTGTGAAGCTCACCCCGCTTCCATTTTTGATTAAGGCCTCTGCGTATGCCTTGGCTGAACTACCACAAGTCAATGCCTCGATTGATCCCGCAACTGACGAAATCGTCAGAAAAGGGTATATCCATATGGGTATTGCGGTGGATACAGCTGATGGATTGATGGTTCCGGTGATCCGTGACGCGGATCAAAAAGGGATTTGGGAGATTGCCGCTGAAGCATCTGAGTTGGCCGATAAAGCGAAGAATAAGAAGTTAAAACCCGCAGAAATGCAGGGTGCGACGTTCACAATTTCATCGCTTGGATCCATTGGTGGTAAAGCATTTACTCCAATCGTTCCTTCACCACAGGCGGCGATCCTCGGAATATCCAAGGCATCGATTCAGCCGGTTTGGGATGGTGCTGCATTCCAACCACGGTTGATGCTACCGTTGTGTTTGTCCTATGACCACCGTGTGATTAACGGTGGAGATGGTGCTCGGTTTACCACTGTCTTAAGCAAGGTGCTTGCTGATATCAGACACTTGGTCTTTTGAAAAAAAGCCCGGTTCGCCGGGCTTTTTTATTGAGTGCGTGCTGACTTCCAAAACACCTCATGGCCACCATCGCGTTGAGCCAAGTGCCGAGCCATCACGAACAGAACGTCTGAGAGCCGGTTAATGTAGTGTTTTAAGTCGTCGCCAACAGCTTCTTGTTTGGCTAAAGCGACAATGATGCGTTCGGCTCGTCTCGCCACAGCGCGAGCCATGTGACACAAACCTGCTGATTTGGATCCACCAGGAAGAATAAACTCTTTCAGCGCCGGCAGTTCGTCATTGAGTTCATCACACAAGGTCTCAAGATCTGAAACCATCTCTGGGTGGATCAGTTGGAATCCAGGAACTGCAAGTTCACCGCCGAGGTCAAACAAGTGATGCTGGATATCTGTGAGTGGTGCGATCAGGGGCTCGTTGTCAGAGAGCTCCGCGATGAGTAATCCTATCCAGGAATTGAGTTCATCAATCGTGCCGACCGCTTCGATTCGGAGACTATCTTTGGACGTCCGTGATCCATCACCCAGTCCGGTCGTTCCATCATCGCCTGTTTTGGTATAAAGCTTTGTTAATCGGTTACCCATTGGAATCCTTGTGATGTGTTGAAATTTGCTCGAGTGGTTTGCGAATGAGCACCAGAAGCAATAGCCCTGGAATGACCATTACGGCAGTTAACACGAAAAATAGAGGCCAATTGCCACCCGTCCAATCGACAAACCATCCTCCGCTAGATGCTAGTACGGTTCGACCCGCATTGCCAATTGATGCCAGTAAGGCATATTGAGTGGCCGAGAATGCTTTGCCAGTCAGCGCGGTTAAGAAACTCACGAAAGCCACGGTCGAGAACGCCGTGGTGAAATTATCTGTCAAGATTGCAAACAGCAGAATTGATTTATCAGGACCAGCCATTGCAAGCCAGGCAAACAGTAAATTACTGCCAGCCATCGCGACGCCACCGATAAACAAACCGCGTGTGACTCCTAGCCGAACGTTGATGATGCTGCCAATGAGTGCAAAAACACAGGTCGCAAGTCCGCCATAGAGTTTTTGATAGGTCCCGATTTCTTCGTTAGTGAACAATTCTTTATAAAAGACGATCGACATGCGTCCGAGAAACGCCTCACCGATTTTAAATAAGAAGATGAACACCAAAATCAAGATGGCGAGCCGTAAGCCATGGTTTTTGAAGAAGTCAGCCAGCGGCTCCCACGCAGTCACCGTCAACCAGGTGATCATGCGCTGAGATCGAGTCTGTTCCCTATGGAGATAGTGCGATTCAATTTCACGTTGTAATGTCTCTCTGTCGGTCTTTGGTTCTTTGATTAAACAGGTCGCTAGCATGAAGGCTCCCAAGCATCCGGCGAGCGTCAAATAGATGGTATTCCAACCGACCGCATCTGCGTAAGCAAATGCGAAGTAGCCCGGGAACGAATAACCTGCCCACCAACCGACGGTCGCCATTGCAGAGGCAGCTGGAATGGACGCTTGATTGCCATAAGAAAAATGATCGATACGGAATGCGTCAATGGCAATGTCTTGCGTCGCGGAAAATAGCGCGATGGCGAAAATTAACATTCCGACCAATGCGAGCTGTTCGCCCGGCGCTTGAACTGTGGCCAAAACTAACGTCAGTAAGGCCATGGCGGCCTGCGTCAGAAGAATCCAGCTTTTCCGTTGGCCGATTCGAGTGATGGAAGGAATGTTCACCCGGTCGATCAGGGGAGCCCAGAGGAAGTTAAATGCATAAATCCCGTAAGCAATGCCTACCAAGCCAATTTCGGTTCTTGAGACGCCGGCATCTTTGAGCCAAGCAGATAACGCTGAGGCGATCAGGACCCAAGGGAAGCCACTTGCGCAACCCATGAGGAAAACCCAGAGAATGCGCTTGTCGAGATAGGTTTTGAGTGTGTCGTTGAGTGTCATAAGCCGTCCGGATCAGAGTCCCATTGTCGGGAGACTGATCCGAAAGGCAAGATTTTTAAACGCGTAACCCGCCGTCAACTTCGATGACACGACCATTGACGTAATCATTTTCTAAAATGAACTCGACGGTTTGTGCAATTTCATCGGGCTCACCGAGTCGTTTTGCAGGAATTCCGGCAGCAATTTTTTCCAACGTCTCTGGCTTCATCGTCAGCACCATTTCAGTCCCAATGTAACCAGGAGCAATGGCTGCACAACGGATTCCTTGACGCGCTAATTCCTTAGACCAGGTCACAGCCATCGCAGCCACGCCAGCTTTGGTTGCGACGTAGTTGGTTTGCCCCATGTTCCCATGGCGAGAAATTGACGAAATATTAATGATGCAGCCTCCGTTTCCAGCTTTCACCATTTCAGTTGCGGCAGCACGCCCACACAGGAAGGTACCGGTTAAGTTCACATCAACAACCTGCTGCCAATGCTCGACGCTCATCCGCTTTTCAACGACACCGTCTTTGACCTTTAACAGCATTGAGTCACGAGTAATTCCAGCATTATTGACAACCGCGTCAAGACGCCCCGTTTGTGCAGCAATTTGAGCGAAGACCGCATCAACTTCTTCTTCTTTTGCAACATTGCAAACCCAAGTTGAGACCGTGGCGCCAGCGCGTTCGATCAACGCTTTGGCTCCAGCGAGCGAGTCTTCGTTCATATCAATGAGAGCGATATGCGGTTTCTTCGGCGCGAGCCTGAGCGCCATCGCTCGTCCAAGACCCTGTGCGCCACCTGTAATGACCACTACCTTGCCATTGAGATCCATGTTTAATCCTTAAAATCTATACCCGTTTGTCGGTGCACAATACAATTTGTTGCGATGCAATATTTCTTTGTGCAGTTTAGTTGCACTGCAAAAAAAAGCTACCCCTCTTTGGTTTGTGGTCGACAACTCTGTATTCTGGCGACAAAGGAGGATGCATGCCGCTATTACTATTTATGCTGATCCCCATCGTTGAGATGTGGATTCTCATCGAAGTCGGTGGCTGGATTGGTGCGTTACCAACGATCGGATTGGTGGTGTTGACGGCAACGATTGGCTTGTCACTTCTCAAACAGCAAGGCCTTTCTACTCTGATGCGCGCGCGGCGCAAAATAGATGAAGGCGCGATTCCAGCATCAGAGCTTGTCAGCGGTGTGATGATTGCCGTCGGTGGCGCGCTGTTGTTGACCCCTGGGTTTGTGACTGACGCGCTAGGATTTGCACTTCTCATCCCGCAAACGCGGAAGTGGTTGCTCTTCAAACTCATCGATCGATATCGCGATAAAATCGTGATCGAAGGTGAATTCCATCGCGTCGATGATAGAAATTTTTAGTTCGACTGTTGAAAAAAATAAAAGCGTCCGCATCAACCGGGTTGCCCTGGGGACAGGTAGTCCCTGGCGGTTAACCCCCCACAGGTGAGCTAAGGAAAGCGTTCCAACTCATTGAGTTGGGAGGGTCGAGGAAAGGCGCAAGCCTCAGTTCATTGTCATAACGCGGAGATATCAGCAAATGAACATTCGTCCACTCCACGATCGCGTCGTTATTCGTCGCATGGAAGAGGAAACTAAAACTTCAGGTGGCATCGTGCTTCCTGGTTCTGCGGCTGAAAAGCCAAATCAGGGTGAAATCGTTGCTGTCGGTACCGGCAAGCCACTCGATAACGGAGAAGTCCGTGCGATGTCGGTATCAGTCGGAGACACGGTAGTGTTCGGCCAGTACTCAGGCTCCAACACAATTAAGGTTGACGGTGAAGAGCTTCTGATCATGAACGAATCAGAAATTCTTGGCGTAGTTGAAAAGTAAGACCCCTGATAAAAGGATTTTTTAGACATGACAGCTAAAGATGTAAAATTTGGTGATGCTGCCCGTCAAGGCATGCTTGCTGGCGTAAATATTTTGGCAGACGCAGTAAAAACGACACTGGGACCGAAGGGTCGTAATGTTGTTCTCGATAAGTCGTTCGGCGCACCAACCGTAACGAAAGACGGTGTGTCCGTTGCCAAAGAGATCGAACTTTCAGACAAGTTCGAAAACATGGGCGCGCAGATGGTGAAAGAAGTTGCTTCTCAAACATCTGATGTGGCCGGTGATGGAACAACCACAGCGACCGTTTTGGCTCAAGCGATTGTGAACGAAGGGCTGAAGTCGGTTGCAGCGGGCATGAATCCAATGGATTTGAAGCGCGGTATCGACAAGGCAGTGAAAGCTGCTGTTGAAGCGATCAGCGGAATGGCGAAGCCTTGCGAAGACTCCAAAGCCGTTGCTCAGGTCGGTACGATTTCTGCGAACTCCGATGCAGGCGTTGGTGCAATCATTGCTGAAGCGATGGAAAAAGTCGGCAAAGACGGTGTGATTACCGTCGAAGAAGGGTCTGGATTTGAAGACGAGCTTGACGTCGTAGAAGGGATGCAATTCGACCGCGGTTACTTGTCACCTTACTTCGTTAACAACCAAGACAACATGACAGCAGAATTGGAAGATCCCTTCGTGCTGTTGGTTGATAAGAAAATCTCGAACATTCGTGACTTGATTCCGGTCTTGGAAGGTGTTGCGAAAGCTGGCAAGCCATTGTTGCTGATTGCAGAAGACGTTGAAGGCGAAGCCTTGGCGACGTTGGTTGTGAACAACATGCGCGGCATTGTTAAAGTCGCTGCCGTCAAAGCTCCTGGCTTTGGTGATCGTCGCAAGGCGATGTTACAGGACATCGCGGTTCTCACTGGTGGTACGGTGATTTCAGAAGAAGTTGGTCTCTCGCTTGAGACAGCAACGTTGGACGATTTGGGTACGGCCAAGCGTATCCAGATTTCTAAAGAGAACACCACAATCATTGATGGGGCCGGTAAAGCAGACGACATTAAAGGTCGCGTGAAGCAGATCGAAGCACAGATCGAAGAAACATCATCTGACTACGATCGTGAGAAGCTTCAGGAGCGTAAAGCGAAACTGGCAGGCGGTGTTGCGGTCATCAAGGTCGGCGCTGGTTCTGAAGTCGAAATGAAAGAGAAGAAGGCTCGCGTTGAAGATGCGCTGCATTCAACACGCGCAGCGGTCGAAGAAGGTGTTGTTGCCGGTGGTGGCGTCACATTGATTCGAGCGCTACAAGCGGTTGGCGAGCTGACTGGTGATAACGAAGAGCAGAATGTTGGTATTCAAATTGCCAAGCGCTCAATGGAAGCACCTCTCCGCCAGATCGTTACTAACGCTGGTGGAGAAGCCTCTGTGGTCGTCGATAAGGTGAAGCAAGGCGAGGGTAACTTCGGCTTCAACGCGGCAAGCGGTGAGTATGGTGACATGATCGAAATGGGTATTTTGGACCCTGCGAAAGTGACACGTTCTGCTCTGCAAGCGGCTGCATCTGTTGCCGGTTTGATGATCACAACAGAATGTATGATCACTGAGATCAAAGAAGACAAGCCTGCGGCACCAGCGATGGACCCAGGGATGGGCGGCATGATGTAAGTCGACCCTGAGGTCGAGAACCCCATTCAGTCTCTGGATGGGGTTTTTTTATGTCTGCTGGCTTTGACAACGAGCGCATAAAAAACCCGCCGAAGCGGGTTTTTTGATCATGCAATACGGATTATGCGTTTGCGTATTGCTCAGCGACATAATCCCAGTTAATCAGCTCCCAGAATGCCTTGAGATATGCTGGGCGAGCGTTCCGATAATCGATGTAATAGGCATGTTCCCAAACATCGCAGGTTAACAAGGGTGTTCTGCCATCGGTCATTGGGTTACCAGCACCAACTGTTGACGCTAACTCCAATTGACCCTCTGCATTTTTTACTAACCAACCCCAGCCAGAGCCAAAGGTTGTGACAGAGGTTTTGGTGAACTCTTCTTTGAAATTGTCGAATGATCCAAAGGTATCGTTAATAGTATCAGCGAGCTCGCCTGTTGGTTCGCCACCACCATTGGGTGAGAGGCAATGCCAATAGAACGTATGGTTCCAGACTTGGGCAGCGTTATTGAAGATGCCACCGGAAGACGCTTTGATGATGTCCTCAAGCGACTTGCCTTCAAACTCGGTTCCTGGAACCAAGTTGTTTAGGTTATCCACGTAAGTTTTGTGGTGCTTTCCGTGGTGAAATTCGAGTGTTTCTTCTGAAATATGCGGTGCCAATGCATTTTTAGCATACGGCAGTGAGGGCAATTCGAATGCCATGATGACCTCCAGTGAGTTTTGATCGAAACAATTGTGGGGGCTTCTCGTGACAATTCAATCTTTTCGGCGATCGTAGGTTCGTTTTGTCGAAGGATTAGGTACACTTAGCCCAGTAGGAAAAATGATCGATGACTCGCAAAGAACCAAAATTTATTGACGATCTCACAAGAGTTGATTCAACAGTAGGAGATTTGGATTCTCCTAATGACGGGTCGATTCAACAAGCCGCCTCGTCATCGCAAAGGTCAGTGGTTGTGAAGTCTAACTCTAATTCTAATTGGTTGCTTTGGCTCTTTGTGACCGTGAGTCTTTGTGTATCCTTTGGTATGGCTTTTTTTGGTCTTGAAGAGGCGGGTAGATACCAAGCCGCATTAGAGAAGGCCGAAGCTCAAGCAAAACAACTTGAGGAAACACTAGAAAGACTGAATCGTCTTCAAACGCAGGGAATCGGTGAGCTTGCGCAGTCTGATGCTCAAATGCGGAAAATGGTCTCATCGGTGGAAAACAAAATAGTCAATGAAGTTACCGAGCAGCTGGCTTTGACTTCTAAGCGTATGGAAGCATTATCCTCTGACGTCGCTAAAACGAAGCTTGATTTTTCAGCACTCCAGACAGATTTGCAGTCTGTTATCGAGAATCAAGACTCACTGAAGGAAAATCTCTCACTCGCTCAAAATCAGATCATGTCGGAACGAGCTAGACTCGATCAATCCAAGAAAGATGTTGCATCATTCTATGAGCAGTTAGGCACAATTGATAAACTCACTGGTCAATTGATCACTCAGCTTTCAGAAGTCAATGCGAGGGTGGATCTTGCGCAAAGCGCTGCTGCAAAGGCATTGGAAGACAAAACGGCCGTTCTAGCGACCGAGATTCTTTCGGAGGAGGTTTCGAACAATAGTCTGAAGATTCAAGATAGTGAAAATCGCCTAAATCGTCAGGACCAGATTAATCAACTCGTCTCAGCTGAGGCGAAAAAGCTTACGGATCGAGTTATTGCGTTGAATGAGATAGAGCCTCAGCTAGATGGAATGAAAAGATTAGTAGAGGAGTTAGATGTTGGTCGTCGACAATTAACTCAACGAATCATTGATTTAGATTCACGATGGAATGAAATCAGCCGGCTTCAGGGAAACGTGGCTACTACGCAAAGGCAAATCGAAAAAGTAGAAAATAGCTTAAAGCAGAATACTGATGAACTGAATCGGTTGGGGTCTCGGCTGGATGAGGAACTAAAACTCGGTTCTGCTCAATGAGACGCGTTGTATTTAACCAAAAAGGTGGTGTCGGAAAATCGAGTATCGCCGTCAATTTGGCTGCAGCAAGCGCCAAGTGTGGTTTGAAGACCCTTTTGATCGATTTGGATGTACAAAGCAACAGTACGCATTACATTTTCGGGGAGCAATCTGAACAGCTGCTAGGCGTTGAGGATTTTTTCCAGAAGCAATTATCGTTGTATTCGCGCGAATCGATAACCGCATTAATTCATGAGAGTGCTTACTCGAATTTATTTATAATGCCCTCTGGACGAGGCCTGCTTGAACTTGAGCATAAGCTTGAGAGCCGGTACAAAATGTATAAGCTCAAAGAAGCCTTAGCGGAATTGATGACAGACTTTGATCGGATTTATCTGGATACGCCGCCTGCACTGAACTTTTTTTCGCGATCGGCAATGATCGCTGCCGATCGGGTGGTTGTCCCCTTCGATTGCGACACATTCTCCAAGCATGCGCTGTATCAGTTGACCGAGACGATCGAAGAAATCAAAGCAGACCATAATCCGCAATTGGTGCTTGAAGCGATTGTTCCTAATCAGGTTCCGGCGCGTGCGAAGTTACCCAAGCAACTCATTGAAGGCTTAAAGGCGGATTCACTACCGGTCACGAAGACAACGCTGTCTTCAAGTGTGATCATGCGTGAGTCTCATGAAAAAGCAAAGCCATTGGTTCATCTATATGCAAAACATCGGCTGACGCAAGAATTTGAAGCGCTACTGCAAGAGCTTGAGTCGCAGTCTTGATTGATCAACAAAGTGTAGAGATCATCGATGCGCTGAATCAACTTGAGGTTGGCTTGAGGGATCTGGGCCTGTGGTCAGATGAGCGGCCGACAGCAGAGGCTTTGGCCAGTACGCTGCCATTTTGTTACGACACACTAGAGCTGGAACAATGGCTTCAGTTTGTGTTTTTAGGCCGGATGCGCGAGATTTTGGAACAAGGTGATCGTTTACCGGACTCGTGCGCGATCTATCCGTATATCGAGATGTTGTCGGGAGCTGGGAAAACGGTCCATCCGAGCCTAGCTGGGTTAATCCAGAACGTGGATCAAAGTATCTCGAAGAAAAGTGGTAGCGGGGAGAGGATTTGAACCTCTGACCTTCGGGTTATGAGCCCGACGAGCTACCAGGCTGCTCCACCCCGCAATCGAGGCGCGAATATTAATGAAATGCAGTTGTTTCGTCAAGTAACACTTGGCAATAATTGCACAACTTTTTCCAACTGAGTGAATCTATGACATCAATGCCCCGCATTCGTGCCAATCGATACAGTGTCATGACGCTGGAGTGGCTTAAAGACAGTGGCCCATTGGACTCGTGGTTGAGTCTCCAGTGCGACAAAGCACCGGCGCTCATGCAGGAAATAGCGATCGTTTTAAAGCCTGCGATGGAGCATACTGCCAGCGAAATCAGCGAAGCGGTCGATCTCCTTGATCAGTTGGGGATTGGTTTGATCGGTTTAACAGGCGATCCTCAGCACCGGACTGTTGCTGACGAACTTGGCCTTGCCTGGCTGTCGTCTAACAATGTGACTGTTGATCCAGATACTCCAGAAGCGGTGTCGGCCACATCGCCAGTCCCTGATGAGACTCGAAACAGCGCATTAGTGATCGAAGGTCCAGTCCGTTCAGGCGTTCAAATCTACGCGAAAGATCGTGATCTGGTGATCATCGGTCAAGTAAGCGATGGCGCTGAAATCATGGCGGATGGTCATGTCCATGTGTATGGCCGGCTGCGAGGGCGGGTCGCGGCCGGTGTCAGTGGACAGGCAGATGCTGAAATTTTTTGTTTAACCTTCGAGCCAGAATTGGTGTCGCTTGCAGGGATGTATTGCGGATCAGAACAAATCCCCGAAGAGCTCTGGTCTGCTAGAGTAAGAGTTGGGCTCGACGGAACGGCTCAAAAATTAACATTTGCTTTAATGGGATAAAGGAGAAGAAAGCTTGGCTACCGTTGTCACTGTGACCTCAGGGAAAGGTGGTGTCGGTAAAACGACGTCATCAGCAGCTCTGGCTGCCGGTCTTGCGAAGGCCGGTCACCGCACTGTGGTGATTGATTTTGATGTGGGACTTCGTAACCTCGATCTCATTATGGGTGTTGAGCGCCGTGTCGTGTTTGATTTCGTCAATGTGATCTCCGGTGAGGCGACACTGAATCAAGCGCTGATTCAAGATAAGCGCATGGAAAATCTGTCGATCTTGGCGGCAAGTCAGACCAAGGATAAAGATGCTTTATCTGAAGAGGGTGTCGGCCAAGTTCTCGACCAATTATCTGACATGGGTTTTGAATATATCGTTTGTGATTCGCCTGCGGGTATTGAGCGAGGTGCAACAATGGCGCTTCACTTTGCTGATCACGCGGTTATTGTGACCAACCCAGAAGTTTCGTCGGTTCGCGATTCGGATCGGATTCTTGGAATTCTGCAGTCGAAATCCAAGCATGCAAAAGAAGGCGGGAAAGTTCAAGAGCATTTGTTGATCACGCGATATGATCCGGTTCGTGTGGATCAGGGCGAAATGTTATCCAAAGAAGACGTCTGTGACATCTTGGCGGTGAAGCTCATTGGAGTCGTTCCGGAATCGAAAGCAGTGTTAAAAGCGTCAAATACCGGTGTTCCTGTCATTTTGGATGAAGACTCTGATGCGGGTAAAGCCTACAGTGATGCGGTCGCTCGATTCCTTGGAGACGATCGGCCGCTTCGGTTTGTCACAGTGAAGAAGCAAGGACTTCTCAGTCGCATTTTGGGTGGAGGTGACTGATGGCATTTTTTGGTCTGTTTTCAAGCAAGCAAAAAACCTCGGCAGCGGCCGCTAAAGAGCGGTTACAGATTCTGATTTCGCATGAGCGCCAGAATCGAGAGGGCCCCGATTTCCTTCCTGATTTACAGCGTGAAATTCTGGATGTTGTCAAAAAATATGTGGCGATTCGTGACGATCAAGTCGCGATCCGATTAGACCGAGTCGGTGACTCGTCGGTGTTGGAATTGAACGTCACCTTAGCTGAGCGTTAGGGTGCAGATTCTCTGGTACGACTATGAAACCTCGGGTCGAGATGCAGCCGCAGATCGGCCCATCCAAATGGGGTGGCAGTTGACCGATCCTGGAATGGAACCATTGGCGGACGCACAGTCCCTTCTCATCCGTATTCCTGACGACGTCCTTCCCTCTCCTGGCGCGATGCTGGTGCATCAAATCCTCCCGGAGAGGCATCAGCGGGAGGGTGTTTCCGAGGCTCAGCTGGCGAGTCATCTCGAGAGTCTCATTGCGCCGCGTACCCTTGTCGCTGGATATAATTCGCGTGGCTTTGATGACAAGTTTACGCAGCATGTCTTCTATCGTTCGTTGCGCGACCCCTATGCTTGGCAACATGCCGATGGTCGTGGTCGGTTTGATTTGTATCCGGTGGTTCTGAGTTATTTTGTGTTTGCTCCAGCGGCGATTCGCTGGCCGGAAGATCATGATGGCCGACCGCGGTTTAAGCTCGACCGGATTGGTCCTCTCAACCAGCTAGATCAAGGACTGACGCGGGCGCATGATGCGGCCTCTGATGTCACAGTGACGGCACGATTAGCTCGACAACTGGCGCTCTATGATGCCGATCTATTTGCCTCTTGCTTAAAGCGGATTGATAAGCACTTTGTGACCGATCAAATTCGAGCCGACGGTCGAAGCGAGGGGCTTATTGAAGTGACGCCCTTCGCCGGTTGGGAACGCGGATTCGTCAGAGATTGTTGGATTCCGTTCCGTTTGTCAGAGCGTTCCAATGATTATGTGGCCTTTGATTTAAATCGTGACCCACAAGAGGTCATGGCGGGCTCAATTGCGTTGGCGGAATCGCAGTCGAGCGATCTGCATGAAACTCGAAAACAGGCCTATGCGTTGGGTCTTCATACGATCCGAATCAATGCACAGCCAATGTTGTTTCGTCGCGGCACTCTCGATGCCGATGTCAAAGCACGGCTTGAGGGCTTTGGTCGTGATGAGGCAATGCAAAACCAGCACCTCGAGATTTGGCAGCATATTCAGGAATCACCAGCTTTCAAACAGCTATACCAATTGGCGGTCTCGATCTTCAGTGAACCCCAACAGTCGGTCCCTGACGATGTTGACTTGGCTCTTTATTCAGGACGTTTTTTGTCGTCACATGATAAGGATCTATTGGCCGGTCTTCCATTGATGAATGCAGAGGCTTTAAGTGAGTTAGATCTCGCATTTGATGATGTTCGTTACCCGGAATTGTTCTTTCGGTATCGAGCACGTAATTTTCCACAATCGTTGTCTCAGTCGGAGTGGAGGCGTTGGCAGAAAGTTCGTCGCGACAAGCTGATGGGGATTTCCACTGCACAAACGGCAGCAAGTCGAGTTCAGGATGAGTTGCTGGAAATCAGCCAGCGATCTGATCTCGAACTTCATCAAATTGAGCTTCTGCAACAGTTCGCTCACTGGCTTGATCATCAACCACCTGTTTGATTTCAAAATGGATCAATCCGCTGCACGAAAAGCCTTCAATACCACAGGATTTTGGATCCGCTGTTTGAGATATTCCACGAATTGATCTTGAGTGATTGCCTCCAGCGTTTGAGCTTGCGTCATGCGGTCACTAAAGGGTCTCCTGAGGCCAATCGCGCTCCAAACCGCATTGGAAAGTTCTGATTGCGTCGATGGCGGATTGAGAAGCTGATTAAATAAACTCTGTCGTTGACTCTCAAATTGCGCATTCGGCATCGACTCTACCATGTCCGCAAAACTGTCGAATTCCTGTTGGATGGCTGCAGCCAATTCATCAGGATTCGCTGTCGGTGATTGGACAGCGCCGGTCAAGATGGGCGTGTTATAGAGTGGAAACGCGGTTGCAAAGGTAATGTAGCCCAGTTGCTTTTCGGTGCGCAGCCGAGTGTAAAACGGAGCTTCGATCAGATTCCCGGCCAGTTGATTCAAAATTCGTGATCCCGGATCAGTGCGTTGGTCGATGTAGAGAATACTGGCCGCTTGGTCGGGATGAGCATAAACATACGATCGAATGCGATCGCCTGGCCAAGCGTTTGTTGTGACTTCGACCGCTGGCGTATTGTCATCCAGCGGTAGCATATTGGCCCAGGAAGCTAAGAGTTCTTCGCCTTCACTCCGAGAGACTGGGCCATGAAGAAACATCTCCGCATGAACTCCTGAGAAAAACGCCTTTTGATACTGATGGAACGTGGGTCGATCAATCGCTGTGAACGCATCATTGAGTTCACTTTGAGCATAAGCGAAAGGCATTAATTCAGCGGTGACTTCATCGAACAAGCGGCTGGATGGCCTTTGCGCCTGGACACGTGCTAGTTGCTGTGATTTGAGTTGTCGCAACCGAGTCCATGTCGGTTCGTCAATCAGAGGAATGGGAAGCGCGCGCAACACTCTGTCAACTAAGATGACCAGGGAATGATGATAGCCGGAAAACTGCAACGTCATGCCTGATTGACTGGATTGTGATGAGAATCCGACACCGGCGAGTGCCGCTTCGTAGCCTAGGGAGTTGAAATATTCACTAAGGGCATCGGCTAATAGATCACTCATGATCGAAGCCTCAGGCGAACTGGCTGCCAGTGGTGTTCTGAGGCGAATGTACAAATCACTCCGCGGCTGCGCGTAACGATTTTCAGTCAGAATGTAGCCCACAGCGCTATCTGAAAAATACACGGTTCGAGGTTGGGTTTCGATGGTTGCCTTACGCGTGTTAGCGATGGGCTTTCCCGGGTCTTGAATAAATGGATTTGGAGCCGGGAGACGGACTAACTCGGATTTCTGCTTCCTTGCTGCCTGAAAACGCGCCAGCCGCGAATTCTCGAGTGCGAACCGGGCAATCGGAGTTGGGTAATACTGAGTGGTCTCGGTTGGTTCCACTTCAGGAGCAGTAACACGCACCAGCATTTGATCAGGGATGAGCCAACTGAGCATATCTTTGACCAGTGCCTGATCGAAATTTCTGAGGATTCGTCCTCGGGTCAATAGTTCATTCGCTGGAGTTGAGTGCAGTTTTTCTGACAGATAGGTGACCAGATTCTGTGGATCTGCTTCTTCTTCAAATCGAAAATTGGCATCAGAAACGGTTTTCAATTCATCAAACCGCCAGGGTTGGAGACCATCAGTCTCGATTAACCGCAAGGTTTTAAAGACTTCCTCGATCACTTGATCTCTTTGCATGTAGCCTTCGGGAGTCAGGCTGATGCTAATCGAAAATGAGCGGCTCTCGGTCATGCCCAGACTCTCACCAGCTGAAAGGCCATTGGCATAGCCTTTGGCTTTGAGGTGGGCCAGTAGGCTATTGTCACCTTCATGCCCCAACAGATGACCGATGAACTGCAGTGGCGCGTGATGCTGAAAAGCATCCGTATCGGGGATCGGGAATAAGAGAGTCAGACGACGCGATTCAGTTGCCGGTTGTGATTGCACGACCAGAGGTAGGCGGCTGCTGTCAAACAAGGGAGTGGAAATCACAGATGGTGCGAGTTGACGATCGGGGATGTCTGTAAAACGATCACGCACCCAGGTCTCGAGGGTATCCAGTGATTCTTCACCCAGCACCACGAGTGACATTCGATTCGCAGAATATTCGTTGTTATAAAAGGTCTTCAGAGCATCCAGAAGTCCGGGTTTGTTGAGGGTATAGAGATTGCCGGCTCCAAATCGAGCAAAAGGATGATTAGGATTTAGCCCTTGCTTCGTCGCTTCAAAACTGAGGCGTGCTGGATCTCTGAGCTTCGACTGATATTCAGAATGCACTGCGTTGACTTCTCGATCGACGTAGGTTGGATCCAACGTCGGTGCAATAAAAAATCGACTAAAACGGTCAAGTGCTGGTTTGAGCGCCTTTGGGTTGAGAGAAAAGAAATAGTTTGTGTGTTCTGGCGCCGTGAAAGCGTTGTGAGAGCCGCCTTGGTCCGAAATAAATTGTTGATATTCACCTGCATCAGGAAATTGATCCGTTCCTAAGAACAGCATGTGTTCGAGGAAATGCGCAAGACCCGGGAATCCCTCAGGATCGTTATTTGTGCCCACGTAAACATCCATTGATGCGGCGGCTTTATCGGTGGTTGGATCTGAAATTAACAGCACTTTCAGTGAATTTGGCAATACCAGGTAGCGGTACTCTCGGTCACTGAGTTCCGGCGCCTCAATGGCCGCCTGTACAATGTTTGAGACGAAGACGAACATCAGTGCAATCAGTCGCATATCACCACCAATACTTATTCCAGTTTTCGGGATTTGCCCAGAACTTCGGATTGTTCCAGGCTCGAGTATGGTTATATGTGGCGAGCGAGTAATGAAAACTCAAGAGGGCGGTTCGTTTCTGGCGACAATGTTCCCCGCGTTTAAACGCAAGGGCATAGAGCGCCGCTGATTCAATCGATTCGCTCACGAAGCACAGAATCTCTGGGATCAACAGATTGCGAACCTGCCCTAGGGTAAGTAAATCCTCCGGAGTCTGGATCGGATCAGCAATCAAAGCCGCGTTTGGTAGTTGGGTCGCAGATTGGATCGCTTTTGGATTCATCACCTGAACTTGATTCAGGCAGTGGGCTTGATAATCCGAGACTACCGGGGGGACTTCCTGACCGACAACCCAAATCGCCTCAGGTGCCGTTGATTCAAGCCAAGGTGCAAGAATTGAATCTGGAGTACGATCTTTCAACGGACTTCGGGATCCCGAATAAAACAGGGAGCATCTAGTGTGGAATGCTTGTTGGAATAGCGATAACCGCCATCATCAAAAGCTTGAAGATCAATCACTGTTTGTGCGTCCGCCTCAACAATAAACCGCGCCATTAGGCCTCTTGCTCGTTTTGCGTAAAAGCTGATGATCTTGTATTCGCCATTTTTCAGATCTTTAAATACCGGTGAAATGACAGGCCCTTCAATTGCTCGAAAATCAACAGCTGCGGAGTACTCGTTGCTAGCGAGATTAACCAGAGGCGCGCCGTTTAAATCGGCGTTTAGCCTTTGCGTAATTTTATTTTTCCAGAACTCAGGCAATGAGGTGATGGCCTGACCTTTAAGCTTGGTTCCCATTTCCAGGCGGTAGGGACGCATAGCATCGAAGGGTCTGAGTAATCCGTAGAGTCCTGAGAGAATACGCACATGTCCGGCTAATTGATTGAGGGCATCTGGACCTAAGGTCTGCACATCGAGGCCTTGATACACATCGCCGTTAAATGCGTAAACAGCCGGCAATAAGTCGTCTGCTTGATGGTCTGGAGACCATTGTTCGAACCGCGCAGCATTTAACGCTGACAGCTTGTCAGAGAGCTTCATCAGGCTGGCCAGATCCGATGGGTTGAACTCTCGCATCATGTTGGCCAGTGTGGTTGCTTCCTCCAAGAATTGTGGCGTTGTGATCATTGAACGATCCACGCTCAAGTCCGTATTTAGCGATTTGGCTGGCGATAAGATTGCTAACATGGATTCCTCTTTTTCTTGCGTCGATCCGGATGAAGCCGGACACTACACTTAGATTCAATATTTGGACAAATGGACTGTGATCCAAGTCACCCCTGAAATTGCGGCCGGACAATTTTTCGACGAGCTTATCAGAGCCGACGGCGAAGCACGTCCTGGGGCCGATAGTTTACTGAAATTTCTTAAAGACCTCTCTCCCGAGGTGTTATCGGAAAAACGGACAGCGCTTGAGGCTGCGATCAAAAGCCAGGGGATTTCATTTTTGGTCTATTCCGACTCCATGAATATTGACCGATCGTGGCCCTTGGACCTTGTGCCACGTGTGATGCAGGCATCTGAGTGGCGGCACACTGAGGCCGGATTGAAGCAACGGTTAAAAGCGCTCAATCTGTTTTTAAACGATGTCTATAACGAACAGGAGATTTTGCGGGACGGCATCGTGCCTACTGAATTAGTCACCGACAGTCCTCACTACATCGCATTAGCTTCTGGAATGAATCCGCTGTTTGAAACTTGGGCTCACATTTGTGGATCCGATCTGGTTCGTGACCATCGTGGCCAACTCTTTGTCCTTGAAGACAATCTGCGAGTCCCAAGTGGCGTTTCTTACATGCTTGAAAATCGATCTGTGATGAAGCAGGTGTATCCGGAATTATTCCGCAATCATCACATCCTTCCGGTCAGTCAGTATGCGTCTGATTTACTCGATATGCTCAATACGTTGTCGCCACGGCCGGTCGATCATCCTGTCATTGTGGTGTTAACGCCTGGCATCTATAACTCCGCGTATTTTGAACACAGCTATCTGGCGCAACAGATTGGGGCCGAATTGGTTCAGGGTTCGGATTTGTTTGTGGATTCTGACGATTGCGTTTACATGAAGGCGGTCGAGGGAGTGAGCCGTGTCGATGTGATTTATCGACGGATTGATGACACCTTTCTCGATCCTGAAGCATTGAACCCTGATTCAGTCCTTGGTGTTCCAGGATTGATGCGGGCTTGGAGAGGCGGAAAAGTCTCGATTGCCAACGCGCCAGGCAGTGGAGTAGCTGATGACAAGGTGCTCTATGCCTACGTCCCTGAGATCATTCAATATTACTTAAATGAAAAACCGATTCTGGAGAATGTGCAGACCTTCCTCTGTTCGAATCCTGAGCAACAGGCATTTGTATTGGATCACCTTGATGAACTGGTGGTTAAACCGGCTGACGCGTCTGGTGGATATGGCATTATGGTCGGTCCGCACGCCACTGATGAGGAGATCGTGTCTCGTCGAGCCGAAATTCTGGAGAATCCCCGCGTTTGGATTGCGCAGCCAACGCTTGCGATTTCGACAACGCTCACAGTCACTGAAGATGGCGACCTTGCCCCACGTCATGTTGATTTACGCCCGTTTGTTTTACAAAGCTCGTCCCAATGGTGCTCAACCGGTGGATTGTGTCGGGTGGCATTACGCGAAGGCTCATTGGTTGTGAATTCCTCACAAGGTGGTGGTTCTAAGGATTTTTGGGTGGTTGCCGACGAGATACAGTCTTAATGCTGGCCCGTGTCGCTGAACATCTTTACTGGCTTTCTCGTTATATCGAGCGAGCTGAAGCAACGGCTCGGCTCGCGATTGCTGCATCCGATACCATTTTGGATTTGCCTGATGGAGTTCCCTACGACTGGGAGTCTTTAATGCAGGTCTTTGGCTCGGGTGACTCAGATCCAGGAATTTCTGAAGTGGAGGTGATGGAGCAACTGGTGTTGAGCCTCGACCACTCGGGGTCGATCCGCGCTTCGATTGCGTCGGCTCGGGAGAATGCTCGAGTGACTCGAGATTTGATTCCGAAAGATGCTTGGATTGCCCTGAATGAACTGCATGGGCTGATCGAACGCCAGTCATTTGCTGGTTTTGATCGATCGTCACGGATTCGGTTGTTAAAACAAGTGATTTCGAGCTGTCGACTTTGGCACGGTTGCTTAGTTGCGAGCCAGGCGAGAGATTTGAGTTGGCTATTTTTGCGGCTCGGAGATCGACTTGAGCACGCAGATATGGTGTCTCGGCTGGTGGACCCTCGGGTCACACAGATGGTTCCGGGAGCCTCGACTCGATGGAGTAGTTATGAAGCCATTGGTTGGCAAAATCTTCTGACTGCGTTGGGTGGTGTGGAATTGTATCGTCACAGCGCGCGCAACCGGATGCATGGAAGCGATGTTTTGGATTTTGTGGTTCGAGATACAAACTTTCCGCAATCGATGGCTGCGGCCTTATATAGCGTCAGGCGCTACTTAAACAAGTTGCCACACCAACGCGTATCCACTGACTTGTTGGACGGAATCGTTGATGGGTTAACCAAGCTGGATCTGGAGCGTTTAACGCCAGATCTCCTGACGCAAAATATGGACTGGATTCAGCAAGGGCTCGTGTCCTTGCATGGACACATTAGCGCTGAGTACTTCTTCTTCCAATCAAACAGCCCCTAAACCGTGGGTTTGCGTCGGAGAATGTTGTATTCTTCGCGTGTTCCCAAGAGTGAGCCTTGAATTTGTCTGAATCAGTTGCGATCGCAGAGCGTTTGTCGGCTTCTTCGAAGCAATGTTTGGGCGTGCGTGGCTTAACCAAATATTTTGGAGACTTTGCAGCCAATACCGATGTCACTCTGTCGGTCGATCAAGGCGAAATCCATGCACTGCTCGGTGAAAACGGCGCTGGGAAATCCACACTCGTCAAAATGATTTATGGGATCTTAAAACCCGACGTCGGGTCCATGGAACTCAATGCTTGCCCGTACACCCCAGATACCCCGGGTGATGCGAAACATGCTGGTGTGGGAATGGTTTTTCAACATTTTGCTGTGTTTGATGCGCTGACGGTGTTGGAAAATATTGCCTTAGGTTTAGAAGGCCGGCTTCCCGATGTTGCGCTTGCTGACGAGATCACAGCGGTTTGTGAGCGCTATCGATTACATCTTGAATTGAAGCGGCGGGTTTATGATTTAAGTGCTGGTGAAAGACAGCGCGTTGAAATCATCCGTGCACTGATGCAGGACCCAAGCCTATTGATTCTGGATGAACCGACATCGGTGTTGACGCCGCAGGAGACTGAGCAGTTGTTCACAACGCTCGATCGCTTATCCGATGAAGGCCGATCCATTATTTACATCTCGCACAAACTTGACGAGGTCAGGGCATTGTGTGGTCGAGCCACATTAATGCGTGCTGGACGTGTTGTTGATGTGGTGGATCCGAGGCAAGAAAGCACACGCTCTTTAGGTGAAAAAATGATTGGAGAGCGTCTGAATGAAACCAAACGAACCAAATTGCCGGCGACTGAAAAGTTAAAAGCACGTTTGACGGTTCGCGTCGGTGAGGTGTACCCCGAATCGAGTCGAAGCGTCGTGCTACGTGATATTTACCTATCCGTGGCCCCGGGATCAATCCTAGGGATTTCAGGAGTTTCTGGGAATGGGCAAAATATTCTGTTTGACGTCCTTTCAGGTGAGCTTACATTGCCGAATCCCGACAGTCTCGTACTGGATGGCGAACCGATTGCACATCTGGGTATTGAGCAGCGTCGACGCAGGCGGTTGTTAGGTGCACCGGAAAATCGTCTGGGACATGCGGCGGTGCCGGATTTGACTCTGTGGGAGAATGTCATTTTGACCGCACGGCAAACCCGCGGAATTCTAAAAAATGAATACTTGATCAGCGGAACAGCGGCAAAAGCCTTTGCGCACGAACTGATTCAGACCTTTGATGTGAGAACAACTTCGGTGAATGCGAAAGCGTCGAGCCTCTCTGGAGGGAACCTGCAAAAGTTTCTGATCGGACGGGAGTTACTTGGCCAACCCCGAGTCTTGATCGTATCGAATCCGACCTGGGGTGTTGATGCCAAGGCACAGTTGTTTATTCATCAAATGTTGATGGATATTGCCGATCAGGGCGCATCTATTGTTTTACTGAGTCAGGACATCGATGAGCTGCTTTCAGTGACTGATCGAATCTGCGCCATCTGCCATGGACGTCTTAGCCGCACGTTTGCGACTGAAGACATGACTCCAGAACACCTGGGAGCCTTGATGCTCGGACAGGAGATCGAGGCGTGATTTTCGTTGAACCACGTGCAGTGACTCGCTGGTATCACGAGTGGCTGGCCGTCTTGGTTGCATTGATTTTGACACTACTGACCGCCTCGGTTTTGTTGGCAGCGATCGGGCTTGACCCGCTATCGAGTTTGCATCGGATTTTTATCAAACCGCTGAATTCCGTGTACGGGATCAGTGAATTGCTAGCGAAAGCCACCCCGTTAATCATCATTGGTGTGGCCTTAGCGCTTGGATTTCGAGCCGGTGTTTGGAATATCGGTGCAGAGGGGCAGCTCGTCATGGGGGGGCTTTGTGGTGGCGCAGTCGCTCTCGCATTCTGGGGTGTTGATGGTTTTTGGGTCATGCCTCTGGTGCTTCTCGGTGGAACCGTCGGTGGACTTCTCTGGGGGGCGATTCCCGCTTTCCTCAAGGTACGGTTTAACGCGAACGAGATTCTTGTCTCCTTGATGCTTACTTATGTGGCAATTTTATTGTTAAGTGTCATGGTGCATGGTCCGTTGCGAGATCCCGATGGGTTTAATTTTCCCGAAAGTCGCTTGTTCCATGATGCAGCAACCCTGCCGAAACTCTTTTCCGCGGGTCGTGGTCATTTGGGTTTTGTGTTTGCAATCGCCTTCGCGATCGTCGGAACCTGGGTCGTCAAGCGATGGCATTTGGGGTTTGAGATGCGAGTGACGGGTCTGTCGGCCAGTGCTGCGAAGTTTGCTGGATACAGCCGTGATCGAACCGTTTGGATGGCTTTGTTGATGGGTGGAGCCATCAGTGGATTTGCCGGAGTGGTCGAGGTGACTGGTAATATCGGACAACTGGTTCCAACGATTTCGCCATCCTATGGTTTCACGGCCATTATCGTTGCTTTCTTAGCAAGGCTGCATCCGCTCGCTGTGATTCCTGCAGGCCTTTTGGTCGCCTTGTCGTATTTAGCCGGTGAGGCTGCTCAGTTGTCGCTAGGGGTTCCTGCTGCGAGCACGCAGGTCTTTCAGGGGCTGTTGTTGTTTTTCCTACTTGGGACTTCACTGTTTGTGAACTATCGGGTTCGTCTAGGGCAGGTCGCGTGATGGATTACAGCTTACTGTCGTCTATCTTGCATGCCATTTTGGTGGCTTCCACCCCCTTGGTGTTTGCGGGTCTTGGTGCATTGATTCAAGAGCGCGCTGGTGTATTGAATTTGGGTATTGAAGGACTGATGATCGTTGGCGCCTTGGCTGGTTTTGCAACAGCGTTGGCTGGTTATCCACTGTTATTCTCAGTGATTGCAGCTGCGTTAGCTGGTGCTTCTTTGGCAGCAATCTTTGCGCTTTTGGTGTTGCGTCTGTACGCCAATCCGGTAGCGACCGGACTTGCATTGACGCTCTTTGGATTGGGGTTGAGTGCCTTGGCTGGAGCGCAGTACGTTGGGCAGGCTGCGCCTCAAGTATCTGTGTGGACAATCCCATTGTTGAGTCAGTTACCGGTGGTCGGGCATGCGCTCTTTTCACACGATCCGCTGGTCTATCTGTCGATTCTGATGGCGGCCTTGATTTGGTGGTTTTTGAAGAAAACCCGAGCGGGCCTGATTCTGCGTGCAGTCGGCGAAAATCACACCTCCGCGCACAGTTTGGGCTTTTCTGTGATGGGAATTCGGTTTTTGGCGATTGCTGCCGGTGGTGCACTGGCTGGTATCGGTGGGTCCTATCTCACCTTGGTTCAGACACCGCTGTTCGTCGAAGGAATGACCGCAGGCAGAGGTTGGATTGCTCTTGCATTGGTGGTGTTTGCCTCCTGGCGACCCTTCAGGGTAATCGCTGGGGCCTATTTGTTTGGGAGCGTTTCGATAATCCAACTCCATGGCCAGGCGCTTGGCGTTTCGATAGCATCTCAGTGGTTATCAATGCTACCTTATCTGGTCACGATCGTCGCCTTGGTCGTCATCGCGGGGCGCAATGACCTTACGCATAAACCTCCAGGAGCGCTGGGGTCCATTTTTCGAGAGAGTAAATAACCTATATTCGAGGTATCTATGAAGAAATCAGGTTTAGCTTTAGGACTGTTAGCGATTGTCGCGATAGTTGTTGCGGTTGTGTCATTTGAGCCAGCCGAAAAGAAGGAGAAAGTAATTATCGCAGACAAAGCAAAAGTTGGATTTGTCTATGTTGGCCCAGTTGCGGATGCGGGTTGGACTTATGAGCATGATCGTGGGCGCTTGGCTGTGGAGAAAGAACACGGTGATAAGGTCGAGACAGTATTTGTCGAAAGCGTCTCCGAGGGACCAGATGCAGAGCGGGTAATCGCTCAGATGGCAGCTGACGGTGCCAACATGATCTTCACAACGTCGTTTGGATATATGAATCCAACGATCAAAGTCGCTCAGCAATTCCCTAACGTGAAATTTGAACATGCGACCGGATATAAACGCGCAGACAACCTCGCTACATACTCGTCGCGCTTTTACGAAGGGCGTCATGTTCTCGGTCTGATCGCTGGCAAAATGACCAAATCAAATACCATTGGTTATATTGCTTCATTTCCAATTCCTGAGGTCGTGAGAGGTATCAACGCAGCATATCTGGCTGCCAAAAGCGTCAATCCAACAGTAAAGTTCAAAGTCATTTGGGTTTCGACTTGGTTTGACCCAGGCAAGGAAGCGGACGCCGCTAAAGCGCTCATCGATCAAGGCGCAGACATTTTGATGCAACATACTGACTCGGCCGCGCCCATGAAGATTGCTGAAGAACGCGGTATCTATGCGTTCGGTCAGGCATCGGACCAAGCCGCATATGGCCCGAACGCTCAGCTCACTGCAATTATCGACGATTGGGCTCCCTATTATGTCCGTCGAGTTAATGAAGCGATGAATGGTTCGTGGACATCAACTGACACATGGGGCGGTTTTGATACGGGGATGGTTGCGCTTGCACCTTATGGAAAAGCAGTACCAAATGACGTGAAGGCAATGGCTGAGGAAGCTCGAAAGGCAATTACCGAAGGACGTCTTCATGCGTTTACAGGCCCAATCAATAAGCAAGATGGTTCGGCTTGGTTGGCTCCCGGTGAGACAGCGGATGACGGAACGCTTCTGGGTATGGACTTCTACGTTGAAGGAATCGAAGGCTCGTTACCTTAAATTTTGGTATTCACCTTTACAGTAATGATGAGTTTTGGTTGAACCGGCTGGTGAGGCGGTTCACTAGGCTCCAAATAATTAGAGCCTCGACGCAAAGCACCAAAAGTGCTGCAAACATCAAATCGGTTTGGCCGCGGCCATTGGCATGGAGCATCAAATAGCCAAGACCACTTGATGACCCTACCCACTCTCCAACAACTGCACCGATCGGTGCGACTGAAGCCGCGACACGAACCCCAGACATTGCATAGGGAATGGCTAACGGTAGTCGTACATACCAAAATAATTTTGACGCTTTGGGTCTGAGAGGTTTAAAGGTGGTATCCCAGGATGTTGGGAATGCTCGAAACCCAGCAAGTGTGCTTGCTGTCACTGGAAAAAAAACGATTAAGGTCGTCATGGCGAGCTTGGATGCGAAGCCGTAGCCGAGCCAGAGCATCAAAATGGGTGCAATGGCAAAGACTGGTAATGCTTGGCTGATCACCAAAGCCGGCATGGTCAGCTTTTGGAGTCGTTTCGAGTCTCCGATCAAACAAGCGACCGAAAATCCGATCGCAGTCCCCAACAGTAATCCACAGATAATTTCTAAGCCAGTCGTCAACGCGTGACCACCGAGTAAAGGCAGGCTTGTCAACAGAGTCAAGGCTACCCGATCTGGGGCAGGCAAGATAAAATGTGGAACGTCGAAGATGATGACGACTAGCCACCAAAGTGCAATAAGAAAGACCAAGGGCAACACATGGGGCATGATTCGACTCATTGGTCATCCTCCAAAATCTGAATCAGCAGATCGTCGCTCTCAAAGTCGCTTAAGCTGAAGGGTCCTTTCAGTGTGGTTGTTGTCAGAACCATCGCTCGATCTAACCATTGGTGCGCATCTCTGGGATCGTGGGTGACGAGGATGACCGTTTTTCCGGGCAGCAATTGCTGGCAAAGTTGCGCCATCTGGATCCGTGTCGAGCGGTCAAGCGATGCAAAAGGCTCATCAAGCAGCACCAGATCAGCATCCTCAACCAACGCTCTCGCAAGAGCGACTCGTGCTTGCTGCCCTCCACTCAGTTGACTGGCTTGACGTTCTGACAACATGTGCAGATCCACAGCCTTCAGCAGTTGCTTGGCTCGCTGAACATCTTCTGCTTCGATGTTATCTCCTCTTAATGTGAAGCCGAGCAAAACGTTGTCGATAACGCTGGCCCAGGGCAAGAGTGCCGGCCGTTGCGATAGATAGGCAATCCGGGTTGTTTGGAGGCGAATTTCGGGTGAGCCTTGAACAATGGCGGTGAGAAGTGTGGATTTTCCGGTGCCTGACCGTCCAAGGAGAGCAATTTGCTCTCCCGATTGCAAACCCAGTGAGAGCGTAGCAAGAGGAGGATATCCTGGGTAGGTGAGGCTTAAATTGCAAATGGTTAACACGGGCAGCTCCGAACAGGGTCATGCGAAGATAACCCGTCGAGGCTCACCTGTCATGAGGTCAAGGTTTGTCAGTGCGGAACTGGTCTGCGATTTTCCCTGCGAAGATTGCAGATAACATCTGTGACTGTACATCAGATTATCGTGACGTTTCTATGTCAGCCTGGCTAGCGCTTGATTTTGGACAATTTGCGCATACCACTGATGCATTGGAGGTTGCTATGTCGCGTTATTTAGATTGGTTGTTATTAACCATCATTGTGATCGTCAGTTTGGCATCGCCTCTGATCGTCCTTGAATTCGTGAGTGGTAAGTACTGAGTTAGATACCTGCCTCTCGCGATTTGGCTTTCAGTTGTTCAATGCGTTCTTTGATTAATGCGTTCTGCGGCATGAGCTTAAGAAGGAGTTGCTCTGCCTGAATCGCTTGGTCGTATTGTTGCGTGTTTTCGAAGATCATGGAAAGTCCACCAAGTGCCCCGAAATGCCTGGGTTCTAAAATCAGGGTTTGCTGAATATCGGTGAGCGAGGCTTGGTAATCGCCAACCATAAAAAAGGCAGTGGCCCGACGATTCCAACCTTCGGCGAATGTTGGTGCAGCCTCAATCGTCCGGCTGAACTGGGTGATCGCAACCTGTGGCTGACCGAAGTGAAGCGCTTGCATTCCCTGATCAAAGATCGGTTGAAGCTTTGCTGCCTGTTCGGGTAATTCATACCAGTGGAACCAGATTTGGTTTTGAAGTTCTGTCATTTCAACCAAATCGTTAGACTGTTGCAGTGCGTTGAAGAGATCGTCGAGCTCTGGCTTGGTTTGATCTCCTCGAACAGGACCCCAGAAGACGGTCAGAACCAATAGCATTAGGGTATGAATCATGGGACGCATAGTCACCTCCGAATATCAGGAGGTTATGATGAATACACTCAATAGGAAAGTCTTGGGGAAAGGCTGTTAGCCGATTCAGAAAAAAGGTTGGCGCGCTCGAGAGGATTCGAACCTCTGACCGCCTGGTTCGTAGAACGAATAAAAACGCTGGAATCAGCGTAATTACTGGCCTGGCGTTCGTTGCTTTTGCCGGACTGTGCATAACCGATCAGGACTGACTTCGGCAAAACTTCGGCATCCATTCCATGGATTGTCAGTTACGGGGAGCTCTTAAATTTTTCGTCATTACTAATCTAACTGATAAAAACTTAGCATTTCAGTAATGCTTGCGGCTATGCAACGGATTGCAAATCCGTGTACACCGGTTCGATTCCGGCACGCGCCCCCATACTTAAAAAGAGCAATTTCCAAAAAATTTTATCTTTCGGAACCGTATTTCCTGTATCTGGCCTTCATAACCACTTTTGGTAGGACTATGGACCTCTGTTAGTTGTGTTCGTTTAAACGGGGTAGAACCCCGTTGAGCTCACCGCACTGCACTGTCTTGGGGCAGACACCTATCAGCGGTGCGATCGGGTGCACCATGATATACCTCGAGCCTAGACTCTAACTGCGTCTAATGATTAGAGAACCTTTAAAAAACAATGGATAAAGGGCCTCCATGTCGTGTTGGCATATTCTCTGCTGACAATAATCTGCGAGTCGCATCGCGATTAACCTCAACTGGAGAACTTTTTATGAAAACACGATTATGGAAGCGCGCTGTTAAGCATACCATATTAGCTTCGACTATTGGTCTCACGGTATCTTTGGCGCAAGCGGCCGACACGATCAAAGTGGGTGTTTTACACAGCCTATCTGGAACCATGGCGATTTCAGAAACTACCTTGAAAGATACGGTACTGATGATGATTGACCAGCAAAACAAGAAAGGTGGTTTGCTCGGCAAGCAGCTTGAGCCTGTTGTTGTTGATCCAGCAAGTAATTGGCCATTATTCGCAGAAAAAACACGGGAGCTACTAGAGAAAGAGAAAGTTGATGTGATTTTTGGCTGCTGGACCTCAGTGTCCCGAAAATCCGTTTTGCCAGTGATTGAAGAACTGAACGGGTTGATGTTCTATCCCGTGCAGTACGAGGGGGAGGAATCAAGCAAGAACGTATTCTACACTGGGGCAGCACCGAACCAGCAGGCGATTCCGGCGGTAAATTACCTCATTGATGAATTGGGGGTTGAGCGCTTCGTCTTAGCAGGGACTGATTATGTGTATCCCCGGACAACAAACAAGATTCTTGAGAATTACCTAAAGGATTTAGGGGTTGCCGAGTCCGATATCATGATCAATTACACTCCATTTGGACATAGTGATTGGCAGACCATCGTGTCGGACATCAAGGCGTTTGGGTCTGCTGGAAAGAAAACAGCAGTCGTTAGCACAGTCAATGGGGACGCAAACGTACCGTTTTACAAGGAGCTAGGCAATCAAGGAATGAGTGCTGAGGATATTCCGGTTATTGCTTTTTCAGTCGGAGAGGAGGAGTTGTCAGGATTTGATACAGGCCCACTTGTTGGCCATTTGGCTGCTTGGAATTACTTTATGAGCGCTGAAGCCGAAGTAAATGATGAGTTTATCGAGGCATGGCATTCCTTTACGGGCGATACGTCTCGTGTGACAAATGATCCTATGGAAGCTACATATATTGGGTTTGAAATGTGGGCAAAGGCCGTTGAAAAAGCAGGTACAACCGAAGTCGATAAGGTGCGTCCGGCATTATACGGTACTGCTGTTCCCAATTTGACCGGGGGAACGGCGGTAATGCACACCAACCATCACCTCCAAAAGCCAGTGCTGATAGGAGAAATTTTAGAAGACGGCCAGTTTGAGATTGTCTCAGCAACGCCGGGCGAGGTAATTGGTGACGCCTGGACTGACTATCTTCCTGACTCTGCAAAAATCATCGCTGATTGGACCGCGCCTGTGAACTGCGGTAACTACAATATCGAAACACAACAGTGTTCTGGCCAAAACTTCTGACAGGAGCATCGTGAGTCGGGCGTGTAGCCCGGCTCGCAGGACACAATTTATGATGCGTGTTGTATTTTTTATTTCCTCCCTCTTTTTTTTTTGCCAGGCGGCGTATGCACAGACCTTCGATCAAGGAAAGGCACTAGCCGATGCTTCCCTGAAAGAAAAGTTGGTCTGGATAGAGAAATTAGCCTCTGATGATTCCGATGAATCAACGCGTATACTTCAATACTGGCTGGACGGTGTCTTGGTTTATTGGCCTCAGGAAAATCGGTTAGTCCGTGGGATCAAGGAAGGCCGCAAGTACCAACTGATAGATTTGATGACAGAAAACGGATTGGGAGTGGTTTCATCACGCGATATTGATCGTGTCAAAACCAACAATTCACTGCGATTGGCGCTAAAGCAAGTGCTCGGGTCAAGGCAGCTCGCGTCGAGTGATCGCGATGTCAGGCTTGCGGCTATTGCGGAACTCAAGCGCAGGCCGGATTACAAGGTATTACCACTGTTAACAAAACGTGAGGCTACCGAACAGGATGATCAGATCGCGCGCCAACTGTCAGTGCTGATCGGCTTAGTGCTTTTAGAAAGTGCTGAAGCAAACGAGCAATTGGAGGGACTGCGGCGCGTCTCCGGTGAGCTATCGCCAGAAGTCAAAGACTCACTGAGCCGATTTGTGTTGAATTCTACATTGGACGCTCAGGTGGCCGTAGTTGCGCAGCGCGAGCTAGATGCGATCAACCGAAGTCTCATGTATTGGGGAATTGGACAGGATCTTTTTTTCGGATTATCGCTCGGTTCAATCTTGTTGTTGGCAGCTATAGGGTTGGCTATCACATTCGGAGTGATGGGCGTGATCAACATGGCGCATGGGGAATTCATCATGCTTGGCGCCTACACGACCTTTGTTATCCAGCAGTGGATTCCCGCAACCAGCATGTGGTCCTTATTAATTTCTATCCCGGCGGCTTTTGTCGTGTCAGGGACTGCTGGGATCATCCTTGAACGTTTGGTTATCCGACATCTTTACGGAAGACCCCTTGAAACTCTATTGGCAACTTTTGGCGTCAGCCTGATTTTGCAGCAGCTGGTCAGGACAGTCTTTGGCCCGCTCAACCAGTCGGTTGTGACGCCGGATTTATTAAGTGGTGCGTTGGACATAAACGCAGGATTTTCGCTGACCTACAACCGATTATTTGTGATTACCTTTGCATTGTGTGTTTTGGTTACGCTTTGGTTAGTCATGCAACGGACCTCTTTCGGTATGAGAGTCAGAGCGGTCACGATGAATCGTGGGATGGCAAGTTCTATGGGGGTTCAGACCAACCGGGTGGATGCGCTTGCTTTCGGTTTGGGTTCGGGGATTGCTGGAATGGGCGGCGTGGCCCTGTCACAGCTCACTAACGTTGGTCCGAATCTTGGTCAAAGCTACATCGTTGACTCTTTCATGGTGGTGGTTTTCGGGGGTGTGGGAAACCTGTTTGGTACCGTTTTCGCTGCTTTGAGTTTGGGAGTGGCTAATAAGGTACTTGAGCCCTTTAGTGGGGCGGTTCTTGCGAAGATTTTAATTCTCGTCTTTATCATTTTATTTATTCAGAAAAGACCTCGTGGCTTATTTGCTTTGAAAGGTCGGGCTGTCGAGGACTGATGCTGTGATTGGATTGCGTTTACGACAACTGGTTTTTGTGTCCATTGTCGCTCTGGTTGCCTACGTCTTGGTGGCCAACGTATTGCTCCCGGCATCGACGGGGATGGCATTGGATTCCTATAGTTTGACTATTATTGGCAAATATCTGTGCTTTGCCATGCTTGCTGTTGCCCTCGATCTGGTGTGGGGATACTGCGGTATTTTGTCCTTGGGTCATGCCGCATTCTTTTCGCTCGGCGGCTACGCCATGGGTATGTATTTGATGCGTCAAATTGGCGAGCGTGGAACCTATGGTCATCCCATCCTTCCCGATTTCATGGTGTTCCTCAATTGGGAACAGCTTCCCTGGTTTTGGCATGGATTTGATGCATTTTGGTTTGCCGGATTGATGATCTTTGTCGCCCCAGGGGTGTTGGCATTTGTGTTTGGATGGTTTGCGTTCCGATCCCGCGTATCTGGCGTGTACTTATCAATTATCACTCAAGCGCTGACTTACGCATTAATGCTTGCGTTCTTCCGCAATGAGATGGGCTTTGGCGGCAATAATGGCCTGACAGATTTCAAAGACTTGTTGGGATATCCATTGGCCTCGGATGGCGTTCGAGTCTCGCTGATGCTGGCTTCTGGTCTGGCTTTGCTGTTGAGCTTATTTCTGTGCCAAAAACTTTTAGCTACGAAATTTGGTCGGGTGTTGGTTGCGGTACGGGACAGCGAATCACGAACACGGTTTTTAGGCTATCGAGTGGAGCATTTCAAACTGTTTGCCTTCGTGATCTCAGCTATGATTGCAGGACTCGCTGGCGCGCTTTATGTCCCTCAGGTTGGCATTATCAACCCGGGCGAGTTTAGTCCTTTGGCTTCAATAGAGGTAGTTGTTTGGGTCGCATTAGGGGGCCGAGGATCTCTCTACGGCGCCGCCCTCGGAGCGGTTGTTGTCAACGCTGCTAAGACTTTTTTCACCGGATTCTACCCGGAAGCTTGGCTGTTTTTCTTAGGCGCCATGTTTGTGATTTCGACACTCTACCTTCCGCGGGGAATTTTAGGTGCATTGGAAGACTTAACTCAACAAGCGAAAAGTAGTTTCTTTAGGCCGCCGCGGGAGATGTTGTCGTGATCCCAGTGACTCGATCAGCTATTTACTTAGATGGGATCTCTGTGTCGTTTGATGGGTTCAAAGCACTCAATAATCTGTCTGTCGAGTTGGCTGCAGGTGAATTGCGTGCGGTGATTGGTCCAAATGGCGCCGGGAAATCAACCATGATGGACGTGATGACTGGGAAAACACGACCTGATCAAGGGACCGCACTATTTCTCGGTCGTCATGATTTAACACTGCTTGACGAGACCCAGATTGCCAACCTTGGCATTGGCCGCAAGTTTCAAAAACCCAGTGTTATCGAAACGCTGACCGTCTGGGAAAATCTAGAGCTTGCACTGGCTGGAAACCGCTCCCCATGGCGCGCAATCGTGCAGATACTTCATCCACAAGATCGTCGCTCGATGACTGAGGTGGCTTCTCGCGTCGGTCTTGCTGACGCGTTGGATCAATTGGGCGGCGCTCTGTCTCATGGACAGAAGCAATGGCTTGAGATTGGTATGCTCCTGTTGCAAGAACCTAAGGTGCTGCTGGTGGACGAGCCGGCAGCGGGGATGACAGATGCAGAGACGCTCAAAACTGCTGAACTACTTAAAAGTTTAGCCGGAGAGCATACGGTCATAGTGGTCGAGCACGATATGGAGTTTGTCGAAGCACTCGGTTGCAAAGTCACCGTGCTCCACGAGGGCCATGTCTTGGCAGAGGGAAGTATGTCGCATGTGTCGTCGAACGATGAAGTCATTGATGTGTATTTGGGTCGCTAAATGTTAGAAGTCAAACAGTTGAATGTTAGTTATGGTGCGAGCCAAGCGTTATATGACGTCGATTTCCACGCAGATCTTGGTGAAATTAGTTGTGTGCTCGGTCGAAATGGCGTTGGTAAAACATCGCTAGTCCGAGCAATTGCCGGTCGGCACATTGCCAGTTCAGGGCAAATCCTTTGGAATACCGCTGAGATTCGTGAACTCGATCCAGCAGCTCGTGCTCAGCAAGGGATCGCCTATGTCCCGCAGGGCCGAGAGATTTTTGCGCGTTTGACGGTAGCTGAAAATTTAGAAATTGCCTTTGCAGCTGCACCCAAAGGTCAGCGATTCATTCCAGATGAAATCTTTGCGTTGTTTCCGGTGCTCGAACAAATGCTAAGCCGACGTGGCGGAGACCTCTCTGGAGGTCAGCAACAACAACTCGCCATTGCTCGAGCACTGATTACTCGTCCAAAGCTGTTGATTTTGGATGAGCCCACCGAGGGAATTCAGCCATCGATTATTAAAGATATCGGGCGAGTCCTCAGTCTGTTACGTGAGCGCGGTGACATGGCGATTGTCTTGGTAGAGCAGTATCTCGATTTCGCTCTCGACCTCTGCGATCGATTGTGTGTTCTGGATCGTGGTCGTGTGAAGTTGGCGGGCCAAGCTCAAGAGGTAGATCAAGCGGCTGTCAGAGGATTGGTGACGGTATGAACCAATGCCTGTCCTTGGATCAGAACTCAACCTGGAAAGGACTACTGCAGTGTGACTTTCATCGAGGGAGTACGGGAAAAACGGAACTGGCCCGCCTTGCTCATGAAGGTCCTCTGCGTGTGCAAAAGTTGTTTCATGACGAGGATCTGGCGCATTGCTATTTGCTACATCCTCCAGGCGGGATGGTCTCGGGTGATGATTTAGCGTGTCGATTTCGTGTTCATCCCAATGCCCATGTGCTGTTGACGACTCCTGCGTCAGGAAAGCTGTATCGCTCAAGAGCGAATGGTTTACTGCAAACCGCAGACGCACAATTGTCGGTAGACCGAGGAGCGTTTTGCGCTTATTTGCCGCAAGACACCATTATTTTTGATCGTGCACATGGTTCGCTCAATACGCAGGTTTCGATCGCCGCTAATGCCACTTTCTTGGGATGGGAGCATTTGGTCTTTGGTCGGTTCGCCGGCAATCATCCATTTACGCAAGGACAGATTTCTCAATCACTGACGATTCATCGGCAGTCGCAACTGCTTTATCGCGATCATCTTCAAATCACTCCTCGTGTGATTCATGAGATCAGCGGTCTGTCGGCGATGACTAGTTTTGCCTCTCTCGTTCTGGTGTTGCCCGATACCTTTGATACCACCGAGGCGCTCCTCGCGGATTGCCGTGATGGACTATGTGATTTCTCGGGGATTTCAGGGGCGACGGCCATTCGACCACATTTAGTCAGTATTCGATTGTTGAGTGATCGAGCAGAAACAACCCGGATGGCGCTTGAGAGCCTGTGGTTGATCATCGCACAACACCTACTTAACCGATCGGTTCAACTTCCAAGAATTTGGAGAACATAAGATGGAATTAACGCCTCGTGAAAAAGATAAACTCATGTTGTATACCGCAGGCTTAGTTGCTGAGCGCAGGCTCGCGCGAGGCCTTCAACTGAATTATCCAGAAGCCGTCGCTTTAATCAGTTTAGAGATTTTAGAGGGTGCTCGAGACGGACGATCGGTGGCTGAGTTGATGCAGCTTGGCCGTACCGTGATCACTCGAGACCAAGTGATGGAGGGAGTTGCTGACATGGTCGACGAAGTGCAAGTTGAGGCGACTTTCCCCGATGGCACTAAACTCGTCACCGTGCATGAACCCATTCAGGAGGTCTTGCAGTCATGATTCCAGGAGAAGTGCGCGTTCAGCAAGGTGATCTGATCTTGAATGAGGGGCGTGAGACGAAGTCCATGACCGTCGCTAATACCGGAGATCGTCCGATCCAGATTGGCTCGCATTACCATTTTTTTGAAGTGAACCCTTGCTTGGATTTTACACGTGAAGAAGCCAAGGGATTTCGACTGAATATTGCCGCTGGAACTGCAATCCGGTTTGAGCCGGGGCAAGAGAGAACCATTGAACTGGTGGCTCTGTCAGGACGACGTGAAGTCTTCGGTTTCAGAGGCATGGTGATGGGTTCGGTGGGGGATTCCAAATGAGGATTTCAAGGCAAACCTATGCAGAGTTATATGGGCCAACCGTGGGGGATACGGTTCGGCTTGGCGACACCAATTTATGGATCACTCCGGAATCGGACACAGCAGTTCCGGGTGATGAGGTCACTTTTGGTGGTGGCAAAGTCATCCGAGATGGCATGGGGCAATCGCAACGGCCGAGTCATGAGTGCATGGATCTTGTCATCACCAATGCTCTCATTGTGGATTATTGGGGCATCGTGAAAGCCGATGTTGGCGTTAAAAACGGACGAATCGCAGCGATTGGGAAAGCGGGAAACCCTGATATTCAGCCGCAAGTGACTGTGATTATTGGTCCTGGAACTGAAATCATTGCTGGTGAGGGGAAGCTGTTAACCGCCGGTGGGATCGACTCACACATTCATTTCATTTGTCCGCAACAGATCGATGAGGCGTTGTCTTCGGGGATCACAACTATGATCGGTGGTGGCACGGGTCCGGCTACTGGAACTAATGCCACAACATGCACGCCGGGGCCCTTCAATATAGAAATGATGATGCGTGCAGTTGAAGGTCAACCAATGAACTTTGGCTTCCTGGGCAAAGGTAATTCGAGTCATCGTGAACCGCTGATCGAGCAGGTGAAAGCAGGTGCTTGTGGTTTGAAACTGCACGAGGATTGGGGAACGACACCGCAAGCCATTGACACCTGTTTATCTGTTGCAGACGAAACAGATACCCAGGTTGCAATTCACACCGACACCTTAAATGAGTCAGGATTCGTGGAAGAGACGTTAAAGGCCATTGGTGGTCGAACCATTCACACCTACCATACCGAGGGTGCCGGTGGTGGCCACGCTCCCGACATCATTAAAGCAGCCGGTCTTCCTAATATCTTGCCATCATCGACAAATCCGACACGCCCCTACACCGTAAATACCGTTGATGAACATTTAGACATGTTGATGGTTTGCCATCACCTGTCGCCGAATATTCCAGAAGATGTTGCATTTGCGGATAGTCGGATTCGCAAGGAGACGATTGCGGCCGAGGATATTCTGCATGACAAGGGTGCATTCAGCATGATCGCGTCCGATTCTCAGGCCATGGGTCGAGTCGGTGAGGTAATCACTCGAACTTGGCAGACTGCACACAAAATGAAAGATCAGTTTGGATCCCTGGAGTGGGATCCGGATTGGAACGATAACTTTCGAGCAAAACGGTACATCGCCAAATACACGATTAATCCAGCGATCGCTCATGGGATTGCGCATGAAGTTGGGTCAATTGAAGTGGGAAAAATGGCTGATCTCGTGCTCTGGAAACCCGCATTTTTCGGAACCAAACCCTCTTTGATTTTAAAGAGTGGGTTTATCGTGTCCGCTCCGATGGGTGATCCCAATGCATCTATTCCAACACCTCAACCGGTGCATTATCGATCCATGTTCGGAGCAATGGGGTCGAGCGCGGATCGGTTATCGGCGACGTTTGTGTCGGCATTGTCGTTGGCGCAGGACAATCACTGGATGTCGGCAACGAATCGGCAGTTGATTGCTGTGAAGAACATCCGGTCAGTGACCAAGGCGAACATGATTCTGAATGACTATCAACCCACGATTGAAGTCGATCCCGAGACTTATGAAGTCCGGGCTGACGGTGAGCGATTGGTGTGTGAGCCCGCGACGTCCTTGCCGCTTGCTCAGCGTTATTACTTATTTTGATGGAGACTGCTGATGCTCGAATTGACTGAAAAAATCGACCAAGCCGATCGCTATGATGTTGTTATCTCGTTGGATTACGACGCGCGTAAACGAGGCAGACTCAAGGTCTTAACCGATTCTGGCGAAGAGGCGGGTTTATTTCTTGAGCGGGGTCAGGTGCTGACCGATGGGGATTGTTTAAAGGCCGTCGATGGTCGGGTTGTGCTGGTTCAGGCGGCTCCGGAGCGGTTGGTCGAAGCCTCAACTTCAGATCCTTTGTTATTTGCGATCATTTGTTATCACCTCGGTAATCGACACACCCCCGTTGAAATCGGACCTGGACGGGTGTGTTTTCAGCCGGATCATGTGCTTGCGGAGATGTGCCGTGCTTGGGGTCTTGCAGTTTCGGAAGTCGATCAACCCTTTCATCCAGAGAGCGGTGCTTATGGGAAGCACTCCAATCATCATCATGACTGACACTGGTGCTTTGATTCAGGCGATGCATTTGTTTTCACCGAGCCTTCCGATCGGTGCTTTTGCTTTTAGCCAGGGACTTGAGGCTGCCATCGAGTCCGGCCGTGTCCGTGATTCAGAAACACTGGCCGAATGGTGTCGCGGTGTGATGTGCCACTCATTATCGAGTCTTGATGGTCACTACGCTCGGTTGGCATACCGAGCAGTCTCGCAGTCACAATTTGTCGAAATGAATGCTGAATTGCTTGCATCACGCGAAACCCGAGAGTTATTGCTTGAGGACACATTATTGGGTTCGGCATTAAAGAAATGGGCTGTCGATCAGGCAATCGATGTTCCGGATGCGACAGAATATTCTCTGATCTGTTTATACGGGTGGATTGCCTCACGATTGGAAATCCCGGAGGACTGGATGGTCGCCAGCATCTTCTGGGCTTGGCTCGATAATCAAATGGTGGTGGCGGCGAAAGCGATTCCACTAGGCCAAAATGCCTTACAAGGCGTCTTGAAGATACTGAAGCCGCTTATTGCTGTGAGTGTGCAGCAGTCTTGTCTTGCAACTGGCACAGTAGCGCATAGCACGGTTCCACTTCTTACGATCTTGAGCGCGCAGCACGAAACTCAATATTCCCGACTTTTTCGTTCCTAGGAGATGGATATGCAGACATTACGCGTTGGAATTGGAGGTCCTGTTGGATCTGGGAAGACTGCGCTGACACTCAACTTATGCCGGGCCATGCGCGAGCATTACGACATGGCTGTTGTCACTAATGACATTTACACCCATGAGGATGCTCAGTTTCTCACTCGACATGGTGCGCTTGAGCAGGACCGAATTTCTGGGGTGGAAACAGGCGGTTGTCCGCATACCGCGATTCGTGAGGATGCTTCTATGAATCTTGCGGCAATCGATGCGTTGCAACAACAGCACCCAGATCTTGAATTGGTAATTGTTGAATCTGGTGGAGATAACTTAAGTGCCACTTTTTCTCCAGAATTATCAGACCTGACGATCTATGTTATCGATGTCAGCGCGGGCGACAAAATCCCGCGAAAAGGTGGTCCTGGAATCACCAAAAGTGACTTGTTGGTGATTAACAAAGTGGATGTAGCTCCTTTGGTTGGTGCTTCACTGGAGGTCATGGACCGTGATGCGAAGTTAATGAGAGGGGAACGGCCTTTTGTGTTCAGCAATATGAATACAGGGCAAGGGTTGCAGGAGATTCTAGAATTCATTGTCGATCAAGGCATGCTGAAGCCGAATACTATTCAAATTATTGAGGAGAATCTGTCATGAAAAAATTGATGATCGCATTGTTAATGTCACCCATGGTTTTTGCGCATCCAGGGCATGATCACGTGGGAATTCTGGCTCATGGCGTTGCAAACCCTGATCTTGCAGTGATGCTGTTCGTTGTATTTGCGGTAAGTTGCGCTGGGGGTCTGGCATTTCTGACGCGGACTTTCCGGTAGCCACGCCCACATATATTCGCCCCTGTTTCCTCATGCGTTACTTTTCATCTCTGAGCTTTAAAAAGAAAGCGTGAGGTGATGTGAGTTCCCTGGGGCGAGTCTAAATATATTAACCATGTGGTCCTTAAGGAGAAAAATTGGCGCGCTCGAGAGGATTCGAACCTCTGACCGCCTGGTTCGTAGCCAGGTACTCTATCCAGCTGAGCTACGAGCGCGTCAAGGGCGTGAATACTAATAAGTTTCTGATAAATTGCAACCCGAAATCTGTTTTCGACCTCTTTTTCCTCAAGGAATCCTGACAATGATGGTTCATTCACCGCGGATGATCGCGGGACTTGCGATGCTGAGTCTTGGGTTTTTTGATGGAACTTTAGGTGTTGCATGGCTATCGATTCACAATGAATTAGGGGTATCTCTGGAGTCGCTCGGTTGGGTGTTGGGCGCTGTGGGTGTTGGTTCGGCATTTGGGTCTGCGATGTTTCCAACAGTCGTCCGCAGCCTCTCTCATCTGAACGTATTGGCGCTTTCGTTAGGCGTCCAGGCGATTGTTTGCATACTGGTTATCCTGACCAATCAGTATTGGTTATTGGCGATTTTGTACGCAGCGCGCGGTTTTTTTAATGGCTTAGCTCATGCATCACTCAATGCGTATTTCGCACAACGGATTTCGCGTCAGCATCTGATGAATATTCACGGTGGCTGGGGTGTTGGAACCGCGTTGGCCGGATTCTTGTGCGGGGTTTTGATCACCACGGACTGGGGTTGGCAACCTGTGTACTTGATTGGTGGAACGCTGAGTTTCTCCGCGATGGGTGTGATTTTCTGGACTCGGCATCATTTTGGGCATCTTGACGTGATGCCATCGGAGTCTCTCTGGCGCTTTTCGGATCTCCGTACCTGTGTTTTTTGCAATTGCGTCTGGAGCCTTATATGTTGGTCTTGAGCAAGGTGTGGGGAACTGGATTTCTTCGCTGCTAGTTTCGATCGACGGCGCTCAAATTCACCAGGCGGGACTTGCAACGGGTTTTTTTTGGGCCGGTTTAACGGTCGGTCGCTTAACCTTGACGCGCATCCCAGTGGCTTCAAATCAGATGCTGAAGTGGGCGAGTGGCTCAATCGTTGTGGTCCTTTTGCTTCTCCTGTGGATTCCCTCTGAATTCAAGATCGTCATGTATGCAGGCTTAGGCATTACGATGGCTCCGATGTCTGCTTTTATTTTGGTGGCTGGTGCACGACTGGTACCGAGTGCACGGCGTGATTTGATGATGGCGTTGCAAGTGCTTGCGTTTTCTGTCGGTGCTGCGGTGATTCCGGCGACTTTGGGAGGAATTGCGTCTGTGGCTTCAATGACAATATTGCCCTGGGTTTTCTTGGCTATTGCTACCTTGCTTATCGTTAGCATCTGGATCACAGTCAGGGATTAGGAGAAGGAGAGCTGGATGCTGATTGCGTTAACTCAGTTATTGTTTTGTCAGCTGATGGGTGAAGTCATCGCTCGAGCATTTGATTTGGCAGTTCCCGGTCCAGTGATTGGCATGAGCCTATTATTGGTCGCACTCTTATATCGGCAATCGATACCGGAGCACTTGGAGACCACGGCCGAAGGAATTTTGTCACATTTATCGTTGCTATTTGTTCCAGCCGGCGTTGGTGTGGTGGCCCACCTGACGGTGCTTGGTAATGAGTGGCAATCGATTATTGGTTCGTTGATTGGATCGACCGTCATTACCGTTTTGGTCACAGGCTGGGTTCTGCAATGGCTGCATCGTGGAGCGTCACATGAATCCTGATTTTGGCGAGGTTTGGGTTTATCTCTCGGCGAGTCCGCTGACGGCCTTGACCACCACATTAGTGGCTTATTTGATGGGAGATTGGATCTATCAAAAATCGGGAAAGGTGCCGATTTTGAACCCCGTTCTCATTGCAGTGATCGTGATTACCATCGGATTGACAGTCACAGGCATCGATTACTGGACCTATTTTGAAGGGGCTCAGTTTGTGCACTTTTTGCTTGGGCCGGCCACTGTTGCCTTGGCGATTCCGGTAGCGCGCCTTTTGAGAACGATGCGCAGCGGATTTGGTGCCTTGGCGGTCGCTCTAGTGTTGGGTTCTGCGACCGCGGCTATTTCGGCTGTGTTCATCGCTGAACTCTTGGATGCATCTGAGCAAACCGTGTTGTCCTTAGCTCCAAAAAGTGTCACAACGCCGATAGCCATGGGAATCGCTGAGCGCATCGGTGGTCTTCCATCCTTGACCGCTGTCTGCGTGATTATGACGGGGATCATCGGCGCAATGCTTGGGCCTTATGTGCTCAATCTGGCGCGTATTACTTCCTGGGATGCTCGGGGATTTGCGATGGGTGTGGCTGCTCATGGCATTGGGACAGCGCGAGCGATTCAGATTAATCAAGAAGCAGGCGCTTTTGCCTCACTTGCTATTGGCCTCAATGGGTTAGCCACAGCGACTTTAATTCCGATTTTGTATTCGTTGTGGCAATGGTGGGGTGGATCTTAATCGTAAAACTTAACAACAGCGTGAGACGTGTTAGAATCGCGCCCCTCTGGAGACGTGGCCGAGTGGCTGAAGGCGCTCCCCTGCTAAGGGAGTATAGGGTTTGTAGCCCTATCGAGGGTTCGAATCCCTCCGTCTCCGCCATCAAATAAATATAAGATATATATAATCAATAGGTTAAAGATAATCTTAGCTTCTATAAGTTCAATTTGTACCACTATTTGTACCGCTAATGCTGTTGCTTACCCTTAGGCAGAAATAGCATTAATTCCGCATCAAGGGTGGGGTGGCATGGGCCATCCGGGTCCCCTACGTATACATATACTTAACCTCTGCAACACACGGGTTTTTTGAAAGTGTAATTTTAAGAATGGTCAGGTTGTGGCAAATGATGTTGTCTATGGGGTCTATAAATCGCCGTGAAGCCCTTTTTCGATAGTATCTATGTACCCTTTTGGGGTAAGGGAATACCTGAGTAGCCTAGAGGGGTGTTTACCCACATAGATACTACTGAAAAATATGTTAGGTTTAGAGCCAATCGCAACCTTCGTAATTAATATATGGGTTAAAGGAGCATTGGGTTTGAATCTTCAGGATCTGATTGACTCTAATCATTCAATTTTGGGGTCTTTTGGAGAGTTTGTTTACGGAAAGATTTGCGAACGAGAGCAGGTCGAATACGAGATCTCACATATCCTTGAGACCGATTTTCATGTGAAGTTCAGGGGTAAGCTATTTGAGGTCGATGTTAAAACAACCAGACCGCATACTTCGTTTGCTAAGACAAAAAAATATCTAAAGAAGAATACAAGCATCTGTTACGACTTGCTTGTCGTGGAATTAGATGGTGTTTCTCTATACCCAGACTCGGATTCGTGGATTTCTGAAAAGAGATCTTTTGATAAGTCGCAATCTGAAGCGTTGCTAAGTCAGTGGCAAGAAAGTATTCAGTCGGCAATTAGGAAGTCATCCAGTAATAACCCAGCCACAGAGGCTAGGAAATTATTGAAGCGAGATATTGAAAATAACTTTCGGGTCCGCCAACAAAGGGTGAGAGTCATTATGCGAGGGCAAGTTAGCAATACACGCTGGAAAGATGCTCCCGATAATTTGATGCCTAAGCCATCTCAGTTAGCTAAGTTCCAAGCGACTGTGTTCCTCCAACTTCAGACTTTAGGTAGAGAAGAGGTCCTTAAAAAAATCCTATATCTCGACCATCAACACATCGCTGCATGGCCTACTTTAGATGCTTCGGATAGACAAAAGAAAAAGGGGATAAATCGAGTTCTTGACCTTCAGAAATTTGAGGTACTTTTCGCCAATAGCGTTTTTACGTCGCTCGATGATCTGTTGGAGTCTTATGTATCAGGTCCTGAGCCTTCCCGATCGTTGTAATCAGAGATACCAAGGCATTCCCACAGCTCTGAGGTTGTTAACGTAAATTCTTTTTTTAACTGGTCATGAATCCATCTTTCATCATTCCCTTGGAGAGCTTGATAACGGGAATTAACCTGTTCTATTAGTTCGTCAAATGTCATTGTCTTAACGGTATCTTTTACTTGTTTATACTTAATACGGTAATATGAGCAACAGAGTTTAGTAGGTCTTGAATACCCCGCCTGTTCGGTAAGGCGCAATTGTACGAGGATTTATCTTATGGCAACCGTTCTGTCGTGATTTTTGAAAATGAACGTAAGTGACTCTGATATTACGTTGATAGAGAGTAGATTAGAGGAAGAATCTATTGAAATCGAGGAGCAACTTCGGGATCTAGATGGCATCGGAGAATCATTGGCGGGGGTAACACTTCGTTTGTTGAGCGAAAACAGTGAACTGAGTTTGTTAGTTCAGTTGGTATTTGATCGGCAGGACGAGATTCCATCGGATATTCGTGGTGAGATATCTCACGAGATTGAAGTGAGTAATGTCTTTCTTGGTCTAGACATCGTGCTTAGCGAGTTTGATCTGAGACTAACTGATTTGAAAATTTCTATTTCGTGTCATTTGCTTGATTAAGTGAACACACCAATAAGGAGATAAAATATGGCTTTAAGTGCAAGAAGTCTTCCCAACTCACTAAAGGATGTATTGAAAAATACAGGGAAAAATTTTGGCGAGAATCTAAACCCCAAGTTGGTTGAAGTCACTTACGAAGGTGGATCTGCCTTAAAGATCGACTACGAACTAGGCATCAATGCTGGGATGTTTGACATGGACGATAAAACCAGAAACGTTTCTGCTTTGAAAGAGACTAGTCCTGATCAGTTTTCTGCACTTGTGCAGAAGGTTGGGGTTCATCTATTCGGGGATAATATGACTGAGTTTTACAAAGATCATCCTGTAGACAAGGGGATGGGCATTGGGAAATAGTTATAGATAACTTTGTTGATGATGATTTCTGGTTGATTCCCAGTGTCATGTTAGTCCCTAAAGGAATCTGATTTAGTATTTTTCAGTGTTGATGTTCGTCAGGACCTAGCTGCAAAATGGTCAAGCTGAAAGGGTAAGAAAACCATGGAAATTCAAGTTTTAGTTGAAAAAGTACGCAGTGACTGGGAACAGATTTTCATAGAGGCAGAAGAAGATGTGAGGAATATTTTTTTCAGTAATTTGGATGTACACGTTTCTATGGGTATTGGTTTAGAAGTTATAAGCGTCGATGAAACTTCCTATCTCGCAGGGAAAGTTAACCTAATTTGTGAAGATGACGATGAGCAAGGTGTTGGATGGGCTGACATTGGAATCAGTGAAAATTTATTTGAAGGAATTGCTGATTTTATGTCTGAGACATTTGATGATTGGGCTAATAACGGAGCAGATTCAGGAACACTCTCATTTCCAGAAGAAATTGCTAACATCATCAAGCAAGAGGGAACGATTGAGTTTTATGGAGTAAACGTCCTTTGGAACGATGAAGAAGTGCATTAGTCGCCTTTTCATTAGGATCTATGTGCCTTCTTGGGGGGTCTGAATGCCAAAGTGGCCTAGAGGGTTCATTTCCCCCATAGATCCTACTCAAATAATCCGCCCTCTAGTCGAAATTTAAGTCCAGCTGAACTGTTGGAATTACAGATGGAGCATCAGCCGCTCTTTCTAATCCTTTGTCCAAAGCTTTAGAGTATTTTCTCATATCTTCAGACAATCCGAATGCCTGCATCAAAATAGGCTTGTCGAACCGTTGCTTGAATCGCTCCATCGCTCCCTCCTTAGACGCTTCACAAAGGTAGTGACACAGATTCTCACCTTGAAGCATTCTCCTTTTCCTCCAATCTGGATCGAGAGGGCAGAGAGGTGCGTTGCAGTGATGAAACTTCGGGCACTGCTCCATGTTGATAGTAGAGATCATGCCTCACCTCCATGCCATTCTGCATAGATTTGAGGAGTCACAACTTCTACAAATTCATCCATAGATGCTGTCGGGAAGAACACTTTGATGAAAGTGAAATCTTTTCCACATCCATCGCACTGCTCTTGCTTGATTTCAAACCAGCATGTATCCGTGATGTATTCGTAATCACCTAATCTTTGATCAATGAGTTCAGTCGCAAAGTTCCACCAGTCATTCATGTAGAACCAGATTTCTGTAATACCGCCTGCATACTGTTTCACATTCAGCGGACACATTTCCTGCATCTCTAGTTGTTGTATGACGGGATTCAGTCGTTGATCAAGAGGGAGTTCTTTGAAGGTTTTCATTGAACACCTCCCTCGATCTGACGAGAGATCCATTGATCTATGGTTTGTTCAGGCCAAGCGGATATCTTGGGTCCAATTTTGATTTACTCAGGAAATGATCCCTTCGCTATGAGTTTGTAGATTTGTGAGCGTGATAAGCCCACCTAGAGTGCGACTTGTTTCAATCTAAGTAGTCGTGTGGTTTCGAGCATAGAACTCTCCTTTTGCCAAACTAAATTCCAGACTTGCTGGGCAGAAGGGAGTTTCAGGGAGTTTTAAGTCAGAACTTCTTTAGTAATCGCTAATCATCCTTATTCATCCTCAGCTTCTTGTGGACTGAGTCATATCGCTGTCGGATTCGATCCTTGCTCTTATCAAAGTCAAATTGATGTTTACCAACCGTTATAACTTTTTGTGCCCAATCCACGGAGACTTCAATTGGTGGTTCTGACATTGCTTCCATTTGCATGAAGGTTTGAAGGTACGTCGGATCTTCGTTATGCAGTTGCTGATATTTTCTATATGCGGCTTCAATCGTATCCTTAACTGGATTGCTTCTCGATTGCTTGGTTTTAGGATCATCAAGCAACGGTGGGTTGTCGAGTAAATCGGGATCAACAATCTGAACAGGAAGTCCTGAAATGCGTTCCAGTTCCTCTATAGAGAAATATCCATCTCTCAGAAGTTCTGCATATTGTGCAGTTCTCTCCGAGATCAAAGGCCCAAGATTTAATGGTTGAAGCCAATATCGATCTTCAAAGCCTGTCGACGATGGACGCTTGCTCCAAAGCATAAGTTCCACACCATCGTATGATTCAAAGCGATAGCACCAACAATGTTTTGTCTTTTTATCTCTCAGTACGGACGAGTGTTTGGCGTACAAAAATTGTCCCGGATGATAGGGAAACGGCATTTCTTTCCCATCATTAATGCCATAGTCGTTGTCGGCTTCATATGACATTGCTGATTCATCAAAGTGTATGCCTTGTACCACTTCAACATCGTCTATAGATTCAACATTGTCTGGGAGCTGATCCAGAGCATCGTATGCGGCGAAAGCGAGTTGATCGTATTCAAAAATACTACGAGGTTCTCTAACTTGGGCTACGGGGATGGCGTATCGCAAATGATCCGTCAGGACTAAGTCACGCATAGGTGAGTTGGTCTGAATGGCTAGTGCCTCTATCTGAGACAGGCTCACATATTGGGGAAGCGTTGCCACGGGTACTTCCTTCACGCAAGAAATTCACCCCAAGCTTCCATCAATTTGAATCGCTTCTCAAGTTGATCACCTCGTGCATAGGCTCTCTCGGTTGCATTGGGTAGTTTGTGAGATAAAGCGTATTCTGCCAATTGAGTATCAAACTCAGTCTCTTCACCAACCCAATCACGGAAGGTACTTCTGAAGCCATGAACTGTGATATCTGTTCTGTTCATGCGTTCTAATAACTTCAGCATCGCATTGTCGCTCATGGGTTGATCAGCTTTACCTCCGGGGAATACGTAATCGCTGATTCTTGGTAGCTGGTCAAGAATCGCTAATGCTACTGAACTGAGTGCTACTTTAAACTCACGCTTGGTCTTCATTAGGTTGGCTGGGATTGTCCAAGTCTTGGCCTCCCAATCAATCTGATCCCAGCTCATGAAGCGAGTTGGTTTTGTGCGACTGCCAGTAAGGATTGTGAACTCAAGAGCTTTGGCTGATAAAGCATCCTGTTGCCTTAATTCGGTCATGAAGGCTGGAGCATTTGTATAGGGGAGAGCATTCATGTGGCCATCTGTCCCATCAGCTAGATGCTTATTCCGTTTGATGGTCTCTGGGTCGATGTAGACCTGATCAAGATATCCCCGCCATTGGGCAGGATTCTGAGCAGTTCGTTTCTCAGTCACAATCGCAAATGCAAAGATGGCTTCTAGTCGCTGTCTTACTCTGCTGGCAGTCTCCGTCTTTGTTTCCCAAATGGGGTCTAAGCACTTTCTTATATCAGTAATGGATACATCGGCGACTGGGAGTAATCCGATATAAGGTAATACGTAATCTCTCAGCGTATTTTTAATTTGTTGCCTATGTTTTGGATTGGTCCAGCAAGATTCATTGCGTTGGTACCACTCATCAGCACATATCTCAAACGTCACTACGGTCTGTCGTTTCTTATCATCTAGTGCCTTTGATTCAGCTTTCTGCTCTTTGACAGCATCTGTTGGGTGTATTCCCTGACTGACGAGCAATTTGCACTTGAGGGTTTTATCACGAGCAATCGCAAGACTATTGGTCTCTGGGTGATAGCCGCCTAGGCCATGCCACGTCCGTTTGCCATTCAGTTGATATCTGTACATCCAGCGTTTGTTGCCAGCCTTATCAACTTCTAAATACAGACCGTTCCCATCACTGTATCTGTCTGGCTTTACGAATGCTTCTATCTGTTTGACTGTCAACTTAGGCATGGTACAACGTCATATCTTTGTACCACTTATTGTACCGTATTAATGTGAGTTGTAGAGATATGTTGAGAAACAATAAGAGACTACTAGTATTATATATGTATATATATTATGGATTTATACGTGCATACGCATACGAGAGTGGTCAGTGATGGATGATAGTATGTAGGACTCCTTCTCCGCCACTTCCGTAAAGGTGTTAAATATCAATACTTTAGAGAATATCTGCGCACATATTTTGTAGCAGAAATTTGTATCAGTTTTGCAGACCCGACCCAAACCTTCATACCCCGGGGCGTCTAAACAGTCTTCAAAGTATTAGTAGTACCTGCTCAGATTTGCAAAAGGGTGATTTGTTCATCACTTGAGGATTACGCTGGTTTGCTGGAATATCGATTGATGCAAGTAAGTTTGATGACCATCAATGCCTCGTCCGAACTTAAGCCAAAGCGAAGATTCATTGAATAAGGCAACTTAGTATTGTCTCACCGTTGAGGTCGACATTGATTTGATCTCCAGCACGAACGGTGTAAAGCCCTAATGTAGTGCCTGCCAGTATCAGTTGCCCGGCCTCTAGTTTTTTGTTGTAAGACGACAGGTTTTTCTGCAACCAACCTAAAGATCCTAAGGGGTTGCTATCAATCGGCCACAATTGGTTTGTAGAGTGTCTTGAGTCATTTATTTGGAGGGATAAGTCGACGAGTTGATCTAAGTCTTCGATTGAACGATGTTGCTTCTGAACTGGAACTACTACACCACAGTTTATTCCGTTATTACCAATCAATTCGGGTAGGTTTTTTTGCGGTGCTCTAAAAATGAAATTATGTAGTTCAATGACTGGGAATACTCGTTTGATTTGGAAATATGCATCAATCACGAACGCCATTTCTGCCTCTATAGCTAAGTTACAATAAGCACCTGCCGATAGCACTGCATTATTGCTGAGCATTTCACTGCTAAAGAGTGTTCCTCTGATAGGTCCGTTCATTCCAAACTGTTCTTTAACGTCTTTACCGATACAGCCAATCTTGTAGCCAGCAATTGAGTCTCCCTCCTTGAGACGCAACTGGGTCACGGTATCCTGAAGCTCGTAAGCTAGGTTGATATTCATATTGAAAACAGGCTCTGCGAACCATGTTCCGGGCGTATTATTTTTATAGTCTGATAGCTGTCTTGTAGCCAATTCAGTTAATTGATGCATTGAAATAAATCCTGCGATCGTTGAACTTAAAACGCCCCTGACTTTGACTAAATAAGCTGTCTTTTTGGAAACGGCCTTTCCATTATACCCGTAGCAACCTGTGCTTTGTTAGCTGTGCAGAGCGTCAGCGCAGGTAATTGATTTAGTCGCACCGATCAATCAAGTACCGGGGCGTCTAAGCAGTCTTCAAAGTATTCGTAGTATCAGCCCATATTTGCAAAAGAGTGATTTTTTGGGGTGTTGGGTTTAGATTTAACGAATCGGTGTTGATACTTAAAATGAGCATTTCAAGTATGAATTATTCGGGCAGCTGCCACTGTGGATCTTGGAACCTGGCGACAAATCACGATCCCATGTTTCTTTACCAATGCAATTGTGAGTCTTGCCGGAAACTAAACGGCTCATACTCCCTTGGTGCATGCTACAAAGAAGACGAATTCATTTGTTCTGGTTCTGAAGTTGACTACAACTATCGAGGTGGAAGTGGGGAGCTGATGAAAACACGGTTTTGTCCGACGTGTCATTTGAGGTTAACAGTGAGACCGGAGGTGCTTCCCGAACTTGTGTTTATTCCATTAGGTAATTTTCATAACCCAAATCAGTTTCAAAAAATTGATCTTGAGATCTGGACAGACACCAAACTTGATATCGTCCACGATCAGACTCGTGTTGGGCTCAGTGTGGGGGACAGTGGAACGGCCGAACGAATCACTAAATTTCTTGAGGCATTAAGGTAGGCAAAATGTTTACGGCGATGATTGGTGGCAAGGGGCATTGTCAACCATAATGGAAGCGTCAACGGACTTAATGGCAACATTGGCTTATGAAAAAGTTCTACCTCTGCAAACTGTGCTTGATTGTCTTTGGAGCTTTGTTGGCTATGCAGAGTGCTTAATAAAAAGTGTATAAGATATAGGGACACTGCCATCTTTACACGCTAGTGCTATGCAGTCCTTAACCTTCTCACAGTGGGAGACTGCACAGCTTCATTGTAGTCATTTAATCTTTCCCATTACCCATAACAGTTAAAGAGATGTGGTATGCATGGGGCGATGAAGGTCTAAGAAGCTATAGTGTTTTTTTTTGCACCGATCATTCTTAGTACTTTTAAACCTCAATTTAGGTGGTTTCTTTGAGTCGAAATCTACCGGTAATCAACCAAAAGGTTTCATCCTCAGACAGATCATATTTATTAGTAAAAGAAAAAAGGGCATCGCCGCCAGCGAGGTGCTTCAGAAGGTTTGTTCTGAGCAGTTCATTATCTGTAATGAATTCACCTTCGGAGTGGAACGACTCGAAAGAGCAATAGCATTCATGGTCTCTACTGTCAAAACTACCCTCAAAAACAATAGCTTTCTTTCGTTTGGTAGGATCCACTTCGATACATTCCGCACTAAAGTTTTTAATTAATTCTGGCAGTAAGTCGTCACTACTTACGACAACCTGGATGTAACTTAAAAAAGTTGAAGTGGTAAGGCTACAACCTATTAATTGTTTGTCGGCGCCGTGATAGTGCCATTTGGTGGTACATATAATCTCTGTAGGTTGACCACCCTTAGAGCGTTCTGCCTCTAAAAGATATTCATGCATGAATGACCGTTCCATATCTGAAAAAATGATCACTACTTAAGTAGATGCTAACTTCCGTTTTGGTAATAGTTTGACATGATCATGTCACAGTAGGCCAAATTAAAAGTGCATAACATGAAAGGAGGCAGGTATCTTTGCATGTTAGTGCTATAAAGCCCTTAACACTCTTACCACACAAGTCACTGCATAGACTGCTATAACTCCTTAATCTTTCCCATTACCCAGAACAGCAATTGAGATGTGGTCTGCATAGGGCGATGTAGGTCTATGAAGCCTGCAACAGTTCATCGCATACCCGTAATACCCATCATTCTTAAACCTTAGACATAGGGACAGTAGAGCTTCAGAGCCTTTAACCACTCATAATATCCAGAAGTAAATACCCATAATTCAAAGTCTTTGAAGTACCCAGATGGACACATTCACTTCTTGTATTCAATGGACTTCACAGCATCAAACTTCTGTTGTGTTGATGTGCCACCGCTATACAGTCCATAAGTCATCGTGGCTTTATCATGTCCCACGATGTCAGCCGCTATGTTTTCTGGAACTCCTGTGCTTTCTAGCTTGGTTGCGACTGTATTTCTGAAGCAATGGAACACCTTTGACTTAGGAAGCTTGCAGTCATTCCTTACTAGCCGTCCATAACGCTTACCAAGCACATCAGCTCTGCGATCTTTGCCGCCTTTACTCTTAACACCAGTCACCAAGTAACCATCAGTTGAGTCGGTTATGAGAGTCTGAACGAGGTCTTGTATTTTTGGGTGAATCGGTACAGCACGATTCCCTGCTTTAGTTTTTGCATCATCAATCTTCAAGCACGTAATACCATCATTAGTAACCACGCTATCGACACGTAGTCCTGCAAGCTCACTGATTCTTGCTCCTGTGTACATGGCAAGCATCGTAATGGCTGTCAGGCCGTCATCTTGCTTGAGTTGAAGCTGATCAAGTATCAGAGCTACTTCATCGTCTGTGTAGGCTTCCCGTGGCTGTCGAGGCTTTAACGTCTTGGGTAGTTCTATGTCAGCAAACGGCTTGCGATGACGACTGACATAGCCCCGTTGTTGCAAAAACTTCCAATACTTAGACAGGAACGTCTTGGTTTTGCTCACAGAGCTTTGTGAACGAGTCTCAGCTTCAATCCACATCATGACTGCACGTGCTGTTACCGACTCCAAAGTAGGGCAATAGGCTGTGAACAGATTGATTGACCTCAGAGCATCTCCTGCGGTCTTAGCGTTGATATAGGTGGTTTTAATGAACTCTGATGCAAAGTGATTGAAGTGTGTGCCTTTACGGCCTGTGTAGTGGTCATAAAACTCTGCTTGCTCGATCCCATCAAGACCATCAGCAATCTCCTCAGCCGCATAGTCTGTATCGGACATTCCAGTATCAGGATTCACCTTAGGATCAACATCAGCCTCATGACGCATCATCAGTGCAGTCTTCTGGATAACGGAAGCATGACCTCTTGCAATGTGGATAGCATTCTTCCACTCTGCGATCAGGGGCTTGGATTGAATTAAAGCAATATTACGATCTGGTGTGCGCAATGACTGAATATACTCACGCTTATGGCCTAGCTTGTGGCGCACGTCTTCTGGGATGCCCATTCGTGCATACCAAGAATCACCACGTTGGATCAGATAGTCCTTTTGCTTGCTCATGACTATGATTTGTAGCAGGATTTTGTAGCAAATAAAACCGACAAGGCAATAAAGACAGTATTTTAAGGGTTTTCAGGATTATATTCGGAGATTTCCTCCGTCTCCGCCAAGGATACCTCTGCATACCCAGCCAGATCTGGTATTGCTTCAAACCATACTGATTGTTTGTACCAACGATAATTTCTGGTATCGATTTATGCTCTAACTGCATCACGCTCGTACCAAGCAGAGTTTCGATCCAGCGTACTCAAACGGTATGGGCGCAGGTGCGCTGTCTGCAATATGAAGGTGACGGAAGTGCTTGTGGCGGTTTACATCGGAGATAAGCGACGTAGCAGGCCGGTTGTTCCTCGGAATGGAATTGTGTTGTGCTAGACGCACTATACGACTTTTGATAAGCACTTATTTAACCTAAATATTAAATCTAATTTCGATAATATGCTAATCATAGTTGCTTTTCAGAGGGCTTGATAAATAAGTGAATAGATATAAGGAGACTGTAATCTCAACTCTTAGTGAATTATGACCATTACTGCATTTAACCTTAGGCAGGAGCGTTGCTGAAACATAAAGGTGACATTCTTAATTCAAGATCAATGTCCGGGCGGTATCCGTGTCGCATTGACCCTCCACTGACTGGAAGGCAAAATAACATTTTAAGATTTTAGATGTCATCAATCATGAATAGAAATCTGTAATTTGAGGTGAATCCGGTGTTCATTGGTGCGGTTGCAAAGCGGGTGGGGTTAAGCCCAAAAACAGTCAGGTTTTACTCTGACCTCGGTCTCATTCAACCAGGAAGAGATCAATTTACCGGCTATCGATCTTACACAGAAGACGATATAGCAAAGCTAAAGTTTCTTAAAAACGCAAGGCGATTTGATTTCAGTATAAGTGAATGTAAAAGTTTATTGTTGTTAAACGAACGGCATGATCGGGCTAGTTTTGAAGTCAAGGCGATAGCTACCAGAAAATTGAAAGAACTGGACCAAGCGCTGGACGATCTCAACAGCATAAGGGCTAAGCTATTGTCGTTGGCTTCGAGCTGTCCTGGAAACGAGGATCCAAACTGCCCCATCTTAGACGCAATTGCCAGAGATTAATTTCTTCCACGAGTCGTATTGACATTCCTCTTACTGGAAATAATACCTTCATTCATTTGTAGGGGGATTCTTATGAACGTATTGAAAAAATTAGCAGGGTTAACATCACTAGGCTTAGTTTGTTTCGCCCTGGTTGTAGGACAGGTATCTGCAGGTGGACACGCAAAGATTAAGGCAGCGATCAAAGGGGTCGATGGCCAAGATCATGGGGTCGTAGAGTTCTATACGGTGCCAGGGGGCGTCTTGATGGATGTTCAGCTTAGAGGATTACCTCCAGGCGAACACGCGTTCCATGTTCATTCCAAAGGTTCCTGTACTCCAGACTTCAAAGCCGCTGGTGGTCATTTTAACCCGGAGGGTGTCGAGCATGGGCTCGGTGTCGGGAGACACGCAGGCACGAACCCGAATATTCATGTACCCGACAATGGTTCCCTTCGTATTGAAATTTTAAATACAAAGGTCTCGTTGGATAGTGGTAGTAAAAACGATATTTCAAATGTTGCGATCATCATCCATGCCAAAGGAGATGACTACCAAAGCCAGCCCTCAGGAGCTGCCGGTCCGAGGATCGCTTGTGGTGTGATAGGTGGTTGACTTTGGCAGAGTAGCATCGGGCACTTGAATTTTTGGCAATTTGAACGCAGCTACACGGTATAAGCGGTTGAAAAAAAAAAGACCTAGAGCGTAGCCTAGGTCTTTTTACATAAGGAGACGTTTATGTGTCGTTACTTTTTGTTGATGGTTGTGAGTTTAAGTTTGACGAACGGAGTCTTGGCTCATTCGCCGATTGCGTATGTAATTCCAAAAGATGGCGCGTTAATTCGGGAGGCTCCGGCCACAATCGAGATAGTCTTTACCGGCACTTCAAAATTGGTTGGTGTATCGCTTAAAAAGCTCGAAGAAGGACAAAAACAATCGCTGCTCGGGGATATTTTGGGCAGTGCTGAAGGACAAGATATACCTTTAGGCAACGATCACTTGATGACTGACGACAAAAGGCATCTTGTTGCAATACCAGCCCTCACTGACGGGACCTACAAGACAACCTGGCGGGCAATTAGTGAGGACGGACACACAATCAAAGGGGACTTTTCTTTCCAAGTTTCACCCGATGGAACCGAAACTATTGCTGGCACGCAAATGCAGTTTGTGGGTGAGGGGGAGATTAAGCGAATACGCGGTCAGAAAGTAACGATCAAGCACGGACCCATTGGAGACGTGATGCCAGCAATGACGATGGAATACGAAATCCCAGAAAAATCGGGTGTAGAGGGTCTGAAGAGAGGCGACACAGTTTCCTTTGAACTCAGCGAAAGCTTGGAAATCATACAAATCTCTAAAAAATGAATGAGGGGGAATAAGCTTTGAAACCTTTAGAGATATACATTTCACATCCTAAACCTGACAGTGCTATGGGCAACACAGGAATATCGGTAAAAACTAGTACGTTTCTAATGATAGGGTTGGGTTTCTTGGTCTTGGTAGATGTCCTGATACAGACGGCCGCCGCCTCAGAACCTGAACAAATTCAAATAGAGACAAATTACACATCAGTTTTTGACATTTACACCAATTGGGAATGGGAAGACCTCGAGGATTGGGTAGGCGCGAATCAGAATGTTGCTGAGATTGGTGGCTGGCAAGTTTATTCGCGAGAATCAGAAGATCGGTCAACTGAAGGGCAAGATGGACAGTAGAAACATTACACGTGCAGTAATGTTCGCCGTGTCAGTCTCGATAGTCGGGTGTAGCTCGTATAAATTCGATCAGAATGTTGAGATGATTAATCAGGACAGCAACATTGTCTATGCAGGGGAGGTTATCGCTGCACGAGATAACGCTCAGCAGAGGGTTCTCAATGAACGAGCTAGACTTCTGTTAGCTAACGAACTGAGCGAATCAAACGCCGTTGAACTGATGCTCGCAAAAAGCCCAGCTTTCCAGAGTCTCCTCTTCGAAAATTTGGTGGAAGGTTCGCTTGCCGCTCAATCTGCGAGGATAATAAACCCTACATTGTCCCTCGAGCGGACGGTTCATGGTACCGAAACCGAATTCGGACGTTTCCTAACGTTTGGGCTAATCGACCTTGCTACATTACCGTCACGACAAGCTTATGCTGACCTTGCCCTAAACCGCGCCTCAGTGAATCTTGAATCAAATATCTATACGGCAGTCACTGACGTGAGGTTGGCATGGCTGAACGCCGTAGCCGCTGAAAATCGTTTTTCATTGGTGGAAAATATGACCATTGGTCTTTCTGCCTCCGCAGACCTCGCGAAACGCATGAAGCAGGCAGGCAGCATGACAACAGCCGACCGAATCCAACAGCAATTATTGTTTTCAGACGCGACTATTATGTTGGCTGAAGCTAAACAGAAAAAATTGTCAACGCGTGAAGATTTAATCCAGCTTTTAGGGCTGAGTGGTGACGAGATCGAGCGACTTCGTGTGCCGAAAGACCTTACCGACATTCCAGACGAGCCTCTCGATTTGGCCAGTCTTGTAAAGAATTTCGAGGAGCGGCTCGATGTTAAGGCAGCGCGACTCGATTACGAACAATCGCTTCAATCGCTCGGAATCAAAAACATAAGCACTTATACCGATATTGAACTCGGTCTAAGAAGTGATCGTATAGATGACGACGGCTCTATCTCCACGAAAAGAGGTTTCGAGTTGGAGGTGACGATTCCAGTCTTTGATTGGGGGGACCTCCAGAGAGAAGCACTTCATTCAAATGTCATGGCTAAGCGGAGTAACTTCGAACAGACGGCTGTTGACGCCGCATCTCAGCTCCGAGTCGCTTACAGCGCCTACAGAACAGCTTTTGACATCGCTAAACATTATCAAAACGAAATCGTACCACTGCAGGAGACCCTCCTAGACGAGGCTAATTACAATTACAATGGAATGATCATAGGTGTCTTTGATCTACTGCAAGCAGGCGTAGACAAAAGCTTAGCAGAACTTCGCGCTTTAGACAGTAAGCATAATGTGTTGATGTCGTCTCTAAGTTTGCATAGCGTTGCTATCGGCAAACCAGTAGGGGTAACGCCAAACGGACTTTCGGCCAGCGTGGCTAAACAAGACGAAGAGCACTAAATCACGACTAAGTATTAACCAAAAATTGTTTGCTATTTTATCGGAGGAGTATCATGGCAACCCGACGTGACTTTATGAAAATGACGGCCTTAGCAGGGGGTTTTGCAGCCGGGAGTGCTGTCTCCAAATCAGCGCTCGCAGGTCTGCCTGAGCCCGTTTTTCAATTTACTCCAGAAACTGTTGTGCCTCAAAGCCCCGAGGACGGCTCTAATTACAATCCAGTGGTGACACTGAACGGTTGGACGTTGCCGTGGAAGATGAACAAAGGAGTCAAAGAGTTTCACTTAGTTGCGGAACCAGTGGTACGAGAACTTGCCCCCGGCATGGAGGCGAACTTCTGGGGGTATAACGGCCAGAGTCCGGGTCCCACAATCGAGGTAGTCGAGGGCGACCGAGTAAGGATTTTTCTAACGAACAGGCTGCCGGAGCACACGAGTATCCATTGGCATGGGCAAAGGTTACCAAACGGAATGGATGGTGTGGCTGGGCTCAACCAGCCGGCAGTCAAGCCCGGTAAGACTTTTGTTTACGAGTTCGAAGCTAAACGACCCGGTACATTCATGTATCACCCGCATGCTGACGAAATGACACAAATGGCTATGGGCATGATGGGTTTTTGGGTGACTCACCCAAAAACCAAACATCCTTGGATTAGTGAAGTCGATCGAGACTACTGCATCCTGTTAAGTGCATTCGATATTGTCCCAGGGTCGGCGACCCCGCAGATAATGACCATGCTTGACTTCAATTTATGGGCATGGAACAGCCGAATCTTCCCCGGAATTGCACCACTTGTAGCCAGAAAAAACGACAGAGTCAGGGTTCGCGTTGGAAATCTGACAATGACGAACCATCCCATACATGTGCACGGGATTGAATTCGAGGTGACCGGAACAGATGGTGGTCCAACTCGTCCAGAAAGTCGTTGGTCCGAAGTATCGACGGATATCGCGGTTGGTCAGATGCGCCAAATCGAATTTATCGCTGATGAGGAAGGCGACTGGGCAATACATTGTCACAAGAGCCACCATTCAATGAACGCGATGGGGCACGACATCCCGACCTTGATAGGGGTTGACCATACTGGTATCACAAAAAGAATACAGAGATTGGTCCCAGATTACATGGTGATGGGTGAACGTGGCATGGCCGATATGACTGAAATGTCGATGCCGCTCCCAGATAATACAGTACCGATGATGACTGGCGATGGTCCGTACGGATCGGTCGAGATGGGGGGTATGTTCAGCATGCTTAAAGTTCGTCAGGATCTCGCGCCCGGTGATTATGGCGATCCGGGATGGTTCAAACATCAGGATGGGCAACAGGCTTACGAGTTCAAAGGAGATTTACCAGACATAAGTAAAGCACCCTTGGCAGACAATGGTGAAGGGCAAGCAGCAGATAGGTCGACTGTGCCTCAGTTTAGGGCTATAAGACCGAGAGACAGAAAAGGGTAGGCGTTCAACGGCGCTTAGAGCCAAGGGCTAGGAACTTGGCTTCTTACCTTGGCTCAAGGGTGGACCATCGCGAACGGGAGAAGTAATGGATATTTGGGTAATTCTAAACCCTGCCATACGTGTTGTTACATATGCGATGGTCCTTTCTGTCGTCGGTACATTTTTATTCAGTTTCCATTTTTCTAAATACCAGGCAACCCAAGATAGAGACTGGTGTTCACGATTGCTGACCAAAATGGCCGCGATCGGGTTGATGGGGTCAGCAGCCTCATTTTTTTCTATAAGTGGAAATATGGGTGGGAATTTTTCAAGCGCGTTTTCTCTCCCTTTGCTAGAACTCGCACTCAGCACCAAAGCGGGCGTGGCTAGCCTGTGCGGTTTGTTGGGCTTTCTTTTAGTGCTGTGCAAAGAACGAATAGCTGCCTCGTTGTCATTTCATGTTGTGTTTCCCTTAGCATCGGTATTGCTTCTACTAACTTTTTTGGTCTCAGGTCACGCGTCAAAATTGGGGATCGTCGCCCAAACATTTCTTTTTGTACACCTGTTGGGAGTCTCATTTTGGCTCGGGGCACTCTTACCTATTAAGAGTATGTGTCTAACGGGTGATAGCGTTAGTTTGTACCGTTTGACCGATTACTTTGGGAAGGTCGCGGTTTTCTACGTAACAGGTTTAATATTGAGTGGAACAGCATTCGCGTATCTATTGATCGGTGATCTATCTCTTCTAGTAGAGACGACATATGGCAACGTTCTTTTGGGAAAACTTTTGGCGGTTAGTGGTTTATTGACTTTGGGTGCTTTAAACAAGTGGTGGTGTGTTCCCAAGCTAATGAGTGATCCCTCGGAAGGCATTTTGCACCTTAAGGCATCGATCAATTATGAGCTCGCTTTGGCCTTTTGTGTACTAGTCGCCACTAGCGTATTAACCACGTCGCTGTCGTTGCCCATGGGAGGTTAGGAAGCTTCGGTTCCACACTAGCCATTGCATCCATGATGATCGGCAGACCTGAAAGCAGAGGATCTGATGATGTTTTGGCGTCGTCCTAATTGTGTATCGATAACTGCCTGCCATGGGTTATAAAACAGAGTACTGAACGAGTCATCTTCGTTGTGTGCCGGCGATTGATCGTATTGGGTGTGTGTTAGTCGGAGATTCGCTGAATCGCCAGTAATTGCGAGCAAAAAAATCTCAATCGGATCCTTCAAGTCGGCTCGTTCCCCCTTTGATGGATTGGAGACAGATTGTCGCATGAGTATGACAGTGGTGATCCTAGGCAGTGGGCCTTCGGCAACTGAGGCGCGTCAATGGGATTCTGAGTACTGGACCCATTTGGTTGCCATTAATAATGCTTGGCGGGTGCGTTCGGATTGGGATATGTGCATCTTCCCCGAAGACTTGCCCGTTGGGAGACGTCCAAGCACGCTGTCACCGGCTCAACAGCTTGTTGAGGCTGATGACTTTGTGCCGGTGCAAAACCAATTTGGGGGAGTGGTCTATGCCGGCGGTACCATGGCCTTTACCGCTGCTTACTGGGCTTTGGGCGCTTTACAGCCGGATGTCATGGCATTTTTTGGATGCGATTTGGTGTATCCCGCCTCCGGTCCGACCCATTTTTATGGTCAAGGGACGCCTGATCCGTTACGTGACGATGTGACCTTGCAGTCGCTGGAGGCGAAATCGGCACGCTTACAACTGGTGGCGGCTGCACAGGGGTGCACATGCGTCAATATCTCTGAAGACGAGAGTCGTTTGGTGTTTCCCCGAGCACGCCTTGAGGCGTTAACAGAGATGAATCCAGTTGAGTTTGATCAAGACACATTTGAGGCGATCAAGGCCCGAGAGAACGCCCTCGGCTACTTCGTCGGTTCTGGGCGATATTGGGAATGTGTGGATCGATTTGATGCGGAAGCCTTGGCTGAGATTGACGCGCTGTGGCTGGACGCTCTGGTTCGATGAGTGGCTGCTAAGCGTTATTCGTTTGATCCCAACAATCGAAAACGCTCGTATAGTCTCGGTTGGACAGATAATGAAAATATTCGGAGAAAAAGATGTCTAAGACGCAAGCTAAGGCTGAAAAAATATCATTATATCAACCAGACCAAAGTGGTCTGGTGTTTCCAGAGATTCCTAACTTTGAGAGTTTTGTGGAAGAGCGTGAGTATCGAAAAAAGCGCTTGGTTGCGGCCTGTCGAGCGTTTGATTTGCATGGCTTTGACTATGGCTTTGCAGGACATCTCACGATTCGTGATCCTGAGTTTCCAGAACTCTATTGGACCAATCCAATGTGCGTCCATTTTTCACAGGTACGATTGTCAAATTTGATCTTGGCTGATCATCACGGTCGGGTCGTTGAGGGTGATTACGCCATTAATCGAGCTGGATTTGTTCTCCACGCAGCGGTGCATGAAGAATACCCTGAAGTGTTGGCGATGTGTCATGCACACACGGAGTATGGAACTGCGTGGTGCTCAACTGGACGACCGCTCGATATGATCAGTCAGGATGCTGCTGCGTTCTATCAAAGTCACGTCGTTGTGGGAGCATCGAGTGGTGCCGTGACTGTTGAACAAGAAAGTGGATTGAGCGTCGCAAAAGCAATGGGTCAGCACCGCGGCATCTTGCATCAAAATCACGGGTTGTTGACCACGAGTCAGCACAGCATTGACGACGCGGCGTTTTGGTTTATCGCCTTGGAGCGCTGTTGTAAGCAGCAAATCCTCATCGAATCCACTGGAGTGAAGCCGCAGCTTTTAGATGATCAAACGGCGGCTTACAGTCGTGAGCACGTTGGCAGTGATTATATTGGTTGGCTTCATTTCCAGACCTTGTATCAGCACCTCGAGGCAACGCAGCCTGACATGTTTCAATAGCGCGAATGATGTATTGGCTTGCCAGTCGTCTAGGAGCAATTGGCAAATGATCGAAAGAGATGAACTGAAGTGGATGATCCAGCGATGAGAATCATTGATGGATGGCGGTTGTTAAGCTTTTGCCTTGGATCCAGATATGCGATGCTGTGTGGTTTAGGGTCTGAAGAACTTTTGAAACATCTAGTTCTAACGATATAACATTAAATTCTTTAACAGACGAAGATAACAGGGAGTTGGTCGATGCGAATCGGATCCCCAAAAGAAGTAATGCCGGGAGAAGCACGCGTCGCCGTGACGCCTGATTCCGCGATACAGTTACAGAAACTGGGCTATGAGTGCTTTATTGAAAGTGGAGCAGGTCTAGAAGCTCGTTTTTCAGATGCAGATTATCAGGCAGCCGGTGTCACGGTCGTTGACTCTGCTGAAGCGCTTTTTCAGTCAGTCGACGTGATTGCCAAAGTTCGCCCACCGCTCGAAGATGAAGTGAACCGTTTGAGCAAGGGCCAAACCCTGGTCGGATTCTTCAACCCAGCCGGTAACGATACGCTACTTGAGCTCGCCAAATCGCGGCAAGCCAATGTCATTGCCATGGAAATGGTGCCGCGAATCTCGAGAGCGCAGAAGATGGATGCGCTGTCGTCGATGGCGAATATTGCCGGATACCGGGCAGTGATCGAAGCAGGCAATCACTTTGGGCGATTCTTTACAGGCCAAGTGACGGCCGCGGGTAAAGTACCGCCTGCGAAAGTGTTAGTCATTGGTGCTGGGGTCGCCGGTTTAGCGGCGATTGGCACAGCACAGTCGCTTGGTGCGATTGTTCGGGCCTTTGACGTGCGACCTGAGGTAGCCGAGCAAATTGAATCCATGGGCGCTGAATTCCTGTTTTTGGATTTTGAAGATGCTCAAGATGGGGCTGCGACAGGCGGTTATGCCGCACCTTCAAGTCCAGAATTCCGAGAAAAGCAGTTAGCTTTGTTCTTAGAGCAGGCGCCTGAGATTGATATTGTCATTACCACTGCCTTGATTCCGAACCGCGAAGCACCGGAGTTATGGACTCAAGACATGGTCGAGGCGATGAAGCCCGGATCAGTCATTGTGGATTTGGCGGCGGAAAAAGGCGGCAACTGTAAGTTGACTGTGGCAGACCAAAAAGTCGTCACGGATAACGGTGTGACTATTATTGGTTATACGGATTTTCCAAGCCGCATGGCTGCGCAGGCGTCAACGCTTTACGCAACCAACGTGCGTCATATGATGACTGATCTGACTCCTGAGAAGGATGGTCAATTGGTTCACAACATGGAAGACGACGTGATTCGGTCATCCACTGTGACTTTTGAAGGCGAGATTACTTTCCCGCCACCGCCGCCAAAAATTCAAGCGATTGCATCGAAGGCGTCGCCGAAACAGCCTGAGAAAACGCAGGAAGAGAAAGCCGCCGAAGAAGCGCAAGCCATGGCGAAAGCGGGTCGTCAGCAGACACAATTGCTGGTGATTGGTGCGGCATTGATGGCTTTGATTGGCCTTTATGCGCCAACAGAGTTTATGCAGCATTTTATCGTTTTTGTGCTTGCGGTGTTTGTTGGATTCCAGGTGATCTGGGGAGTCGCTCATTCTTTGCATACGCCCTTGATGGCGATCACCAACGCGATCTCCGGAATTATTATCGTCGGAGCGATACTGCAAGTGGACTCCAGTATTCCGATCGTAGCAATCCTTGCAGGAATTTCTGTTCTGATCGCGACCATCAACATAGTCGGGGGCTTTATGGTGACGCACCGTATGCTCCAGATGTTTAAAAAGTCATAAGCGGAGGGACATGAAATGACAATTGGACTTCAAACAGCCGCTTATCTTTCGGCAACAGTCTTATTTATCTTAGCGCTCGGTGGCCTGTCGAATCAGGAAAAGGCCAAGCGGGCCGTTTGGTTTGGCATCATTGGTATGGCCATCGCTGTTCTTGCGACGGTTGCTGGATCTGAGGTCTCGATGAGCTCCATGCTGATTGGAGCCATTGTGATTGGTGCCGTCATCGGCGCGATTGTCGCAACGCGAGTTGAAATGACTGGGATGCCGCAACTGGTTGCTGCTTTGCATTCGTTTGTGGGTTTGGCAGCGGTGTTCATCGGAATTAATTCCGATCTGTCAGTGCATGACTTTGCATCCGAAGCCGCGAGGATCATCCATGAAGTGGAGATCTTCTTGGGCGTCTTTATCGGTGCGGTGACTTTTACCGGCTCGATCATCGCCTATGGAAAGCTCGCTGGGAAGATTGGTGGTAAAGCACTCATTCTGCCGGGTCGCCATCTGTTGAATTTGGTGATGGTTGGTGGTTCTTTGGTACTGATGTTGATGTACATGAATCACGCCGGTTCATGGACGCTTTACGTGATGACCCTTCTGGCGTTGTTACTCGGTGCACATTTGGTGATGGCGATCGGCGGTGCGGATATGCCGGTTGTGGTCTCGATGCTGAACTCTTATTCAGGATGGGCAGCAGCTGCGACTGGTTTCTTGTTGGGTAATGATCTGTTGATTGTGACAGGTGCGCTCGTGGGTTCATCTGGTGCCATCCTCTCGTACATTATGTGTAAGGCCATGAACCGACATTTTTTGTCGGTGATTCTTGGCGGATGGGGTGATGCAACTGGTCCAGCGATGGAAATTGAGGGTGAGCAAGTTGCCATCGACGTCGATGGTGTCGCCAGTGTATTAGATGATGCGGATAGTGTGATTATCGTTCCAGGATATGGGATGGCTGTCGCACAAGCGCAACAGTCGGTTAGTGAGCTGACGCGCAGGCTTCGCGCAAAGGGCAAAGAGGTGCGTTTTGCGATTCACCCGGTTGCTGGCCGATTGCCTGGGCACATGAACGTTCTCCTTGCTGAGGCAAAAGTACCTTATGACATCGTGCTTGAGATGGATGAGATTAATGATGATTTTGCGTCCACAGATGTTGTGATCATCATTGGATCGAACGATATTGTGAACCCTGCTGCGCAAGAGGACCCGAATTCACCGATTGCTGGCATGCCTGTTCTCGAAGTTTGGAATGCCAAGCAGGTCATTGTGTCGAAGCGTGGCCAAGGCACTGGATATTCTGGGATCGAGAATCCGTTGTTCTATAAAGACAACACGCGGATGTTCTATGGCGATGCCAAAGCCAGTCTGGATGGGTTGCTCACTCAGATTAGTTAGTCTGAGCGACTCGAAAGAGCCCCGGGTCAACCACGGGGCTTTTTTTTGTCGAAACACTCCCCAACTAACTCTCTATGGGAAAGATCACGCAACTGAATGTCCTAGGCGAGGCTTTAAAGCCCTGTTCCTTGGATCCGCTAACTGGCTATTTCAGAAATGGTTGTTGTCAGACCGATGCGTCGGACCAAGGTAGTCATGTGGTCTGTGCTGTCGTTACCGCTGAATTCCTCGAGTTTTCGATGGTCCATGGAAATGATCTGATGACCCCGCGACCCGAGTATCAGTTCCCAGGTCTTAAATCCGGTGACCGGTGGTGTGTTTGCGCCCTTCGCTGGGTAGAAGCCGTGCGTGCGGGGGTGATCGCGCCTGTGGTTCTTGATCGAACGCACGAGAAGATTTTGGATTACGTCAGCCTTGAAACTCTAGTGCACCATCAATACCGCGAAGAAGCCTAGCGCTCGGCTTGCATCGCTAAAAATCGTAACAGGCTTTGCTCAGCTGGATTGCGTTCAAGGTTGGCTAGTCGAACCGCGTACCACTGACGATCGAGCGGAGTACCCTCGACCGGCAGGGTCTTTAACAAGCCATGGTTTAGTTCGAGTTCGCAGGTCGCATCTGATAATAACGAAATCCCTATCCCCGCCAAAATCGACTGTTTGATGCCTTCGTTAGTATCCAGAACAATTGGGGGGCGGGTGGCTTGGTGAAACAGCGCGCCAAAATACGCGGCCATCGCCAATCGTGTGCCCGATCCGACTTCGCGCGCAATTAGTTGATGTTTGATGAGTTCTTTAGGCGTCAGTTCTCGATCGAGTTGGCACAAGGGATGATTGGGATGTGCCACGAAGATCAGGCGATGTGTGCCAATCACTTCACTTTGGATATTGGTGTCCTCCGGCGGTGTCCCCATAATACCAATATCAATACTTCCCTCAAGAATGGCATCCCAAATGTTATTGCGATTGCCCATCATTAAGTCTAGGTGAATCCCCGGATGCTCGCGTTGATAGCTCGCGAGGACTTTTGGCATCACATAGCCTGCAGTGCCGATGATGCCAACAGAGACCTCCCCGCGCTCGAGGTTTGCAACCGCTCCGAGCCGCTCGGGGATGGCTTCGATTAAATGCAAGATCTTGGTTGCCTGTCGTGCGAGGACAGCGCCAGCATCTGTTAGCTTGACCGACCGTGTTGTGCGAAATAACAGGCGTGTTTCTAGGGCATCTTCAAGCTGTTTGATTTGTGACGTCACAGTGGCTGGTGAAACCGCTAGATCTTGACCTGCTTTTGTAAAACTTTCGTTTCGAACAAGTGATAAAAGGGTTCTGAGCTGTACTAATGTGACATTCTTCAACCTCATTATTTAGAATTCCTAAATATTCAATTCAGTTTTTATTGTTTGTACTAGGTAATTAGTGTCTGTACAACATAATTTAACCAAAGAATAGCAATATAACTAAATGGAATATACATATGATTGCACTCGATGAACGATTACAGTTACTGAAAGCGAAGCAGCCACAGCGAGCCGCATTAATGGAACTGTTTACCTCACTCGCGGCCAAGGCTGAGGAAGTCAGTCGAATTATCGCAGCTGGCGGCGATTTAGGCAGCATCATTGGCGACCAAAACGCCGATGGCGATGCGCAAAAAGCATTGGATGTGATGGCTGACGATGCGTTTTTGGACGCGGCGAAGCTGTCCGGTGTGGTCGCCGCCTACTGCAGTGAAGAACAGGATCACGCGGTGATTCTTGATGAGCACGCACCGCTCGTCATCGCAATCGATCCGTTGGATGGTTCCTCAAATATTGACGTGAATGTGTCCATCGGCACCATCATTTCAGTACTTCCCAATCCCGGTGGCGATTTGCAGCAATCGGCCATGCAATCTGGTGATCAACAATTGGCAGCAGCGTTTTTCGTGTATGGCCCACAGACGACCCTGTATTTGACTCTTGGTGAAGGCACAGACCTGTATCGAATGGATCCAATATCTGGACTCTTTGTGTTGATCGAAGAACGGATTGAGATCGCTGAAGAAACGTCCGAATACGCCATTAATGCCTCCAATGCCCGTCAATGGTTTACGCCAATCCAGCGGTACATCAGCGATTTATTGCTGGGCGATCAAGGTCCGCGTGAACGGAACTTTAATATGCGATGGATTGGCTCATTGGTTGCGGATGCGGGTCGCATTTTTAATCGTGGAGGCGTTTTTCTTTACCCCGGTGATTGTCGGCCGAAATACGACAATGGTCGGTTGCGTTTGATTTATGAAGCAAACCCCATGGCATTTTTGGTTGAGCAAGCCGGTGGCGCGGCAACCGATGGAGTCACTCGAATTTTGGAGAAAACACCGACAGAAATTCATGAGCGAACAGCGTTAATTTTCGGTTCGAAAACTGAAGTTCGTTGGGTCGGAAGTTATGAGGCTGAGACACGTCAGGGTCTTGACCAATCTCCACTCTTTTCACATCGCAACTTATTCCGCTCATAAACGGAGGCATCGCTATGTCACAGAAACATCCTATTATCTCAATCACTGGCTCCTCAGGAGCGGGCACGAGTACCGTTCGCGACACCTTCGCGCAAATTTTTTTCCGAGAGAAAGTCTCTGCGGCCTTCATCGAGGGGGATGCCTTTCATCGGTTTGATCGCGCTGAAATGAAAAAACGGATGGCCGAAGCTCAGGGCAATCCCGCGAATCATTTTTCACACTTTGGTGCGGAAGCGAACGAATTTGAATTGCTGGAAGAAGTCTTTAAAATCTATGGTGAAACGGGGAATGGACGAACCCGGACCTATGTCCATGACGACGAGGAGGCGGAGCAATGGGGTTGTCCTCCCGGAACCTTCACTGACTGGCGATCGTTCGACGACTATACCGATTTGTTATTCTATGAAGGCCTGCATGGTGCTGTTGCGACAGACAAAGTCGATATCGCGCAGTATGCCGATCTTAAAGTCGGTGTTGTGCCTGTGATGAATCTGGAGTGGATTCAGAAATTGCACCGAGATAGAGCAAAGCGGGGCTACTCGACTGAAGCGGTGACTGACACGATTCTCAGACGGATGCACGATTATGTGCACTACATTTGTCCACAGTTTGCGATTACTGATATCAACTTCCAACGGGTGCCAATCGTTGATACCTCAAATCCGTTTATCGCTCGATGGATTCCAACAGCGGATGAGTCCATGGTCGTGATTCGTTTTGCGAATCCTCGCGGCATTGATTTCCCTTACCTCTTGTCCATGATCCACGACAGCTTTATGTCACGACCCAATTCCATTGTGATTCCCGGCGGCAAAATGGCATTGGCTCTGCAATTAATTCTGACACCAATGATTTGGAAGCTTGCCTCTGAATCGCGTCGCCTACGAGATTAGGGAGAACCATGATGCAACGCTCTCAACGTCAACGGATGGCTGACGCGATTCGTTTCCTTGCAATGGATGGTGTTCAGGCCGCTAACTCAGGGCATCCCGGGATGCCGATGGGGATGGCTGATGCCGCGGTCGCGCTTTTCGCAGATCACATCCATATCGATCCAACGTGCCCAACATGGCCAGATCGAGATCGATTTATTTTATCGGCAGGCCACGGTTCGATGCTTCACTATGCCTTGAACCACTTACTTGGCTACAAAGATATGGATGCCGGGCAACTGAAGCAGTTCAGGCAACTGGGTGCTCGAACGGCAGGACATCCAGAGTACAGGCATGCAGATGGTATCGAGACCACCACAGGCCCGTTAGGGCAAGGGATTACTACTGCTGTTGGCATGGCGCTCGCCGAGCGACGTTTAGCGTCCCAATTTGGTCGTGCCCTGGTTGATCACTTTACCTACGTGATTGCCGGCGATGGCTGTTTGATGGAAGGTATTAGCCATGAAGCGATCGATATGGCGGGCCATTTGAAGTTGGGTCGTCTGATTGTGCTGTGGGATGACAATGACATCTCCATTGATGGCAACACTGACATTGCGACATCGACAAACCAACTGGCCCGCTTCAAGGCTGCAGGATGGCAGGTGACTCGGGTTGATGGTCATGATAGTGACGCCGTGAGCGCCGCGATTGATGTGGCTAAAAAGTCCAGAAAACCCTCATTAGTCGCCTGTAAGACAGTTATCGGTTTTGGAGCGCCAACACTGGCTGGTAGCCACAAAACCCATGGTGCACCCTTGGGTGATGACGAAATTCAAGCCACACGAATAGCTTTGGGGTGGGATCACCCACCCTTTGAAATTCCTTCAGACATTCGGTCACTGTGGCGAGAGATTGCGACACGAGGACTCGACATGCGGACTCACTGGCAGTCTCGCCTGGATTCAAGTGTCAAGAAATCACGCTTTGAGCGGGCCATGTCTGGTGAACTTCCAAAAGCACTGGCGACTCGGATGCGCCGATATAAAAAGCAATTAAAAGCGGAATTACCGAAGGTTGCAAGCCGACAAGCATCGCAAATGGCACTGGAGGTGATCAATGCTGCGGTTCCAACAATGGTCGGCGGATCTGCTGATTTAACAGGATCAAATCTCACCAAAACGTCACAGATGCGTTCCATCACACCGGGAAATTATCGTGGCAATTATGTCCATTACGGGATTCGTGAACATGCAATGGGTGCTGTGATGAATGGGATGGCGCTGCATGGTGGGATGATCCCTTACGGAGGAACTTTCCTCGTCTTTAGTGATTTCATGCGCGGTTCTATGCGCTTATCAGCGCTGATGAAGCAACGAGTCATTTATGTGTTGACGCATGACTCTATCGGTCTTGGCGAAGACGGACCGACCCATCAACCGATTGAGCATCTGGCGATGCTCAGGGCGACGCCGAATATGAATGTGTATCGGCCTTGTGATGCAGTGGAAACGGCTGAGGCTTGGGAAATAGCGCTTGAGTCATCGGAGACACCGTCGGTCATGGCTTTGTCACGGCAAGGATTACCGACTGTTCGGACCGAACGAACCAACGAAAACTTGACGCAAAAAGGTGGTTACATCTTGCGTAATATTCGTGGTGCTCGTGACATCACTGTGATGGCGACAGGTTCAGAAGTGGCGATCATCCTCGATGCGGCTGATGTCCTGAAAGACCAAGGATACAATGTGGCCGTTGTGTCGATGCCTTGTTGGGAATTATTTGATCAGCAGTCTGATCAATATCGTCAGTCAGTCCTTGGATCGGCACCTCGCATTGCCGTCGAGGCGTTGATTGGATTTGGTTGGGATCGATACTTGAGAACACAGGACGTTTTTATTGGTATGCATGATTTTGGGGCATCAGGCCCTGCTCCAGAGCTGTATCAACACTTCGGTATCACCAAAGAAAGAATTTGTGAGACAGCACATCGTCTCATCGAACGAGCATAAGCAGGGGGAGACAACAATGGCACTGATTTCACTTAGGCAATTACTGGATCACGCAGCAGAGCGAGGCTATGGCGTTCCTGCGTTTAACATCAACAACATGGAGCAAGGTTTAGCGATCATGAAGGCTGCCGCTAAACTCGATGCGCCGGTCATTTTACAAGCCTCTCGCGGTGCTCGCACCTACGCTGGGGATCCAATGTTACGAGCGATGGTCACCGCTCTGGCTGAAATGTTTCCGGACATCCCGGTCGTTTTGCATCAAGACCACGGTAACGACGAAGCAACCTGCCTGACTGCGATTCAACACGGGTTCACCTCTGTGATGATGGATGGATCACTTGAAGCGGATGCAAAGACGCCAGCGTCTTATGACTACAATGTCGACATCACCAAACGAGTCACTGATATGGCTCATGCCGTTGGGGCGTCAGTTGAGGGTGAGCTCGGAGTTTTGGGGTCGCTGGAAACCGGCGAAGGTGAAAAAGAGGACGGACATGGATTTGAAGGCAAATTGTCTGGAGATGAGTTACTGACCGATCCTGATCAGGCTGTCGATTTTGTCCGTCAAACAGGGGTCGACGCCTTAGCCATCGCTATGGGAACCAGTCATGGTGCTTATAAGTTCTCAAGGAAGCCTGATGGTGAAATCCTCGCCATGCACGTGGTCGAAGCGATCAACAAGAAACTGCCGAACACACACTTGGTGATGCATGGTTCCAGTTCTGTTCCTCAGGAATTGCAGGAGCTTTTCAATGAATTTGGCGGAGACATTCCGCAAACCTATGGCGTCCCGGTCGAAGAAATCGAGCGGGGGATTCGTTGCGGAGTGCGCAAGGTCAACATTGATACAGACTGTCGTTTGGCAATGACCGCCGCTTTTCGGCGAGTGGCCAGCGAAAACTTGGCTGAGTTCGACCCAAGGAAATTTTTAATTCCGGCAATGGATGCGATGGAAATGCTCGTTGCTGATCGATTTGAGCGCTTTGGTTGCGCCGGGAATGCTTCAAAAATCAAACCGATTGGTTTGAGTGAGATGGCAGCTATGTACGCTTCCGGTAAGCTGTAGACCCTTAACACAAGGAATGAACATGGCTGATGTCAAAATAGCACCATCGGTGCTGGCTTCTAATTTCGGTAAGCTTGCCGATGAGATTCGAGCGGTTGATCAAGCCGGTTGTGACTGGATTCATTTGGATGTGATGGATGGCCATTTCGTGCCGAATCTCACCTTTGGTCCACCGATCATCCAATCGGTCCGTCAAGCGAGTGCAAAGCCCTTTGATGCACATTTGATGGTGAGTAATCCAGATCGATTGTTAGAGACTTATCAAAAAGCCGGTGCTGACATCATCACAGTCCATGCAGAGGTCTGTGATCACTTGGACCGGACGCTGGCCCAAATTCGAGAACTTGGCTGTCGGGCCGGAGTTTCGTTGAATCCGCATACATCTGAAGACTGTCTTCGATACGTCTTAGATCGGCTTGATTTAGTTCTTGTGATGAGTGTGAATCCGGGTTTTGGTGGGCAATCGTTTATTCCAACGGTGATCGAGAAGATTGCACACATTCGAGACATGTTGGGTGGTCGAGGTATTGATATTGAGGTGGATGGCGGGATTACTCCGAACACAGCGCCGGCTGTCGTGAAAGCTGGTGCCACTGCGTTGGTTGCTGGCTCAGCAGTCTTCAAAGGTGGGACAGTTGACTCCTATCGACAGAACATTCAAGCAATTCGAGATTCAGTGAAGGACTTGTGATGACCAACTATCGTGATCTAGCGACTGAGTTTTCATTAGTGTTTGACCTGGATGGTACGTTGATTGATTCAGCCCCTGATTTACAGGCTGCTGTGAACACCGTGTTGTCAATTCATGGCCTAAGGCGTATTTCCATGGAAGAGACTCAAGCATTTATCGGTGACGGAATGCCGAAACTCTGTGAACGCGCACTGGAAGCGACCGGTGGTCCTGAAGAGATCCTCGAGGTGTTTTATGACGCCTTTAAAAAACGTTACATGTCGGCTCCTGCAGTCAAAACCAAACCCATGATTGCCGTTTGGGAAACCTTGATTACTGCTAAAGGAGCAGCCTTTGCTATGGGCGTTTGCACCAACAAATCAGAGCCTGTTGCAGAGACCATTTTGACTGAATTGCAGTTGAGACCATTTTTTACGAATTTTGTCGGGGCCATGCCTGGACGGGCGCTGAAGCCCGATCCAGAACCGTTGCTGTTGTGTGCTGAGCGAATTGGAACTGGAGATCGTCGTGCAGTCCTGATCGGAGATTCGATTGCCGATGTGAAAGCCGCTCGGAATGCACACATGCCTTGCATCCTGGTTCGCGGCGGATACACCAATGCAGCGCCCGAGCTGTTGGGTGCCGATGTGGTGATCGATAGCTTCGATCACTTATTTACAGCGCTTGAACAACTGGCAGCTTGATGATGTTGAAAGCCGTGATCTTCGATGTTGATGGAACGCTTGCCGAGACCGAAGAAGTGCATCGCGAGGCCTTTAATGTGGTTTTCGAGCAATCCGGTTTGGGTTGGTATTGGTCACCGGAACTCTATCGTGAGTTGTTAAAAGTCACCGGCGGTAAGGAGCGAATCCGGCACTTCACCCTCTCAGAGGGTATTACTGGGATCAGTGATGAAGACATCGCGTCCTTGCATCGGTTGAAAACCACCCGTTATGCCGAATTATTGCCCCAAAGCGTTGAACTCCGTCCTGGCGTTGAGCGGTTAATTGATGAGTGTCTATCGCGTTCGATTCGATTGGCGATTGCCACCACAACGACTGAAGCGAATGTTGAAGCCTTGGATCAAGCTGTTGGCGGAGCTTTGAAACTCAGTCAATTCGAAGCTATCGTCGGAGGAGTGACGGTGCCTGAGAAAAAGCCACGTCCTCAGGTTTATGAAGTGGCCCTGGCGAAACTGGGGTTAAAACCAGATGAAGCGATTGCAGTTGAAGATGCAAGAGCTGGTGTTTTAGCAGCCCGTGGCGCCGGCTTACGGTGTCTTGCGAGTCCGTCGTTTTACACAGCCGAGCATGATCTGTCGCAAGCAACGGCGATCGTCGACCGCTTGTCTGATCGAGGTGATGGGAAGCCTGTGACCGTCGATTATTTAGATTTGTTGTCTCATTAAACGTGGTCTCGGATGACGCCTCTGACAATACCGAGGACCTCGACGTCTGCGTTATTCAGTATGATGGGACTCATCGTACTGTTCGCTGGAACCAATTTGACGCCGTCTTGATCAAGTCTCAAGGTCTTGAGTGTGACTTTTTTCTGATTGATTCGCACCACGACTTTTTCACCATTTTCAGCCATTTGAGACTGTTCGATGACCACGACATCGCCATCGAGAATGTTTGCATCCTTCATCGAGTCTCCGCGAACGCGCAATGCGTAGGTGTTTTTTCGGACCAATCTCGAAGGGACATCGATTGTTTCTTGTTGCGTAAACATATCTATTGGATGACCACAAGACACCCAGCCGACGATTGTAATGTTCTGGAATGGCTCCATGATCAGTCCATCGTTCATGCTCGCCAATAGCGGGGATGAGAGTTTGGTTTGCGGCATTAAGATCGTTACCATGTGGATTGCCTCTAAACGTTGACTGGATATATATACAGTATTGTGAAGTCGGTTTCCAATCTTTCTCAAGTTCCATTTGTTGATGGAGAGTTATATTTCGTTCCACTAGGAGGTTCTGGCGAGATCGGGATGAATCTCAACGTGTATCAGTGTGACGGTCAATTTCTGCTGGTGGATGTCGGGATCACCTTTGGTGACGATTTCACGCCGCCTGGGATTGATGTGATCTGCCCCGATGTCTCAGCGTTACGCTCGGTGCGGGAGCAAATTGTCGGAATTGTGATCACTCATGCGCATGAAGATCATGTAGGTGCGCTTCATTACCTGTGGAACCAGCTGAAAGCGCCTGTGTATTGCACGCCATTTACCGCATCAGTGGCGAGGCGTAAATTGGGAGAGGCGGGCCTGCTCGACCAAGTTCCCCTGCACGAAGTGCTCCCTGGGTCACACTTGCAACTCGGATGTTTTGATCTGGAGTGGGTGACGTTGACGCATTCAATTCCAGAGCCGAATGCGTTAGTCATTCAAACGGCGGGGCGATGTGTTTTTCATACAGGAGACTGGAAGCTCGATCCCCACCCACTGCAAGGCGATCATTACGATGATCGGCGGTTACTTGCGCTTGGCGAATCTGGTGTCGAATTTGTGATTGGCGATTCCACGAATGCGACGGTGGAAGGGTGGTCAGGTTCGGAAGCGGAATGTCATAAGGCGTTACTCGAAGTCATTGCAAAACAACCCAATCGGGTTGCTGTGACCTGTTTTTCATCCAACACCGCGCGGTTGGCGAGTCTTGGCGATGTTGCACATGAAACAGGGCGGCGAGTGACTGTCTTAGGGCGGAGCCTGTTTAATTATCTACAAACCGCGAAATCGACGGGATATCTGAAAAATTTTCCGGAATTAGTTCCAACCGAAGATCTGGATTATTTGCCGCGATCGGAACAATTGATTTTGGCGACGGGGTCTCAGGGTGAACCGCGAGCAGCCATGGCGCGCTTGGCGAAAGGTGAACATCAAGACCTATTGCTTGAACCTAACGATACCGTTGTTTTCTCCTCAAAGGTGATTCCTGGTAACGAGAAAAAACTCTACCGCCTTTACGATTTGCTATCGCAGAAGAAAGTCCATGTCGTGACTGAAAAGGAAGCACCGATTCATGTGTCAGGTCATCCTTGTCGAGATGAACTTCGATGGATGTATCGCGCATTGCGACCTAAGCATGTGATTCCGGTACATGGAGAGGAACGACATATGGCGGCACATGCTGAATTAGCATCAGAATTAGGCATTGGCTCTGCTCGAGTGGGCAATGGTGACGTATTGCACCTAGCCGCGTCTGGAGCCACCATGATTGCAAAGGTCGCTACTGGCCGCTTGGGATTGTCGGGCTCGAGTTTGGTCCCGCTGAATCACCGTACGCTCACTGAGCGTCGAGCCCTCGCAGACGGTGGTTTGATGACATTGACTGTGGTGCTCGATCAAAAGGCCCGGTTAGTGACTGAGCCTCAAATCCAATTTGTGGGCGTCCCAGCTGGTGAGCTAGATCCTGAATCTTTGCAGAGTGATCTTCAATATGCGGTGGAAGAGTTGTTGTCTGAATTGAATTCACGAACACTGCAGTCTGATGATGCGCTGAGAAACGAACTTCAGCGTGAGGTCGGCACTTTGGTTCGTCGATGGCTGGGAGTGAAGCCGAAGCAATTGGTGAATGTGGTTCGGCTGTGAGGTGATTAATCTTCGGTATTGAGAGAGACCGGTCCGAAGTAATGTTCAACTCCGATTGATACAGCGTAACACGCTAGCTCAGTGGTCTTTGGGATCTTAAATTCTTTCCCGTCGCGTTTGCCTTTTTCATAGTATTGAATCGTGCGTTTTTTTAAACCTAGTTTTTTGGCTGCCTGCTCCTGAGTCAACTTGCAGTCTTTTCTCCAGGCTTTGAATTCGCTTGGTTTCATATGATTACGTCGAGTCCTTTAATTCGCGCCCGTATTATCAGGGGTTATCAATCTGATTTCGTGAAGGTTTCATGACAATTTGGCGCAATTTATGCGCATTATAAGGTTTCTGATCAATCGTCCCTTGATGCAGCTCAATGCGCAGACAGGAGATACTTTGCATGCTTGATTGATGATGAACCTCTCTCGATTGGAATCTTAGGGTCTCTTTGATCGCAATGGGCCACGGTATACCAGTTATCCCACGGCCACACATTTTTCGAATGCCATGCAAGCAGATGTCATCTCTGATTGGTTAACAGCATTGGATCCTGCGACATCGATCTCGCTGTATTTTCATATCCCATTTTGTCGGCGCTTATGCTGATTTTGCGCGTGTCGGACACAAGGTCTCGGTGACGACAGTCGGCTAGAACGCTATCTTTCGGCGCTCCAACAAGAGATGCATCTCGTTGTTCAATATCTGCCGGAGGGGGTTCAAGTCGGTCGTATTCATTTGGGCGGCGGCGCCCCGACGCTTTTGGTTCCTCAACAGCTTGATTCTTTATTGCTCGATTGGTTAAGATTTTGAGGTGCAGAAAGAACGTGAGTTTTCTGTTGAAATCGATCCGAACGAAATCGATGTTGACGTTTAGACGTGTTGGTGAATCATGGAATGAACCGTGTTTCTATCGGTGTTCAGGATTTCGATCCAAAGATCCAACAGGCGATTGGTCGGGAGCAATCTTTCGAGGTAACCGAAGCTTGTAATGCAAAGTGTCGGACACGCGGTGTTATCAGTCTGAATGCTGATATTTTCTATGGTTTACCCAATCAGACTGAAGAGAGTCTTGAGCGATCCACTGAGCAATTGATGGGCTTGAATCCAGATCGAGTCGCATTGTACGGATATGCATATGTTCCCTGGATGGCAAAACGTCAAACGATGATTCCACAAGAGGCACTTCCTCCGACTCGAGCTCGATTTTTGATGTCTGAGCGGGCTAAAGTGATTTTTCATGGTGGTGGCTATGAGGCGATTGGGATTGACCATTTCGCAAAGCCAACGGATGGCCTTGCGATTGCAGCGAATACCGGACGCTTGCGGCGTAACTTTCAGGGATATACGGATGATCGTGCGCCAACCTTGATTGGACTGAGCGCCTCATCGATTTCGAAATTTTCTGGTGGCTATGCACGAACCGATCCAAAGACAGGAGGTTATCATGAGCGCATTGACAACGGAGTTTCCGCCGCGAATCGGGGTCATGTGTTCTCAGGGGATGATGCGCTTCGGGCCCGTGCAATTGAAATGTCGTTGTGCGACTTTTCTCTTGATTTGACAAGTCTCGCACTAGAGTTTCCGGACCAGTCATTGGCGACAATCCATGGGCTGATTGATGATGTACGAGAGCGTTTCCATGAATGGGTTGAATTGAGTGCCGACCGTTTGGAGATTCGCAGAGATGGGTGTCTACTGACACGAATGATTCCGCAATGTTTTGATGCGTATGATGTAGCAAATACTGCGCATAGCTCCACGATCTAATTGAAAAACAATCAAAAATTTGTAGCGCAAAAGTTGCAATGTGCATTTATTGCGTCTATGATATCTCCATATACCGAGCAAATGGAGGTAAAATATGATTCCAGTAGGTGTCGGTCGAGGTGTGATGAGCTCACTAGAGCGCATCGCCAAGCAAGAAATCAACGAAAAACGTTGGAAAAAAAAGTTGTCGGGTCAAGAAGTTGGCCGCAAAGGGTTGATCGCTCGATTGTTATTAGGCATTCGGTTCTAGCTGAATCGAGAATGTAACCCTGCAAATGCCCCGTTGATCGGGGCATTTGTGTTTTTGGTGCCAGCCTGTTGTCACAGATCCGCGTCATTGGGGAGATCAATCAACTGGTTATTGGAGTCGTCGTTGAAAGTGTCCTCAAAGCACGCAGTAAAAAAATGGCGAGTAAGCCAAATATGGTGGGCGAGATGGCTCCGATCATTCCGATGACTAATCCAATCCATGTGATGGCGTTTGTTTGATCCATCAGATCTGCCTCCTGATTGTAAAAAAGATAACCTGAATAGCCATGTACGGATTGTCGATGAGGATTAATCGTTCTGACCACTGACACCGTTTGAATTCCTGATCAATGTCAAGGTAAGGCCGGAGTCTGGACATTCTCTTGGTGAGATTATTGGGTGCTTTTTGGTTTCACTGAGATCAAACAGGAACCAGTTTGAGTCATCTGTAAAGGCATCAATGGAATGGTGTCCCGAACAGGCTGTTGAGGCCTTGGTACGGCACCATAGACTACGGATGTCTACGTAGAATCAAAGACTTACATATCTCCAGTTCATCTACAACAGCACTGTTTTGTCTACTCAATTGTCTACCGTTCAAACTGCATAGCTCCCCAGTCTATTGTCATAGCCTAGGGTGCGCTTTTTAGACCCCCGGGGGGAGCTGAGTAGGCTTTAAAGGATTTGTAGTACCTGCTGAGGCTTGTAAAAGGCTGAAATAGCTCCAACCAAAATGATTGAATACGGTATTCATAGACAAGGAGACAGCTATGGCAGAACAAAATGATGCCTCAAGCGAAAATGACAAGGCTGTCGAGGATCTTAAGAAATCAGCTGAAGTCAAAGATAGGGAAATAGCTGAGTTAAAAAAGAGAGTAGAAGATGAAAAACAATTGAATCAAATTCATCTCACTATGATCCGGGAACTCCAAGCTCAATTAACTTCACAGTCTAGATTGGGATTGATTTTCCTCTGTCTCTTCTTAGTTTCTGGAATTGTTATGTTTGGATTTTCTTAACAAGAATGTATCCATATGGGTACTCTAGAGGCTTTGAATTAAAGGCATTTACTTCTAGATATTATGAGCTGTTAAAGGCTCTGAACCTCTTACTACTGGAACATAATAATTATTGGATCATAAGGCCTCGTAAGATTTGTCAGGCCGTCGGGATAGGCTCAAGAGAAAAAAGCAGATGGAAAGATGGGTAGAAAAACTATTCGAAGCAGGGGAAAAAATTCTCCTGGTTATTATCGCCGCCTTAACGTTAATAGCAGTTGCACTTGAATTAATCACTCTAGGGTCAGAACTCAAACTCGAATTGGCCGACTTACTTTTGTTATTTATCTATCTGGAGGTTTTTGGAATGGCTGTCGTTTATTATCGAGCACAGACACTCCCAGTTACTTTGCCAGTTCTGATTGCTATTACAGGGATCACCCGATTGATTATTTTACAGGGTAAAGATTTTGAACCCTCGATTTTATTGTATGAGGCGGGAGCCATTTTTCTTTTGGCGATTGCATACGGTGTTCTAACTTGGGCTAATTCTAAATCGCAGAAGCTAAAAGCCTTTATTGCCGATGAGGATTAGTCATAGTTTTTGCAGGTGTATGGGAGGGTTCACCTTTGCACACTGTGCTCGGTGGTGTTCGGAAGTCAAAGTTTAGTCTGCTCCTATGTAATTGTTTTCCGTCAACTCCCTTTTAGTATTTGTGCCTTGTTAGTGCTTTGAGGAATATTCAAAACCACGACCACATTAAGTATCCCGAAAACGCAGTAAGTACCAGTGTGATAGCAATAGGGATTATGAATGTTGCCAGCAAAGCCCATAATAGAAGCCGCAACTCCTTCAATATTTTCAGTTGCTCACGGAGAAGCTCCAGATGTTCGTCAGTCACAAACTAAATTATTGAGCGGGTTTACGACGAGTGCGAGGTTTTTTCACTGGCGGCTCATCACTGTTAGTTTGTATGCCGCCTTTTGATTCATCTTTGTTCGACGACGAATTGAGTGAATATCCGATCCCTAATCCTAAACCAAACAAACCTAGCCCAGTCTTAAATGCCAAAGCAGTTTTGAGTTTGAGTACGAGCAATGGCAACAGCAACAATTTGTTTATCATATTTCATATCCTTTTTTAACCGCTACAGAGTGCATCTCATCCTTCTTTTTCCAAGTCCCACTTCACCTTATTTGGCGACGACTTTAGCTTTCGAGATTTCTCTGTTTTGAACACAAAAAACGTGAAGAACACAGCAGTAATGATCACCCAGTGTCCGATGATGTTGTAACCAATGTAAAGCAACTCGACCGTGTATATACCGAAAGCAATACACCACATTGCGGCTAACAGGATACTCAACAGATATTTGTATTCCATAGGCGCAAATTTAAGCGCATTCTTAGAGGCGTCTAGCAATCCAAAACTGAACTTGCTTAACGCAACCCAACCATTTTCTTCAAATGCCTTAAATACCTTTTTCATGCCGGCTCTTCTCTCCTGAGTTTTCACGCAATTCACATCTACCGTACAGTATCGTTTGGCAGAAGATCTACCTTTAGGACTGAGGTGTTGCCGGGGTTTACGATTATGAGCAAAAAAAGGACTGGTTTTACCCAGTCCTGTTCCGGCTCTCGTTCAGTCTGATCTACTCGCCTTTAGCCGCAATAGACGTCTATTGCCAAGGCTACCTTGAGTCTGCGTTCGCAGGCCTGTTTCACCTTTCAACTAAAGAACTTAGAATCGTCGCGTGACGGAACCCAAGCCTTTCGCCAACGTTCCGTTTCCGGCTCTGTCGACGGTTATAGTGTTGTTGATCGAAAAAATTAAGTCCACATCTTTTTAGTCGTATCTCATTGATGCACAACAATATTTTTATAATACTAAAAATCTTTACTCGGAATTTCAGAAGGTTAAGCGCTCTTCAACAACTAGGATATAACGATCCATTGCCAACTCTCTGAAGTCTAATTTTTCATTGTTGAAATCTAATTGACACAGTTGTGGTGATAGTTGGACGCACACCACACTAAA
>CABZRL010000009.1:0-83787 GCA_902528165.1 uncultured Litorivicinus sp.
TGAGGTCCAATGGACGCCATGACCTCCTGATCTGTTTCCATACCAAGGGTGACCGCATTCACCAGAATCAGTAGGGTAATGAATCCCGTAAAATAGGGATGTTCAACAAGATTTCTCACTGCATTTCTCATATCGACCGCTTTTCACTCCTTGGCTCGGTTCGCCTGAATCATCACATACTCATGGCTAGGAGATCAGATTCTTCCAACCAGATCTTCCCTGCCCCTATATTCTTTAAAGTTATAAACAAAACGTTTTTTATTTTTATTTAAACTCCTTGCACCCGGGTATAATGTAATAAAGAAGGAAGATTTATGAAAAAAGTATCAATAGTCATCATCACGATCATCGTTTCATCAACATCATCGTCCCTGACTATCCCACGTCCACTTGCCGATAGTGATGCATGGCTCCCGCATTGCGAGTGCCTAAACGATGAACAGCGGTATTTTGCTTCGCAATTTTGATGCGAGGTCAAACATGACTGGATCCGTCGCGATGCGCCAATGTCATTCCCTACTGTTTGGTCTAATGCTATCAAGCTTTGCAATTGCGGCGGATAACGACACCGTAAACCGTTCTGAGTCATTCGTAATTCCCGAATGGTTCAAAGCAAGCTTCCTCGATTTATCCGAGGACAACCTGGAGGCGCAGGACGCCGGCAAACATCTGATGGTGTTGTTCACCCAAGATTTTTGCCCTTATTGTGAGGCCTTAATTAACAAAAATCTTACCCAGCAATCGATACGGGATTCACTAAAGACCAATTTTGACATCGTTCAACTCAACATGTGGGGTGATCGCGAGGTCTTCGATATCCACGGCAATCCAACCACAGAAAAACAAATTGCTGCTGATCTTGATGTTCAGTTCACTCCGACATTAATTTTCTTTGATCGCGATGGCGGACCTGCCCTTCGGACCAATGGGTATTTATCCTCCAGTGACATGCAGGCATCCCTAGATTTTGTTGCAAGTCAGGCGTACCGAACAACCTCGATCATCAACTTCTTAAAGGATCAACCACGGATCGGCGCAAGACAGCAATTCAATCAACAACCTTTCCTTCATCAGTCATTCGATCACTATCACGCCGACCAACCCATCGCCTTGATTTTCGAGCAGACCGATTGCCATGATTGTGATCGCTTGCACGAATGCGTGCTGTCCAAGCACTCCTTTAACCAACACGCAGACTCCTTCTACACGGTTCAGCTGGATTTATGGAGTCAGAGGCTGATTGATCTACCTGACGGCCGCTCACTTTCAATAAATACCTTGGCACAGGAACTGAACGTGACCTACACACCGACCATCATCCTGATGGACTCTCGCCAAACGGAAGTGATCCGAGCAGAAGCTCAACTACGATCGTTTCATGTTGAATCGTTGTTTGACTATGTTTCATCGACAACCTATCTCAAAGAACCTCAATTCCAACGCTTCATTGATGCGCGTGCTGACAAGCATCGCACCGAAGGGCTTCATGTCTCTATCCTTGGGGATGATTCAAACTGTAACTCTCTGTAGATCCGTGGGAATACTTCATCGATAAACCCTTTTATCTCCAATATCACTCCATGATGTTTTGAGATACTCAGTCAAATGAAATCAAATGAGGTATCCAAAATGACTGATGAATTAAGCCGTGTTGTCTTTGGAATCTGTCTAATAGCGAGTGCGCTGGTCATCAATTTGCAACTCCCTTAACTGGGAAGCTCCGATGAGCCATTTGAAGGCTCTTGTCCCCGCAAAGTCGGGGACTTTTTTATGGCGTCTGACTGTTTCTTTAGATTTATGATTGAGTCAAAAGCGGCTATGGTAATCACTAACTGGATTAGGCCGGAAAAGCAGTGAACCAAGAAATACTAAAAGAGCTGATCTCAGACCACGCCAACCATCCGAGAAACCAGTGCAGGTTAGAGATAACGTCTTGTCAATGTCACGGCAAAAACCCGCTGTGCGGCGATGAAGTCACGCTTAGTGTTCTTTTGTCAGGCGATGAGTCCATGATTGAAAAAATTGCATTTGAAGGGAGAGGATGTCCAATCTCGCAAGCTTCGGCTTCACTTCTCACAGAAGTCTGCCTTGGATTATCTGTAGATGAGGCAAAATCCCTCGCGCAGTATTTACGAAGCAGTATCACTGGAAATCCAACAGTGAGCCTTTCACCATCATTGACAGATTCATGGAACGAAATCGAGGCACTTTCGACGATTCAGATCAATCCAGCCCGCGTTAAATGTGTCACTCTCGCGTGGCACACGCTATTGCATGCGTTAGAACAGCGCGGAACGACTAAAACGATCTGCTAAGCACATCACTCGAGAGTATCAGTTGCTGAACGATTTAAGCGACTTGGTGAAGGCTTCAGTAAGCCACCAACACCCATCGCCTGAATATCCGAAGGCAAAACGCCTAGCCCTGCAACTAGTCGATCCAATACCAAATCCAATCCATTTAACGCAGGCGATCTGACACAACCCGGCATACCAATCACGGTCATCGATCCCAAGGCTCCGATGAGCATTAAGTTACCAGGGTCAACCGGCATTCCAAAATAAATAATGGAGCCGCCAGCTTCAACCAACGCACTGGGAACGATATCACTCCGATCACAAATCGCTGACGCACCTAAAATCAGCAAAATATCTGTCTTTCGGGTTGAAGCTTTAGTGATCTCTATCGCGAGATCCTCGATACGATGCTGTTCGCGATAATCATGCAGCTGATTAATTCCATAAAAGGCCAATCGTTGGGTCTGCATCTCAAGCGCCTTGTCCTGTATTTTGGATGAGACAGTCCCATTTCGCGTTTGAATCAACTCAATTCGGAGATCGTTTCTCCACGGTCGGACGGCCACTTCCATTATTTGCATCGCGGATTCTGCGAGCTTAACGTTATCTTCCTGCACGAAAAACGGAATAATTTTTAAAGTCGCGATATGATCTCCGCGTTTTACTGGTGTCTGGGGCAAAAGCGTAGCGAGGGTAACGTCCTCACAGATCGCGTTAAATCCGTCGACCATTGCCCGATCGAAACATAATAAACCGTCACAGCTCGCATAAATATTAAACCGTCCGCCATTGGCCCGCTTGGTTACACAGTTTATCCATTTCAACGCCCCAACCAAGCGATCAGCGACGACTTCTTCGCTGATATCTGAGTTGTCCGGAACAATCACATCAAGCGTATCAATTCCAGCTTCAATCAAGTCTTTAATATCCGCCTGAGTAATGATCGACGCTTTTGGCAGACGATTCCGGTGACCCATTTGTGAATGTGCAACCTGATAGCCCAAGGCGTCATTAACCGACACATTGATCAATCGCATACAACATTCCGATAGGATGCAATCACGTCCGCTAAAATTGATACCGTGATTTCAGATGGTCCTTTCGCCCCAATTGGCAATCCAATGGGCGAATGTAAACGGTCGATTTCACTATCGGTTAATCCATAACGTAGTAGCCGTTCACGTCGAGATTTCGCTGACTTACTCCCACCAAGCGCGCCCACGTAAAACGCATCCGATTTTAGAGCAACCGCTAATGCAGGATCGTCGAATTTCGGATCATGGGTCAGAGCAATAATGGCAGTATCAGGATCAATACCCAGTTCTGACAAAGCATCATCAGGCCACTGATTTCGAATCTCAACATCCGGGAAACGCTCAGAATTCGCCCAGACCTCACGTGGATCCACGATCACCGCAGTTAAATCAATCGCAGCCAATCCCTGAACAAGAGCCTGTGCAATATGAACGCCACCAATAATAATCACACGCCGCTCTGGGCGAAATGATTGAATAAATAAGGATCGCCGCTGATCGAGGTGCGTCACGGACCCATGATCAATATCACTGCTATCGATCCAGTAAGCACTCTCAATCGGATCCTGTGAACCCAGACCATTGAGTACTCGCACAAAGGTAGACGTTAAGCGTTGCCTTGTGGTTTCAAGTGCATGCGTCACCCAGTGACTGATCAACTGAGTGGAGGGCTCGATCAGAATCTGAATTTGTCCTCCACACGCCAGACCTATCGATAAAACGTCCTCGTCCGAGACACCGAACTCAATCAATCGAGACTGACCCTCGTTAATCGATATCAGAGCCGCTTCGACTACAGCGTTTTCAACACAGCCCCCAGACACTGAACCAAAAAATTGCTGACTTTCATGAATAATCATAAATGCCCCAACTTCGCGAGGAGCTGAACCCCAGGTGGAGATCACGGTTGCTGTTGCAAAGCGGCTGGAAGCATCAGACCATTGATTTACAATCGTCAGCAGATCTCGATCGCGGTATAAGCGGATATCACTCACGCGTGGGCAAACCCCGCGGTCGAATCGCTCATCCCGCTACGGTGGATACTGGCGTTGAACGAAATAATGACGCGGTCACGTGCCCCCTGATAAGGCATAGCTTGATGCGGAAGCCACGAGGGAAAGACAATTAACCGTCCTGGAATGGGGTCAAAATCCACAGTTGCATTTTGCAGATAGGAATTTCCATAGTCCATGTAAGCGCCACCTAAACGTTCAAAAAGTGGGCTATAGAACCGGGTCACACCGTTCAACTCACCATACCCAGAATGATTCGATCGTTCATCTTGAGGGTCAACATCAACGATGTAAACAGCCGACCAAGAGCAATTACCATGAGTGTGAATATCATGATGCGCGCCCTCATTTGAGACCTGGAACCAAATACCATTGATCACTAGCTGCAAATCCACAGATTCCTGTGGCCAGATCCCATGATTCGCTTTCTTCGCGGTATCTCTCACCGCTGATGCTGCAAATTGTAGGAATGCATCCCACTCCTGCAATTTCACTCGATGCAGTAGATCATCACGACTGGCATAGAAAGGCGCCGGGTTCGACCCACAGTCCGGGTCGGTTGCACGCATGGCCACAAATACTCTCTGAAACAGTGGGTTAACCCTCTCTGAATCTGCGTAATGATGAATCCCAATTAATGAAGACCACAATTCAAGCGTTTCCAATGATCACCTCAACAGATTCTGGTACCACCAGTTGCCGCCCTAATCTTGCCTCAACAGCCGTGACGTCCTCGAATGTATCGAGATCGATCGCGAATCGGTCATTCACTGTCTGCCATCCGTAACACTGCTCCGGATGTTTATGCCACCAGTGTCGACATAACGGCTCAACAGAAGATTCGGATTCTTCAGTAATTGCATAATCAAAAATCACGGGATTACCCGGTACTTCACTCACCATAGGGCGCACCATCCGAGCACCTTCTGGTCGTTTTTTGTAAGCACCAATAAGGTCTGTGTAATCAGCCGTTCCGAGCAATGGCATATCGCTCGGAACAACCAGCACAGCGTCAAATTTTCCTTGTAACGCAGAAACTCCCTGCTGAACCGATAATTTCTGAGACGCTTCGGGGTAATCGGATAAATCAACAACGGTAATCGGGAAGTCCTCAATAAAAGGCCGGATTTGGGATGCATAGTGACCAAGTACAACCACTAATTGATCGACACCAGCGCCAGATAATGCAATCAACTGCCGACGAATGAGTGGAATGCCCGCGAGCTCTATTAAAGATTTTGGTCGATTTCCTAGGCGTGAGCCCTGTCCGGCTGCAAGCACTACGGCACCCAGCGACAGTCGGTTGTACAACCCACCACCACCTTTCAGAAGACAGGCCATCAGGCGACTTCTCCGGCAAGCGAAGCGACGATACTTGAAGCTTGTCGTGTGTCCCTTACCAAACCAGCTAATAACGAGATGACAATTTCATCAGTTGTTTCAGCATCAATATCGACTCCAGCTGGAGCACAAATCCGCTTTAAGTCTGAAGCTAAAACACCATCTGCAAGCAATTGGTCATTCAACTTATCTGCTTTACGACGACTGGCCACAAAGAGAACTTTGCCGCGAGTGTTCCCAAGGGCTTGCTTCAATGACTCTTTATCTTTTTTTCCTTGAGTTGCGACAATCGCGATCGAGAATGAGCCATCAACCTCGTCACCTGGCTCGTAGCGAGTAATTGGAAAACCCAGCAATGGAGCAATCATCTCCAACTTCTCCGCCACCGGTGTCGCGCCAATCAAAAGTGTAGCCTCTTGATGTAAACGTGGCTCGACCAAGAGCTCGAGACTCCCACCCGAATGACACGCCATATGAACATCTCGCACCCCATTCTCGGTAACTGTCTCTCCGGTGGAAGGACTGATCCTGACAACCATCGGTTGACCGCTAGCCAATGCATCAGTCACCGCTTTTGTGATCACTGGTTGCGCACAGCCTCCGCCGATCCATCCGTTGATCACTCCATCCTCCGAGATGATTGCCTTGTCTCCAGGTTTCGCCGAAGAGGGTGACTCCGCCTTGATCACAGTTGCGATCACGTACGGTTCACGAGATTGCTCGTGGTGATTGAGTGCATCAACCCAACTCATTATGTGACTTCCTGAATTCATTTTTTCAACACTCATCTTTATTACCTCAACTGCCGTAAAGACAAATCAATCTCACTTAAGTTCCCAGCGCTATACCAATTCTTGACCAAATCACGAGCCAACCTGACGCACCGACTCATCCCAACCACTGTTTTATTTGGATAGAACCATTCAATCGCAGCACCGCGGCCTCGAATACGTTTTAATACGTCTCTCAATGCTGTCGGCTCGTCAGTGTCATAACCATCCGAAAATACCCAAACTCGAGTCGTTCGATTCAGGCTAACTGCCTTATCATCAAAGCAAATGCTCTTTAGCGAGCTCGCGATCTTCGTACCTCCTTGAAAGCCCGCTGTCACAGCGTCTATTTTTTCTTGGATTTGTGGATTATCTCGTCTCAAAAATTCTGAAATCTCTGCGTATCGGACATGGAAAACAAAGACTCTCACAGGTAACAATCGAGCAAACGCCCGAGCTAATCGGAGATAGAATGCAGCGTACGACTCCATTGAACGCGATACGTCAATCACCATCACAATTTGAGGATTCTCTCGGCGATGAGCTTGCCAGTGAGGAATCATTCCATCACCAGCAAGGCGAATCATGCTCTGAGACGTTTTTCGGAGATCCAATGTCCGACCACGATCTGACATCCTCCATCGACGAGTTGGCACAGTGAGAAGCTGCGTCCTGACTGAACGTGCAATACGCTCAAGCAATATCAAGTCAGCAGGCATCCATTGCGATTCAAAATCACGATCAAGAGGATCTACAGCACTAGCTCCACCTGCAGATTTGGGCCGCTGATTTTGCTCTTGCACCTCATCGGAAACGGCAGGTGTGTCACCAACAATAGGAGCACTCCCTGGCCCTGATTCTGTCATCGACTGAGACCTCTCAATCATCTCTCTGAGGTGACGTGAGCGACGAGTACTCCCGGTCACCTTAACCGTACCCTTGGTCTTATGAGGGAACCAAAACAATTGAAAGAGCTCAGACCAGGCGCGCCACTCTTTCAACGATCGACAGACTACAGGACGCCAGAGTGACTCGACCCTCTTTGCAGACACCGCACCACCCGCAAGAATCAAAACTTCCGTCAACAATTCAACGTCGTGTGTCGTTGTTTCCATTCCGCTTTCACGAAGGTAGCGACAAAACTCGGTAATTCGCTCAGATGGGAGTAATGACTCAGGCAAGGAGTCGTTGGAGTATATCGTCGTTGACATCCACTCGATCCCTCGCGGTTTTTATCAGACAACTGAGCGACCCTCGAATGAGAAGAGGGTCGTCGGGCATCGACTGAAAGCCACAAAGCATCAGAGCTTTGAGCCAGTCAATCGATTCAGCGATCCCCGGTTTTTTCTCCAGATCTTCTTTACGAAGAGAATTCACGAACTGGGCAGCCTGCTCAATCAAGCGACGATCCGCATCTGGTACTTTGAGACGCAGAATGTCGGCCTCACGAGACACATCGGGATATTCAATATAATGATACAAACACCGCCGCCGCAGTGCGTCTGAAAGGTCACGTGTTCCGTTACTGGTTAATATCACAATAGGTATGATTTCGGAGCGAATCGTTCCCAGCTCAGGTATCGAAACCTGATAATCCGATAGAGCCTCTAGTAGATACGCCTCAAACGCCTCATCCGAGCGATCAATCTCATCAATCAGTAAAACGGCACCACTTAATTCCTGAAGAGCTTTCAGAATCGGCTTTTGAATCAAAAATTCTTCCGAATAAATTGATGAGGAATCGACACGTTGCGACGCCGCTTCCGCCAATCGAATTTCCGTCAGCTGGCGGCCGTAGTTCCATTCATACACTGCATCGTGATGATCAAGCCCCTCAAAGCACTGCAAACGAATTAAGGGACGTCCGACCATCCCAGCCAAAGCTTGAGCAAGTGCTGTTTTACCAACCCCTGCGTCACCCTCAAGCAGCAAAGGTCGCTTCAACTCAAGCGCCAGATGGACAGAGCTAGCTAGTTGCTCATCGCAGAGATAGTCGGACTTGAGTAGCTCAGTCCGAATCGACTGAAGCGCCACTTGGAGTTGATTATCCATTGAGTTCGATTAACCGGCTGACTTTTTACCGAATAAACCGCCCAACCAACCCTTGAGCAAAGCCCAAAAAATTGCCAATCCGTTTAACTCATTGGCTGGCTCAGAGGTTGTCTGAACTGCTGGCTTATCTGATGAGTCCTCTCCTCCGGGGGCAGGAGCCTCTCCGAGCGCCTGAGCTTTTCCGATAAAGTTATCGACAAACTGTTTGAGAATCACATCAGATACTTGAACCATCATCCGCCCACCGAACTGCGCAAATTTTCCGTTAACAATAACCGTTGCTAAACCGACAAGAACCGACTGTCCATCAGCCTCCTCAATTGATGCCTCAAGTTCCATAGAAGCAGAAGAACCACCTTTATCTGCACCCTTACCTTTGAGAACCAGTGAACGATTCGCAGAATCCATCGAGAGGATTTCAACTTCTCCCCCAAACTGAGCAGTGGCTGGACCGACTTTCACCTTCACCGAGCCTTTGAAGGCATTGTCACCTGTTTTTTCTCCGAGGCTCGCACCTGGCATACAGGACGCTACTGACTCGAGATCCGAAAGGATCACCCACGCGTGTTGCGCAGGCACCCCAAGCTCGTAGCGTTTCTCCAGTTTTACTTCCACACAATTCTCCTAGAGCTGGACGCCCTCTTCCTTCAGTTTTTTCCAAATGCGATATGACGTATGCGGCATATCAATATGCGTGACGCCTAAGTGAGCAAACGCATCAACAACAGCAGAAGTGAAGGTTGGAATCGAGCCGACATGCGGTGATTCTGCTACACCTTTTGCACCAATCGGGTGGTGCGGAGATGGGGTCACCGTATAGTCGGTTTCCCAGGTTGGCGTTTCGACCGCTGTTGGCAGGAAGTAATCCATCAACGTATTACCCAATAAATTTCCCTGCTCATCAAAAGGCATTTGTTGGCCCATCGCCACAGCAAAGCCTTCAGTCAGACCACCATGAATCTGTCCGTCAATAATCATCGGATTGATTCGGGTTCCACAATCATCAAGCGCATAGAAACGGCGAATGGAAGATTCACCTGTCCCCTTATCGATATCAACGACGCACAAATAGATACCAAATGGATACGTAAAGTTTGGTGGATCATAATAATGAACAGCCTCAAGTCCTGGCTCCAAACCCTCAGGTGGTTGCTGATAGGCCGCGAATGCAATATCTGCCATGGTCTTGAACTGTTCGTCATTACCTCGGACCATGAAACGATCGACTTCCCAATCAAGATCTGCTTCCGAGACCTCTAACAAATGTGCAGCGATTTTCTTGGCCTTCGCATGGATTTTCCGTGCAGCCATTGCGATCGCAGCACCAGCAACTGGAGTTGATCGAGATCCATAAGTACCCAGACCGTAAGGAGCTGTCGATGTATCACCCTCCTCAACCTGAATCACCTCACTCGGAATCCCAAGCTCACTAGCGATGATCTGCGCATAGGTAGTCTGGTGTCCTTGGCCTTGGGTAATCGTTCCCATCCTTGCGATTGCGCTTCCAGTGGGATGTATCCGGATTTCGCACGAATCAAACATACCAACACCCAAGATATCGCAAGTCTTACTCGGGCCTGCCCCCACAACCTCAGTAAACGTGACAAGACCAATACCCATCAATGTTGGACAATTTCGATCAGCCCGCTTTTGCTCCTGTTCGGCTCGAAGGGCCTTGTAGTCAACGGCATCGAGAACTTTTTCAAGACCCGTATGATAATCACCCGAATCATATTCAAATCCAAATGCACTGGTGTACGGAAACTGTTCTTTTCGGATGAAGTTCTTCCGTCGGATTTCTGCTTTATCCATGTTCAGTTTTTGGGCCAACACATCAACCATGCGTTCAATCAGGTATACAGCCTCCGTGACGCGGAATGAACATCTGTAGGCAACACCGCCTGGAGCTTTATTCGTGTATACACCCTTAACGCTGCAGTGCGCTGCAGGAATGTCGTAACTTCCCGAACAGATATGGAACAGACCAGCTGGGAACTTTGTTGGGTCCGCGCATGCATCAAAGGCACCATGATCGGCAACGACATCCACCTTCAATCCAATGATCTGACCATCTTCTGTCGCAGCCAGATGGCCATCCATATGATAATCACGCGCGAAGGCCGTCGTGGATATATTTTCAATACGGTCCTCGGACCATTTGACTGGTCGTCCAAGTACAATCGATGCGACGATCGCGCAGACATACCCGGGATAGATGCCGACTTTGTTCCCAAAACCACCACCAATATCTGGACTAATAATCCGGACCTTTGATTCTGGAACACCACTGAGCATTGAAACCACGGTCCGCACCACATGCGGGGCTTGAGATGTCATCCAGGTCGTCAGTTCGCCCTTAATCGGATCGAAACTTGCCACACAACCGCATGTTTCGAGCGGACAGGGGTGTACGCGAGGGTAGTGCATATGCTGAGACACGGTCACTGGTGCATTTTCAAATGCAGCATCGGCAGCCGTCTTATCCCCCGCCTCCCACGTAAATATGTGGTTATGATGATCTCGCGGGCCATGTGCGCCTTCAGTCTTTCCTTGAAGATCTTCACGAAGCACTGGGGCGTCAGGCTCAAGCGCAGCGTAAGGATCAATTACCACGGGAAGCTCTTCATATTCGACTTCAACCGCCTCAATAGCGTCAGCCGCAATGTATCGGTCATCAGCGATCACAATCGCCACTTCCTGCATCTGAAAATGAACTTTCTCATCTGCCAAAACAGCGGCCACATCGCCTGCAAGAGTAGGCATCCAATGAAGATTCAGAGGCTTAAGATCATCAGCCGTTAAAACTGCATGGACGCCCGGAATAGCCAAGGCTTCATCTTTATTGATCCGCTTGATGCGCCCGTGCGCGACAGGCGAACGAACAATATCCATATGCAACATGCCTGGAAGCTTGATGTCGTCACAATATTGGCCTTTCCCTTGAATGAAACGCGCATCTTCCTTGCGGAGACGCGAGTCACCCATTCCTTGAAGATCAGCTTTACGCTCTTCAGGTGTTTTTACTGGTGCATTCATTTCTTCTTCTCCTGGTCAAGCTTCTGTCGTTTCTGTGTTTCGAAGCTTCACGGCCGCAGATTTTACTGCCTTGACAATATTCTGATATCCCGTACACCGGCAAAGGTTACCGCTGAGTCCTTCACGGATCTCCACCTCGGAAGGAGATGGATTCTCTTGTAGGAAACGGTAGGACCGCATCAACATCCCCGGAGTACAATACCCACACTGCAGGCCATGCTCTTCATAAAAAGCTTCCTGAACGGCGTGAAGCGCACCATTTTCGGCGAGACCTTCAACTGTTTTCACATCAGAGCCATCACACTGGACAGCAAGATGAGTGCATGCTTTTACACTCTCACCATCAATATCAACAGTGCAGGCTCCGCATTGACTAGTCTCACAACCAATATGGGCTCCCGTTAAGTTCATTTGCTCTCTCAAAAAGTGCACAAGAAGGGTTCGGGAATCTACCAACCGCTCAACTTCTTGCCCGTTCAACACCATTTTTACTATTTGCTTTGCCATAATTGTGATCCTGTCCGATTAATTCGCTCGAGAAAGAGCTTCTGAAATGGCGCGTTGAACCATTTGACCTGCCATCGCGGTCTTATATTCTGGATCACCGCGCAGATCTTCTGCGGGGTCGCAGATTGCCATCGCTCTATCAGCTGCCCGTTTGATTAAGTCAGTTGTCGCTGTTTGGCCTAACAACACCTCTTCAGCGTCGTGTGCACGAAGTGCTGTAGATCCAAGGTTTGTCAGGGTGATTCTAACGTGGTCTATGTTGCCTCCAGATAGACTCACGACTACCGCGCAAGCCGCTGTCGCCCAATCACCAATTTTTCTTTTCAGTTTTTTATATGAGTACCCAGCACCTGTTGGGAAAGCCTTCATTGTTATCGCTGTCAAAATGTCGTTTTCCTCAAGAGCAGTCCAGTACGTTCCAAGGAAGAAGTCAGAGGCGGAGACTTGGCGAATACCTTCCGGTCCGGCAATAGTCATCACGGCATCACACGCAAGTGCGATCGCCGGATGATCATTGGCAGGATCACCATGTGCAATATCACCCCCGATTGTTCCACGATTTCTAACGATTGGATCGGCGATTAATCTAGCGGCCTCAGGCAACAAAGGAACTTTCTCATTTAGCACTGGATCAGCGATGATCGCATTCTCTGATGTCATTGCTCCGATCACGATGTCATCACCAATCACGCGAACACCCTTCAACTCGGGAATGCGATTGATATCCACGAGATGCTCTGGTTGAGCAAATCGCAATTTCATCATTGGCAGCAGACTATGGCCGCCGGCCAAAACTTTTGCTTCCGGACCAAGACTCGATAATAATCCAATTGCCTCATCAACTGTTGAGGGGCGATGGTATTCAAAGCTAGGAGGTATCATGGGTGTCTCCGACTATTATTGTTGTTGGAGACCATCGAGGAGCGAACAATCACTGTTCAAAAAGCGTCCCTGCTGAAATCTCGACGATCTCAGACTCGCTGATAAGGTGCATGCTTTTCTTGAAAAATGCAAGGTGACACCGAATTAGAAAGAAAGAGCTTTCAGCGCGAAGCATTATTTAGGACAAATGGATGAACGAGATAAAAATGACGCGGATAGGTCGCTACCAGTCCGCCTGGAATCGAACAGATCTTGAAAAAAGCCTGAATCCCTCAGACGAAGCAGACGAAAAGAAAATTCGCGCTCTGATGAAACTCGGTGATGAGATGCGTGAGTTGACGAAAAAACACCAGAAAGCATAACGAGACGACCGAAAAACCGATGCCGGCGTTTTTTGCTCTCATCAATACCCATCAAGTGACTTTTAGGGCATATTTCGTTCGATCAGATCATGATTTTGACCACCCTCGCCTGAATCATCTGTGCGCACCGCCCGATCGTTAACGACGCAAAAGACCGAATCCGCCAACATCAGAATTTGACGAGCACGGCATTCGCAGCAGACACCGCTTTATCGAGGGCCTCTTCAACACTCGAACCGCGAGCAAGCGCAACACCCATTCGCCGTTTTCCCCGAATCACCGGCTTTCCAAACAGCCGAATCTGTGTATCGGGAGCCGCTAAGGCGTAATCAAGATGAGAAAATTCGGTCTTTTCGGACTCTCCACGCGGAAGAATTACTGCCGATGCGCTAAATCCGTGCTGAGTAATATTCGGAATCGGCAGCTCAAGGATCGCTCGAACATGCAATGCGAATTGTGAGAGATCTTGGGAGATCAAGGTGACGAGACCGGTATCGTGAGGCCGTGGTGAAACCTCATTAAAAAAGACTTCCTCACCCTTGATGAACAATTCAACACCAAAGAGCCCTCGACCATGTTCGCCGCACAAAGCGGCAGTCACTTTGTCAGCGATCTCCTGGGCCGCCTGAAGCGTCATCTGCGACATGGGATGTGGCTGCCAACTCTGCTGATAATCACCAGATTCCTGAAAATGACCAATCGGATCGCAAAATGACACCCCATCTTTGTGACGAATCGTCAGCAAGGTGATTTCGTAGTCAAAATCGATCAGTGATTCAACAATCACTTCACTCACATCTCTGGTTCGACCCCCACTTTGCGCATGGTCCCACGCAGGCTGCACATCCTTGATGTCACGAACGATACTCTGCCCTTTACCAGAACTACTCATGATCGGCTTCACCACAAAGGGGATCCCGACGACTTCAATCGCCTGGTGATAAGCCTCGTCGCTATCAGCAAACCAATAGTTCGATGTCTTCAATCCCAGCTCTTTCGCAGCCAATTCACGAATCCCTTTACGGTTCATCGTCAATTGAGTTGCTCGTGCCGTCGGAATCACTCGATACCCCTCGTTCTCAAGCTCCACCAAGGTGTCAGTTGCAATGGCTTCAATTTCAGGAATGATCAAATGTGGTTGCTCAGATTCAATCACAGCACGCAATGCGATGGGATCAAGCATGTTGAGCACGTGACTACGATCTGCCACCTGCATCGCAGGAGCGTTAGCGTAGGAGTCAAGCGCGATCACCTCGACTCCCAAGCGTTGAAGCTCGATCACGACCTCTTTCCCAAGCTCGCCTGAACCACATAACAGTGCGCGTTTGGCGGTCGTCGTGAATGGTGTTCCAATGGTACTCACGCAATCTCTCCTCGCATGAATTAAACAAATGCCAGCCCATCCTAAGATCACCAGAGCCATGATCACATCAAGCATCAACTGCTGACTCGCGGAACTCAAGCGCGGACTCCGAATCACCCGACTCTCCAAACTAAGTTGGGATCAGAATTCGACGATCAGATGGCGAGCAACGCTTTCAGTGCCAATGAACTAAGACATCGCGATTTGTAAAAATAGCCCAAAACAAATCGCCTTGATCGCAAGTAACGCGCAGGCGAAAACGAACCAGTGATTCATTGTTTGATCATCGACACGCCGATTAAGCCGTCAACACCGGATTGAATACGGCATCCAACTCATTTGATGCTCCTGATGGATTCTGCTCGAACCGAATGATAAGTGAATTCCTTGCTTCTGAATTCTTGATCGCACCTAACAGAAAGTCTTGGTCATTCGCGGGCTCGCCGTGGACATAGATTTGCGTGACTAATTCTCGTGCTCCAGCAGTTATTTTCATGTGTATATGAGGCGCTCGACCTGGGTATGTAACAGGCTTAATGGTTCTAAACCGGTATCGACCCTGAGCATCTGAAACGGTTGCTCCGTACCCCTGGAAGAATGGATCGATTCCACCGCCTGCATGCGGGTGGTGATAAGCACCAAAGGCATCACATTGCCAAATTTCAATCTGAGCATCAGGTATGACGACGCCATTAGAATCCACGACCCGTCCGAAGAGATTGGTCACTTCACCTGTCGCTGCTCCATCGCTTCCTTCGACAAACGTCAGATCCGCGTTGCTATCGAGTGGAATTTTCAACGGATAAAACGGCCCCAAACTTTGAGGTGGCGTCACCCGTGCATGCACCGCTTGAGCCACTGAATACAAAGCAAGACCTGTCAGATGTGAAAGGAATTTCCGTCGCTTTAAAATCATCAGAGATCACCTCCTTTACTGTCATGATCGAAAATTCTCTGTGCACGACAAGACCAACAGGTTTCAAAAGTCCCGGGATTCGCCACCAAACAATGCGTGCACATCCAGTCCTCTAGTGTGTCCAGAGGTTTAAATGACTCTAGAACCCGGTTCGCAAAAAACCAATCATTTTGCTCAATAATCCACACCTCAGGCCACATTTCGACAAAGGGTAATTCTCCAATACCTGATTGGAGCACCTCGTTTTTTATCAACGAGGAAATCCCTTTCGATTTGAGTAATGAGTTCAACAATTGCGCTTCAATAACATCGACGGCGACGTAGAGTTTTCTCATAAACCTTAAAGTACATAAGATGCCCTTCGAAAGAAATCTTATTTGCCATCAGCAACCGAAAACACGCTTTTTTTATTGTCGGTTAGCTAGCCACAAATATTGATAGGGCTGGAGTGTGATTTGACTAGTTGTGTCATCAAATGTAATACCAGATATTAAATCTTTCCATTGATCAGTTAACACTAAATTTAAGTCGGTTAGACTAAAGGTTTGTATCTGATCAGACACGTTATGAATCGCGAAAATATTTTGAGTCCGGTCAATGCTCTGACGCCAAAAGGAAAATAACCTCGGTCCCATGTGCAATGTGAACATGGTCGCGTTTGGGTGGAAGCTTTTCTGACTACGTCTTATCGAGATGAGTCTTTTAACCGCACCAAACACTTTCTGATGGTGGGTATCGCGGGAGAGTTTCGTAACCAGTTCGTCCTCATCCCATATGTGTCTATTGATCGAACGAAAATTTCCTGTACGGTCAATTTTGTCAATATCATTCTCAGTTGCAAGCAACGAATGGATATATAGTGCCGGTACTCCCTCTAGTGCAACCGTGATAGCTAACCCACACATAAAACGCTCGAACTGCCATTCGTCGGCCTCTTTACCGAGAGTTCCACTCATCGCGTCCCAGAGACTTATATTAATTTCATATGGCTTTAGCGATCCATCAGCAGCAGTTCGGAGACTGACTTTTCCTCCATAGCTTTCCATAGTTGAGATCATCAAAGTCAATTCATTCGCATCCAACAATCCTTCTGCTGGTCTGAGTCCGATCCCGTCGTGGGAAGCGAAAAAATTTAGGTAGGTTGTTCCGTGCTGAGCAGGTGGCATGGACATCAACCACCGTGTCAAATGAGAGCAATCCCCAGAGACTAGGGCGAATAAAAGCAGTGGCGGTAACGAGAAGTTGTAGATCATGTGTGCTTCATTCGCATTACCGAAATAGCTCAGATTTTCTAGGTTTGGCACGTTAGTTTCAGTAATTATCACGGCAGACGGTGCTTTATGCTCTATCAATAATCGAAGCACCCGAATTATCTCATGCGTTTGAGGAAGGTTAAGACAGGTAGTCCCTTCCTGCTTCCATAGGAAGCCAACAGCATCCAGTCGGAACCATCGAATCCCTTGCTCAATATATGTCCTGACAATAGAAATGAACTCTAACAAGACCGCCGGATTAGAAAAATTAAGATCGATCTGATCATGCCCAAAAGTGCACCAAACGTATTTATCGCCTCTGCTTGTTCTCACCTTCTTCAGTAAAGGCGAGGTCCTCGGCCGAGTAACAAACGAGAGGTCTACATTAGGATTTTGCTCGATAAAGAAGCCACTGCCCGGATCTAGTCCATTTTTGTAGTTCTCGAACCACAGGCTCCGAGATGAGCAATGATTGATGACGAGATCACTCATGACGGTAAAGTCTTCTGCTAATTTATTGATATCTGACCAAGAACCTAAAGATGGATTGACAGTCGTGTAATCCATAACACTAAAACCGTCATCAGAGCTGTAAGGAAAGAACGGTAAAACATGGACCGTAGAGACTATGTTTCTGAGTTTCTCAGTCAAAAAATTATGTAGCGTTGAAATATAGCTATCACCTCTACCCCGAATTGAATCAGCATAAGTTATTAATACTACATCCGACTCACTCCAATTATTCCGATGGGGATCTGCTACCAATTCTGTCCCGCACAATTCCATTTTTTGGAGGCATTGACTTGCTAGGTGGCGGCAATCTATTTCAGGATAGATTTTCTCTAGTAAATCTGTGATTTGAAGATGGAGGTTTGCGGTTCGCATAAAAAGATTAACTGAACTCTTCCATATCTTCCTGAACCGCCTGTTTCAACTGGTATTGAAGCTCGGGTATTGCGCTATTCACCCGATTCCAACTTGGTATGAATGGTGTCTCCATGGGATTGTCTAGGAAGCTCTCACCTGCCTTCATTATATTCTTTGCAAACAATTCCACCGCGCGCTCCTCGTTATCAATATCAAGTGTCAGACCGTTAATCTCGGCGTCATGTCGGTAAGTCTCCACAAAGTCGAGAGCAATTCTAAAGTAGGTTGCTTTTACGGTCCTGAACGATTCTTTATTGAATACCACCCCGTTTGTAGCTAATTTACGAAAGATTGCTTTCGTAATATCGATCGACATTTTTGAAAGACCGGCGCTATCGTCAGCTGACAGCTCCTGATGCTTATGGTCGTAAAGATCAGCAATATCGACCTGGCAAAGACGTTTCGTGGAGTAGTTTCGAGTCATCTCGCTAAGAACTCCAATTTCAAGGCCCCAATCCGACGGGATACGTATGTCATTCATCACGTCATTCCTAAACGAGAATTCGCCTGCAAGTGGATACCGATAGCTGTCAAGATACTCAATGAAATCTAACGGGCCACAAACTTTTTTTAGTGCGCGGAGTAAGGGTGTGACCAACAAACGGCTAACACGACCGTTTATTTTCCCGTTAGCGACCCTCGCATAATATCCCTTACAGAATTGGTAATTAAAGTTAGGATTTGCTACTGGATAAATAAGCCGAGCTAATAACCCTCGTTCGTAAGTTAAAATATCGCAATCATGCATGGCAATTGCTTCTGCCTCTCGAGTTGCCAACGCAAAACCCATACAAAACCAAACATTTCGGCCCTTCCCTTGGTCCTGTGGTGACAGATTAAGTTCACCTAGCTGACGATCAATCGATCTTAGCCTTGGGCCATCGTTCCAAAGAATTTTTGGTTTGACCGGGAGGTCAGAAAAGAATTGGATCGCTTTCCGATATTCACTCTCTGTCGCACGATCCAGACCGACTATAATTTGCTTCAGATATTTTACTTTTTTGAGCTCCTCTAAAATATTCGGCATCGCTTCTGTTTTTAGCTCAGAGTAAAGACACGGAAGTATTAAACCCATAGGACGACTCAGCGCAAACCTACCCAAATCAGCTTCCACCTCTCGAAGTGAGCGAGTAGAAAGATTATGTAGCGTCGTGATAATTCCGTTTTGATAAAAATCACCCATCTCTTAACCCCCTAAAAGATCCATCTTCATGAGCTGTCTCATTACAGCCTCATGCCATCCGGTTGGGCCAACACCTATAGTACGATAGACGTTATTGTTTTCCGGCAATGATGGAAAGTCATGATATAGAGACCGGACCTGAGCTGGGTGATCTGATTCCAAGATCATATCGAGATCATTTTCGGCATCGCCTAAAGCCATCACCTCAAATCTTTGGTTATAAAAGCCTTCATACCCATTTTTCAGCCAGGTTTGTGCCTCACCCTTGTCCGTCGATCCGATGACATGGATAAATCGCCCCCCGCGAACCAGTCTAATGGAATGCCTCTCCATCTCGTGTCTGAATTCATCAATCGAGGATCCATGATCGAGCCAGATAAACGGCTCCGAAAATGTACGGTTTGTCGCCGACACGGCTTTCATAGCCGACAAACCCGTTAAGTTCATCAGCTCATCAATACTCATATCTGAAAAGCCTTTAAATTTATAATTGTTTTTGTAAAGACCAAGGGTCTTGATCAAATCTGATCGGTAGGTACCCAATACATGGAACCGATATTTCTCGTTCTCTGAGCAGATATTTGGCGCTTTATAAGCAAGCGGATGGTTTACAGGAATAAATATGACAGAACCGTTCTCACATATAAACGGATGGTTGTTGTTAAGCTCCGCCCTGATCTCCAAGACTTCGGCAAACGTTTTACTGGTATTAAAAACCACGGGAATTTCTAGCTGTTCTAACTTTTCAAGGAGAGCATTTGCCGGTTCGGCGCTGTAAGTTTGATGGTCTAGGAGAGATCCATCTAGATCAGTCGAAATAATTAAGTTCTGCATTGAATCAAGCCAGTTGCCCGCTTTACTTGTCAACTGATTTACTGGCGTAGCTTACCACGGAGACTTTGTCACGCCAGGGCTTTATGGGATGTTCACAGACCAGGTAGCGCGCCACCAGATACCGAATAAGTGAAAGAGTACACTGAAATGGATCAATTTGGTGCAAATGAATCGTTGTAGATAGTTGACACTGAAAGCTTACGGGATGTCGACATCAAGCAACAAATTTTTGTCTGTTCAAACTAATGACTATCCTCCAATTCGCATCATCTTTAGGGCTAACGAAAGGAAATCAAACCATTTATGTTTTTGAGCGGGAGGTGGTACATACGTCGTTGTGGAAACTTGAACATTTCAGAGGAAACTGCCAGATCATAAGTTTAACTAGCTTGAGTAGCGAAAAATCACACGGTTCCGAGCTGTTTCATTTTTCGAAGAAGCATAAATAAAAACGCACCATATGACCGTGCTAGAGAGAAAAACGGCTAGAATAATTCAATAGTCATCAAAAAATCGATTTTCCTGACGCCCAACGTTGACAAAGGCAAGGGGATCCCCCCGGCGGCCATGCCAGACCACCTTGTCAAGACCGTCCTTAGTTATTGAAATTACCGCATAGTGATTTTCGCGGATCGGATCACCAATCTGATTAGGCAGATACTCAGTAGCGCGGGACCAAGCCATGTTGAGACCACTAGAAGTGATCTCAATGAAGCGCTCACCCTCAAATACAAGCTCATATGCCCCGCCGACATGACGGTCACCTGAGACCAGCAACAGATCACTAGGCAAGCGAAGACGCAGCATTTCTAATAACCTATCCCGCTCGTGCGGTAAGTTACCCCATCGCTCCCAACCATGTCCCTCGGCTAAAATTTGAATTGAGCTCATTAGGATTCGGATATCAGCTGGCCTTTTGAGTGCATCTTCAAGCCATGTCCACTGTTCCTCGCCCAGCATCGACTGACTGAGATCAAAGTTAGGAACGTAGCGCTCAGCACCTGGCGTATTCCTGAGAAGTGTCGGCTTCAGTTGTCCTCGAAACGAGCGTGTATCTAAAGCGATGAATTGAATCTGATGCCCTTCAATTTCTCTAATCGCACTGTGATAAACTCCATACGGTGAAGCTTGTTGAACATCCATATGTGGGCCAAAAAACTGCCAAAATAAGCGCCGGCTGATCGATTGACCCATAAAATCTGAACCACCATCGTTTTGACCAAAATCATGGTCGTCCCAAGTGGCATGAACAAACCCCAACTGATGCCATGGAATGACCGAACTCGCCCGTTCATATGCGGCTTTGAGATTGACTTCGCTGAAATGGCGGGATGCATAAACGTTGTCGCCTAAAAATAAAAATCCGTCCAAGTCCTCTGAGGCGATCTGTTCCCAGATTGCTGGGCTTTTTGCTTGATCGAAACAAGACCCGACACCAATTCGTGTTTCGGCTGAAACACTCATTGAGCAAATCCCAAAAGTTAACCAAATCCAGCGCCTAGTGAGACTTAAAAGCGTCGTCACTCCCGCAAGATCAACAATCCGTCTGTCTGCGAAACGGTTCAAATATTCTAAATGATCCATTGAAGTTACTTCTTTCAAATTTCAACCAATTAATTACACCATCTGATTATTACGGGAATAAGTATCTCAAATGACGGCTATCAAACGCTTAATAAGAGACCCGAAAGCGACAAATGCAAGTACTAAGAAGCACATCATCCTGAGCCATCGCGGAGCGATAAAAAGAGGAAGAAAAATGAGCCCAAATAACCAGAGCAATATCAAAATGGCAAGATACCAGAGACCATCGAGAATTCGGTAGCCCAACATCTGAACACCTTATGTAAAACGCAAACCCAGGATCTAAATAGTCTTACTACAGGACCCAAATTTGAGCGTATTGAATCCGCCATTTAAGTGACTCGTTGAGAACTTCAGGCTATTCATATCGAGAGATAGATGATTCTTCCGGCCCGTTTCACTGGGTTCGACAGCCCAAAGTACGCCATCAACGTTTTCTTGGATGTCGTAGATGAACTGAAAGCTTTGTCCGTCACGACTGTATTCATAGGCAATAGTTTGCGCCGTCAGATCAATGACGATAGATGGGCTGTGTCCTTCTCTCTCGTATACAGAAAGATCATTTGAACGCCCATAAACCGCTTTTGCGGAGCAACTAAGCACTAACCCTTGGGCCCCAGCAACTAGTGATATCGAAGCGCAAAGAGCGAAAATCAGCTGTTTTGTTATTGTCATAGCGGGTCTCGCAGTTATTGTTTGCCCATAGAATAGAGCAAACAATTAATCGAAATAAAAAAGGCACGCCTTGCAGAATGACAGACATTTCGCTCTGCTTGGCAGAACTGCCCCTCAAGGCACCAATAACTGGCACTGGCCTTATCGGCTATCTAAAGGCTCTCCCGAGTTTTTAATCAATAAATCCGCCATCCCATGATTTTCATCTCGATGCTCCTCCTCATCAGCTCGAACACTCAAGATCACATCTTTCAAGGTTGCATCGGCTCGAAGTCCGTAGTACTCGATTGCTATGGCCGGAGCTTGGATATTTTCAGCTTCTCCTGCTTCGACTTGTTCCAGATATTGGGTATAGCTGATGACGGCCTGTTCTTCAAAATAACCGACCATTCGATGAGCTATTTTCGGAAAGAATACATACAACAAAAAATAGAAGTTCCAGAAAATTGCCTGAGCGAACAGTATTGCATAACGCTCAAACCAATTGGGTTTGGCTATTTCGATAAATATCATGAGATGCATCCGCTCGTTCTCAGCTTCTGCAAGCAGGGTCTTAATCCACCCTCGCGAGTCATGCTTCATGCCTCTAAGACTTCTAAGATGTTGCCACATGCCAGCGACCATACCGGGTACGCCTGCAACTGTCTCAAGAACGACAGCACGATGACCATAGCGCTTCGCAAAACAAGTATCAGCAAAGAAACGAAGCGTGAGTGTGATACCCAAGGCAACGTGATCTGAAATAGTTTCCGGGGCTCGGTGGTGCATAAACATTCTTTCCATTTTCTGCATTGCAATAAGGAGATTAGGCTCACAACAACAATAATCAAGCCCGATTTCCTCATCCAACCCGCATATCACCCGATTTCGTTGCGTTCAAACACCTGACGTGACTCCTAATTCATGAAAAAATTAGCGTCAAAGACAATCACGCACAGGTTGCATGGGCCCGATACTTCATTATTGCTTGATATCGGCACTGCTGCGATTCAGATTGATTAACAATCCAGTGACAATAATTAATAGGATCCCCACTACCCCTAATAAGCTAGGCAACACATCCCAGATCAAATAACTTGAAATACCAACTGAGGCCAGATACGCATATTCATAGATCGCCACCTGACTGGTCTTTGTCGTTTGATAGGCTCGGGTGATGCAAACTAAGGCCAATAGGGAAAGCGCCGCAATGATCCCCACCCATAAAAAGTAATCTTTCGAAACGTGCGTCCAGGGACTAAACAAGAATCGAGCTTCACTGACTAACTCTGGAGTCACGGGGAACAGTGAGAACATCGTGGTCATTATTCCTCCAATAATACCGATGCCGACCATAAAGCACATAAGGATTGCCAGTGGACTCTCGCCACTCAAGTGTCTAAATGTCAGCATCGAAGCAATAGCGTACATCGCGCCAGCCCCCACTGGGAATAAATGAAAGATTGTTAATTGCCCCAGATTCGGCAAGAGAATTAGCACCACGCCGAGCATTCCTACCCCTACCATGAGAAATTGTGGTGGCCGAATGGGTTCTTTCAGAAAGATTGCCGAAAATAGCAACACAAAGATGGGCGAGGTGAATAAACCAGCACCCGCCTCTGCTATTGGGATCAGTGGCATAGCGGTAAAATAGAGCAAAATTGCAGAAACCATAAAAAAGGTGCGTACAACCATTAGAGTCCATTGCCGGGGAATGAGAGACAATCCCCATACTCTTGACACTAAAAGAATTCCACACAAGATAAAGATTGATCTTATGAAGTGGAATTGGCCGACGCTAGCAGACTCCCATACAATCAATAAGAGGCTGTCGGAAACTCCCAAAATTGAAATTCCGATAACCAGGAGGAGAGGGCCTGATACCGGAGCGAAATTGTATTGCTTCATAAAAACTCAATCAAAGTGACGATTTTCCAAGAGTCACACAGGACAACACCGCAAAAAATTTAAACCTTTAAGAGCATCCCATCATCGATTACAACGGATGGGGAAACAAAAACGTCGACGCGACAGCACTAGCGTGTGCAGATGGCAGTATCCTTATATCTCATACATTTTTACTAAGCACTCTGCACAGTCACCAAGGCTCCACAGACAATCAAGCACAGTTCGCAGAGGATCAATATCCCCTTGTTAGTCATTGGAAATCTCTTGCACTGATGACAAACAATAACGAGTGATTGAAAGCACTTCCACATAGTCGCCTCGATCGACTTTGGTTTCAGTAGCAAGCACAGCTTCAAACTGCCGTCCGTTCTTACGGATGTCCATATAACGTGTCTTGCGATAAGTGTTTTGTGACATACGGTTTTTCCTTTCGTCACACCAAAGTTCTGTCAGTTAAAGACAGACCAATGCTTTTCCGGTGACGCCGGAGAAACCGCATCATTGCTACCACAACGGCAGATCACTACGGATAAGATGCGTTATATGTGTTGTACCAAAGCTAGGAGAATAAATATGAGTATCAGGATTACAGTCGAGTTTCCTTTACAAGACGGTAAGCAAGACGACATGTTGGCAAGTCTGGCAGAGGCATCACCAGACACACGAGCTTTTGATGGGTGTATCTCAGTTGAAACTTACGCTGAACAGGATGGATCTTCAATTTTGCTTGTAGAAGAATGGGAATCAAAAGCACATCAAGAGGCTTATTTAGAATGGAGAGTAAGCACCGGAATGCTTGATGCCATAGCTCCTCTTGTATCTGCAGATCCAATTTTTAGATCATATGAAATTCGCTCTGAATAAGGAGCGAGGAGTTTAAGCATGGACAAGTACACAAAGGCAGTTTTGACCGTGATTGCACCCTGCTTACTTGCCATACGCCACCCATAGATTTCGATAGGATCTATGTACCCTTTTGGGGTGCAGAAAAACTCACTGTCGATATTTTCTCTTGCGTAAATGAGCGCTTGAATTCGTTAAAAAAAATATTGGAAGACTCGCCAAATCCAGATACTTATCGAGATGTGCTTGGAGAAATCATAGAAGACCTGAAGACGGTAACGCGATTTAAAATCGATGGGATGGAAGGGTGGTTAAAAATAGAGGGCATCGGTTCCTTTGACGCCGCACTTGTGAGGAATATTTACTATGACAAAAACGTCGGTATTGCGGATGGCATTGACCCTGAAAACGCACCTAGGATCATCATTTTCGATGGTGAGGAATTGATCATAAAAAACTGCCGTAATAGTTTCGTCGACACGGAGCGATATGTCTGTGGTGAGTCTAATTATTGGAAAGACGAAGTAGAAGAGTATCAGCAATATCTTTGGAATGAATCGTCTAAAAAAGCAAACTAACTGTACGTTATCTGGATATACATTGATTTAGTGAAAAATCAGTAGATCATGACGGATAAGGTGCGTTATACACACCGTGCAAAAGCTATGAGAAGAAGGTTGTATGAAAGTTTCAATAATTAGATTTAAGCCAAAGCCCGAGTGTTTTGACGAATTTCTCAACAACATTAAAGAAAGAAGTGAAGAAGAAGTATTGCGCTATATTATGACAACTCCTGACGAAGTAGTTGCGATAGCCATCCGCGCAGAGGAAGAGATTGCCGAGGATATAGCAAGAGGGGTTGAATGGTTAGATACCCAGCGACACTTACTTTTGCAGTACAACGACGAAGACAAACACACAATTCCCTTAACGGGAACATTAGTGCATTACTAAAATTCGATCGTAGGTCATGAACACTGATCTGTTGGCAACGCGTGCATAGAAGATCAGCTTGTCGTTCATTAGGGCAATTGACGTATATCAAGACTCAGCAAATCCGCAAACCTTTATTCACTCAAACTTCATGTATTCTCGGGCTGGCTCATCCTTGTTATCGATGACACCTTTAATTTCCGTTGCCATAGTAATAAAAAACTTATCCATTCCAATATCATCAAGGGTTGTTTGAATATCTTGCTCCGATCGGGCAACCCAGTGACAGAAAAAAAAGTCGGAATCCGAATTAAAGACTTGCAGACATATGGCGTTTGGAGTCGTGAGATAGGTCCCGTCCGGCATTTCGCTGATGGCCTTATAGTATCCAGCTCTTGCCTCCTCAGAGTGGAACGTATGAGTCGCAATAAAACGTTTCACTTACACCTCGTCGTTTATTAGACCGCAGGATATGGTGTAGCCCATCTAGCCTGATTACCGTTGAAGCTACCAAAAAATTATTCCGAATGTCAAACAACACAGTACCGTTAGTAGTCAACGCGTACAGAAGATCAGCTTGTCGTTCATCAAGGCGACTAACACATCGTTCAGCAGTTGTCGCTTCTTCAGCCGTGTCGCCTTCAACTGATACATCAGCCCTTCGATTGTGTTGGGCCGTCTGTTAAGCGAATTGTATTGTGTTCGTTCGTTCGCACCTTACACTTGTGACCGTGTAAGCTCATTGCGGTTTAGATCTCAACTCTTTGAGACTCTGCTCTTCCTGGTTTATCTCTTTCGCCAAATCCCACATTCCAGACCGTCTAGATTCATATAAGGCAACGTGCTTACTGAGCTTTTGTTCTTCCGGAGTGATTTCACCACCACTAGCACTACGAAGCTCGATCAAGCTATCGAGTCGTGACCTCTTTTCAGTGTAAAGAAGACGATTCTTTTCAAGCCAACCAGTTTCCTTTTCAGCAACTTCACGAAGTTGTTGAATCAGGGCTTGTTTAGCTTTGATGCTCTGTTCAGTCATGGAAGCAGTCTGCCAAGACCTCTTCCTAAAATCACCCTTTTGGAAATCTGGGTAGGCGTTACTTATACTTTAGGTGCTGGCAATGCGGCGCTAAGGCGGTTTACAGAACAAAACGAATGATCAATTTAGGGTTCGCAGAGTACTGTAGAATAGGAGACACAAATGGACGACATACCAGAGGAGAAGGTTGCATCTAAACCGATAGGTGTAGCTATAGTTCTTGGACTCATCGTAGGAAGTGTCTCTCATGAACTCTTCTTGAACTATGCTCCGGCCTACCTCTGGTTTTCGGCGCTCGCAATTTTTCCGGGACTCTATCTGTTGCGGATTTGGATCAATTACAAGCTAAAGTCCATGAACGTAATTGAATCCGACGATTTGACGATTACGCGCAAACTGGCTGGAAAATTAACTTACTCTGAGTCATTTTCTATTGTTTGTAATTTAGTTTATTCGGTTTGTTTTTTGTCCATCACCGTAGGCGGTAATTTGATAGCCATAAACTTTCCGGAAGAGTCAGCATCCATTTTTAATTTGATTGATCTGATAACCCGCTTCGTTCTCTAAAAAATCACTCTTTTGCACATCTGGGCTGATACTACAAATACTTTGAAGATTGTTTAGACGCCCCCGGTATGAAGGGTTCGGTAGGGTTATAAAAATTTGATGCAAATTTCTGCTACAAATGACGCGAACAGGAATCTCATAACGCATTCATTATTTTAAGATTTATTGAAGTGGTAGAGACGGAGGGAGGAAGCATTGATTATTATTGAGCAGTAACGATGCCATCCAGATCCATGGGAATGTTATTATTTAGATTCTTTCCCACACCGAGTCTGTTGCTAGACGATAACTCCCAAGGTATTCGTGGTAATACCTTTCAAAATCGTCAGGTGCGATCATACCTATCCATTCATCACCATTTTCTCGCCGATAGAGATGATAAACCTGACCAATAATTGGGACAAAACTCACTGACGCATCGTACATCCGTTGCGTGTCCTCGGATGTAGCAACCAACTGCCGAAACTCTTCTTGTAATTCCTTGTAACGACCACGCAGTTTTGCCGACGCTTCTTTCGATTTGATTTCACGATATCCAGTGGTATCGACTTCAGTAATTGCGGGGGCACTGACACTGTCACCATACGGCATGGTGAACTTATTATTTGCTACACGGTCTGGTTTTTTCATTCTTGTGGATCACTTCCCGGCGTGTAATATCCGTCATCTGCCTGCCCGGAGACGTCTTCGACAACTTTGACTTTGGACTGCTTTAAATCATCCATGTCCACGTCTTGGTTGACGTCGTCTTCATCAACGTCTCCACACATTATTGTTGTCTTCCCGTGTCTGCAATCGCTAATGCCAGGAATAACGCTATACCCACCCAGAGCAAGAATTGTCCCGTCTCTTCCATTAGTTTTCTCCAGATTTACTCACCCTGTTTTTATGGGGTATTAGAGTTTGCTGTTCAAGGTTTTTCTTACTCAAAAACGTTTAAAGACTGTTTAGACGCCCCCGGTATGAAGGTTTCGGTAGAGCTATAAAAATTGATACAAATGTTTGCTACAAATAGCATATGCAGATACTTATTGAGATTCTGATTTTATTGATATTTATCAAAATGGCTGAGAGAGGTTCCGCCGTATATTCTAATTAAATATTTGATATTATTGAATTTAATCAATTGATATTGCGAAATATCCCACAATTTGTCCCACACTTGGTAAAATCACGTGCGCGCGAGTTGTGCCAATAGTTGTAAACCAAGCATCAGGTCATTCGACTTAACGAAGAGATTCATTTCTTCCATAGGCGTCTGATGATCAAGTTTGAATACCGTCACACCTTGAATGATCTTCTATTCCAGATATATCGCTAGCTTATCAGTGCAAGCTGCTACTATAGCGATGCAGGATTGAACCTGTAATAACATGACACAATGAATGGGGTGAAGCGAGTAGACAGTTCCGAAGCGAAAAATTCTCCCATCAAAACAGTTTTCGAATTATAAAATCGGTAATTGTACTCCCGAAGGGCGCCAGCGTAATAACAGCTAAGGCAGCAATCGGCCACCCGAATAGCCAGCCGCGCGCCCATCGCGTTACAAAATCATCACTGAGGCCAACATTTAGCCAAGTAATAAATCCGGTGACAAAAAAACCACCATAAAGGTCATTACTATTGGCCCGATGAACTTTGGGTATTTTTCCATCTAATCTCATGCCTTGCTGATTTGCTATAAAGCCTGCCCTTTGCGTTATCGTATCCATTAAACAAGATACGCTCTAAAAGACTCTACTCTGGTAGTTATTAGCTAGCTTTCATATTCGATAGCAAATTGAAGCTGCACCACCACCTATCCTGTAAACCCATCAATAATCACAAGAGTCCGTTCGATAAAAGTGGCCGCATTAGTTACGAGCTGCTGATAGCCTGGATCGTTATACCAATCCTCAGCGTGTTGACGTGATGGAAACTCAATCACGATCAACCGATCGTACAGAAAGGAATTTTCCATATCAGTTTTGTGACCGCCTCGAACCAGAAACGTCCCAAGATATTTTTGTACCAACGCACTTACGTGATCTTGATAAGAAGATTTATATCCATCAGGATCGTTGACTCTGACATTGGCTAACACGTATGCCTTGGACATTATCGAACAACCCTTATTGTACGCTACCTTGCGTGAAACTCAGCCAAAATGTTTGGGAAGCACCGAGCTTATGGTTTCGTCGTCCATGATCGCAGTAATTTCTATCTTAATGAGACCGTTCCAATCCAGAGCATAATCGGCCAAGGCTGCTGAATCGGTGGTATCAAGGATAGCAAACCCGCCTGTCCCGTCTAAATTATGATACCTAGACAACATTGAAACACCTTCTGGCGGCATTCCGCCGGTTGCCATAAATTTTTTTACAGTTGTATCCCTTGCCTCTGGTGTGTGAGTCCACGCTAACTTGAAAAGCATTCTCGATCTCCTGATGTCTAACCGGTTTATTAAAGAATTTACCACAGACAGTATGTACCTCTAACCACTGCTGTTCTCTTGCTGGCTCTTGCGGTTCTTGTCGAGCCGTCATCACCTTTGTTGCAGCTAAAATTTTCAACTCGCACCAAGTGAACCTAGCGTTTTGTAATTAGCGAGAGCTTTACTAGCCAAAGTGGCCGGTCCCACCAAATCAACCTCTTCAAGAACATGCACGTTGTGAAGAACTGCAGTTTATTCGTTTGGTCTTCAAACCAAATGATCTTAGAAATTTAGTCAGCTGACTATTATCGATCGCTTGTTCTCTCTTATGAGAAGCCCATTGAGAATCATCTCGCCCCCATCGCGTATGTTTGAATGTAGCCTACCTTAACGCCTCAAGAAATTTAGTGATTCTTTCGATTGTTCCACTGTCACCCACACTGAGTCCAGCACGAGTCTGGTCGTGGACGACATCAAGTTTGGTGTCTGTCCAAATCTCAAGATCAATTTTTTGAAACTGATTTGGGTTATAAAAATTACCTAGTGGGATAAACACGAGTTCGGGGAGCACCTCCGGTCTCACTGTTAACCTCACGTGACACGTCGGACAAAACCGTGTCTTCATCAGTTCTCCACTTCCACCTCGATAGTTATAGTCAACTTCAGAACCAGAACATACGAATTCGTCTTCTTGGTAACATGCGCCCAAGGAGTAAGAACCATTTAGTTTCCTGCAAGATTCACAATTACATTGGTAAAGAAACATGGGATCATGATTTGTCTCAAATTTCCAAGATCCGCAGTGACAGCTTCCCGAATGTTTCATACTTGACATGCCCCTTTTAAGTTGGGAAACAACCACTCAACGCTACACCGATTTCTCCCTAAAATCACTATCAGAGTGTCTACAAAAGGCTCTCACATTTATCTTACGTTATGGAGTAATGTAGGATACGCCAGCTAGATTCACATGCCGGTATATTATGATGACAATCACACTTGCTTTTTGAACCACTGAATCGAGGTTTGGGTTGGCCAAATTCAAGACAAAAAATGTTGAACTTTTCCATCGGTCGATGGAGTTTATGAAGACCGACGATTTTGAGTCATTCAGGGCTCTTGTAGATCAGTTGGAGCCAGATGACAGAGAAGAGGTATTGCAGATGTATAAAAAGGCGTACCACTACCTCAAGACTGGAAATCCAAACATGCCTTCACTTGAATAGTGGATCTTATTTCCTTAAACAAGCACTGATTTGCAACCAAACCGCACCAACATAACGCCTTTATCACCAAGATTCTCTGGCTGGAATATTGGCTAGAGCAGCAGGAAGCTAGTCTGGCTCCTGATGTCGAGTTCAAGGTTGGTCGATGGATTCAAGGGATTAACGCTCTGATTGGTCTCTATTCGAGGTTGGAGGAAATTACCACGCATACTCAGAAAGTACGGCCGATCACTATCAATGTTGTGAAGCCGCATCATGAGTGTTGGGAAATTATCATTGCAACTGAACCAAAGTTATAACCTGGTATGCTGTGCCTCACCGATGTTCGGCTAATATGATAATTGCAATGACTAACTCCATAGAACCATCTGAAAAATATAAATCAATCCTTCTCATCGTTATTTTTTTTATGGCTGATGTTGCGTCGGCGAATATTAAAGGTAAGTTCGACGGTACTGGTTTGATCTGTCCAGCCGAAAATGCCATCGCGAGCCCCGCTGAAAAAGCACACGGTTGGTCACCTGAGACACTTGTATTTTGGTTCTATCAAGGTACCGTGGTAAAACTTGAGAGCTACCCGGCCAACCAGTATCCAGATCTTCATGCCCACTCACAATCAGCAAATTACTATTCAAATGACGGAGAATTGTGGTTTGATCTGGGCTACACGTTTTCTATAAATTTGCAGACATTACAGTTGTATTCGATTATCTCGATGGGAGGTAATACAACACTGAGAAATAAAAAATGCCAGTTCCTCGCGGGAGATAGGTTCTGGGATACATTGAAACTTGACAAGCCGTTGCATTAACTTTTTATTTTTTTCAAAAGCAGAAAGCTTTGTTTCACTGCCAACTTCAGTTCGATCTGGAGAGGGTCGGCGACAGAGGGCCCCCGTCTGTTCACTAAGTTTGCTTGTTCGCTTTTTAGGTTGAATGAACTCACGAGATTGAAATCAAGCTAGTGAAGCACAACTACACTACCTGACGAGGCGATTACATCTGGAAATGAACGTGTTTGATTTTTTTGGGAATTTCGTAAGTTTTATTTTGAGCCCCCCACTGATCCTTCTTATTTTAGTAGGTGTCACATTACGTATGGGTATTAAATTCGTGCCACAAAATAGAGCCTTTGTAGTTGAACGCTTTGGGAAATATCGGATGAAGCTCGATCCAGGTCTTAATTTTATCATTCCATTTGTTGACGCTGTGGCCGCAGATCGGTCTCTCAAGGAACAAGCTGTCGATGTTCCGAGCCAAAGCGCAATCACCAAAGACAATATCTCATTAACTGTCGATGGTGTTTTATATTTCAGGGTAATTGATCCAGTGAAGGCGACTTACGGGGTCGATAACTTCGTTTTTGCAGTAACCCAGCTTGCCCAAACAACAATGAGGTCAGAACTGGGAAAAATGGAGCTGGATAAAACTTTTGAAGAACGAGACGCGTTGAATGCCAGTATTGTGTCCATTATCAATGACGCGGCTGCACCATGGGGTATTCAAGTCTTACGTTACGAGATCAAGGATATTATTCCACCGCAATCTGTGATGGAAGCGATGGAAGCTCAAATGAAGGCAGAACGAGTAAAGCGTGCTCAAATTCTCGAATCAGAAGGCGACCGTCAGGCAGCAATTAACCGAGCGGAGGGAGAGAAACGTTCTGTGGTTTTGGCGGCGGAAGCGGATAAAGAACAACAAATATTAAAAGCACAAGGAGAGGCTAACGCGCTTGTAGCTGTCGCAGAAGCCCAGGCTGTCGCTCTAAAGACCGTCGGAGATACTGCTAAAACAGAGTCAGGGCAGAAAGCTATACAATTAGATTTAGCCACTAAAGCAATCCATGCTCGTGAGGCCATTGCCCGTGAATCCTCGCTCGTTTTGTTGCCAGAAAATACAACAGAAGCTGCTTCAGTAGTTGCACAAGCGATGAGCGTGATTGAGGCGATACAACATAAATCGGCTGAAGCGAAATCCTCAAATTGACATGAACACCTTCTTTGATTTTCCTCTAGTTTATTTACCTGAATTTTTTTTCGCGATAGGCATAATCTTATTATTGATAGAAATCATATTTCTAGGATTCAGTACTTTCGTACTATTTTTCTTAGGGATAGGTTGTATTGCTACTTCATTGCTTTTGTTTTTGGGCACGATTCCTTTGGCTGTTGACAAAGCATTACTCGCGACCAGTCTTATCTCAGTAGGCTCTGCTATTGTTTTGTGGCGCTTTTTGAAACAGCTCACAAGCGAAATTAATGACACACGAGTGGATGAGGGATTTGTAAACCACGAATTTACTCTATCTGAGCCTATAAGCAGGACGTCTCCAGGTAGCTACCGATACTCCAGTATCACTTGGCAAGTTTTACCTTATAAAGACGTGGCGCTAGAGGCAGGCATGAAAGTTGAGGTGGTATCTGTTGAGGTGGGCCGGTTCTTCGTGCAGGAAAAGGTAGAACAAGAATAGCCCTGATGTTTAAGAAGGCGTACCACTACCTCAAGCCGGGAAACCTAAATATGCCGTCGCACAGCGAATATATTTACTGTAGTATAAAACGATCTCACTTTGAATGATCAACGTCGGAACGAAGGCCCACCTAATTTATTCTATAAAATATTTAATTGAATTTATTTGAAAATACTCAGTTCATGTCCCACAATTTGTCCCATACTAAGCTTAATCGCGCGCCCATGCGACAGCTGACAGAAGAAGATGATGTATACAAAAAACTGCTAGGCGGCATCCGCGCGATTACCGCAACCGAACCGAGGATTTGATGGATTAACGAGCTAGCTTGAGGTGGAACTTTTTCATTGGCTCACACCATTATTTTGTCAAACGAGTTGGAAAAATTTTGTCCCAACGTCGCAGTGTAGGATCTCAAATATTCCATTGCAGTTTTGAAGCTCGTTTAAACAGCTTGGTCATTATGTTCTTTCGTTCTCCATCAGTCATCGAACCCCATCGGGAAATTTCTCGTTTTGTTCGATAACAACCAATACAAACCTTTCCATCAGGATCATATTTGCAAATGCTTTTACATGGAGATTTCACAGAGTGACCTTTGGATCAGTTCAAACAATCTCAGTATAGTTTACTATTGTTGACGGGCTTTCATAGGTATCGTTCTACCAAATAATTTTGCCAGCTACCTACGGCTTAAATCCTGTCAAGCCCGTGTTAACGCTTAGCTTTGGTTTACAGTTGTTCCTAAGCGGCAACTGTTGGTTAGATAAACAAGGTAAAAGGACTAATAAACATGAGTAAATCCGCTCAAGATTTTCTTAGCGAAGCTAATTCGGTGGTACCGTCCATCGCTGTGGAAGAGGCTCTTTCCTTAATAAACTCTGGGAAAGCAGTAGTTATTGATGTGCGTGACGGCAAAGAAATTGATCAGTCGGGCACTGTAAAAAATGCTCTGCGTATCCCTCGTGGAATGATCGAATTCGTTGCAGACCCAACAACCTCGTTTTACAACGATCAGATTTCTAACGATAAAGAAATCTTAGTTATTTGCGGCGCTGGCGGAATGGCGGCGTTAACCGGAAAGACACTGATGGAAATGGGGTACACCAATGTCCATAATATAGGGGGCTTCTCTGCATGGAAAGATGCTGGAGGCCCAACCGAAGATTAAAATCCCAAATGATATTAATCCCAGATTGAACCAAAATCCAAAAAGGACTGATCTAACTCAGTCCTTTTCCCTTGGTGCCTCATTAAGTGAGACTATACTCAATTCGTGCCCCACAATTTGTCCCGCACTTGGCATAAACGCACTCCCGCGCGAGCCGCGCCGATTACGCTGACTGCCGTCGTATCTTTGACTGGTTCGCATGCCACGCACAGACTAGAAACCCAAAACAGATTTCTAGTTGCATCTCTGCTTCAGCCAAACTGTTTATTTGATAACCAAGGATGCTGGCTTAATTCACTAGTTTGCATCGTCCGCAGACCAGCTTTTTAGATCTGACTATTTGCCGGCCCAAGCTATACACCAGCCATTTTCGGCAACTAAGTTATTTTTAAGCGCAGCGCAAGCTCCCCAGCCAGGGTCTTTAGAGGCCATGTATAAAACGCAATTTGCACAGTTTTGTCCATCGACAGCCGACACCTCGACATACTTTAATGCTTTAGCGTTGTCGTCGGATTCTTTTACCTTAGCGACAGTTCCGCTGTGACTCATCGCGTTGACAAGACCAGGACCTAGCGTGCCGATAGCAAAAAGTGACATAAATTTACGACGATTAATCATTTCAACTCCCATTTTAAAATTACCGATAAATTAAGAATCTTTCTCGACAAACGAATCGCTAATTCAACCGTTTTTTCATTACGCTCCTAGCCTGCGCAGTCAACGCCTCACGATGTTCCAGATCTTCACTCTCCACGGCCTCAGCCGCTTTGACCTGCAACTCCTTGATTTTTTGGGCTTCAGCTTCGGTGATCTTCTGGCCACTACTAGACCTCTGGTTGCCGGCGAAAGCCAGAGTCGGCAGCAAGGTCAGGAAGCCTGAAGCAAGTAACTTCACAACCCTCCACAACTACTTAGAGAGTGACTAGTACGTACGATTCCCAGTGAATAGAATTTGAGACGACTTTCGATATTTCAACCTTTTTTGTAGCAATTCAATCACAATTTGAGTGTTTTATACCCCGTCCCTTATCGCTTAGCCTTACCACACTGTCGGCAACTCATTTAAAACAACCCCTTCCTCTAAATAAACCGAAAGCGATGATTTTTTTCGTCTTCCTTAATAGAAATTCAGCTTAGCCGTAGCCTCCTGTTGAATAACTCTAAGACTCCGTCCTTTACCTATATGGTCCTCATTCGTCAAAAAAATAAGCTTTATTCACGTAGGCTATAGCGCACAATCCGCATGGGATTCGGTTGCCCGTTAGACATAGGTTGAAACTCGGACCCTTTCGAGTAAAGAATGCCGATCGATTGCATTCAAATATTATTATTTATGATGAAATCTTGATCTTATTTCACCGTGGCAGCTTTGAGGAGCAGAACAGCAAAACGTTTTTCGGAATCGCACCAATAGTGGCTCAATTCCCAGCCCGCTTTTTCAGCAAGTCTTGAAAAATCTTCGACCGTATATTTATGGGAGGTTTCGGTGTGAAAGCTTTCACCTGCTGCTAACCTGTATGTTCTGTCAGAGATTTCAAACGTCTGATCTACTGTGGCGACTAGGTGCATTTCGATTCTTGCCGGATTGGTTAAATAGCGTGCCTCGTGGGCAAAAGCGCTTGGATCAATTGCAAGACCGAGTTCGCGGTTAATTCGCTTCAAAAGATTACGATTAAATTCAGCCGTAACACCTTCTGGGTCGTCATAAGCGGAAATCAATACTTCAGGCGATTTATCAAGATCGATGCCAATCAAAAATGTAGCCTCATCGCCCAAAATTGTGTGGCAGTGCATCAACAAGGATTGCACCTCAGTCACCTCTAGATTACCAACGGTCGAGCCTGGGAAAAAACCTAACCGGTTACGATGTGGAGGCAACGATGGTGGTAATTGAAACTCTGTTGTAAAGTCAGTAACCAACGCCACGACAGGCAACGCTGGTAGTTTGCTGGATAACCTAGCAGCCGCTTGACGCAGGTATTTTGCCGAGATATCCACAGGCACGTAGCCCGCTGGCCGATCAAGAGCCCTGAGTAGACGAATTGTCTTTCGGCTCGATCCACTCCCCAATTCTATCACTAACCGGTCACGGCCAATGGCTCTGGAAATTTCTTCTAAGTTGTCATCGAGAATTTTGATTTCAATTCGCGTCAAGTAATAGCTTGGAAGCTGGGTGATGTCTTCGAAAAGTGCTGAGCCACGTTCGTCATAAAACCAAATAGGTGAAATACGACGTTCGGGTCGTTCTAGTGCCTCAATCAGTGCCTCTCCAAGAGTTTGCCCATTGCTGCCCAAATTCGTTTTTGAACTATTTGAAAACATACTTAACCTAACTCAAGAGTTGCTGGTGTTGTGCGCAAGCGTAGTTGCCAACGAATAGTGCGCGCTAGCGAGTCAACACCAATGTTTAGCAGTGCGGTAACAAATATCAGTACGATAGCTCGATCAAAGCGCAGTTCTTGAATAGCGCTATCGACGTAGAATCCAAGTGTCGTGATACCTAATATCCCAAGAATTGCCGTCTCACGCATGATTATTTCCCAACGATATAGTAAAAAAGACAGGAATGATCGATAAAGTCGGGGTACTGCCTCATAGGTGTAGCAGTTAAAGCCACTGACGACGTCAGGTCTAAGTTTGAGGGTGCTACTTTGGCGCCCGATGAGATGGCCAATGATGGCACCGTTATGAATGACTAATGCTACTACCGCCGGCAGCATAGAAGGTCCCCAGAGTTGGAGCAAGATATACGCTAGCAGATACTCAGGCACTGAGCGGCCAATTATCAAAAGTCCATGCCCAGGCACCTGACAAAAACGGTCGACAAACAACCGAGAGATTAAAGGGAAAGTCAGTAAAGCAACGATTCCAGTACCCACCAGCGCAATTTGCGTGAGTACGAGCGTGGTACTAATGCCAGGTAACGCTTGATACCATAGCAAATCGCCTAACCACGGAGCCAAGCCTGCGATACCCTCACCATTACGCAGTGGCGAGGGAATGATATCCACAGTAAAAAAACGTGTGGCATTGCCCCACACAATAGGCAAACCAGCGCCTAGCAAAAAAGGAGCAGCTAGTAGGTAGAGAACGACTAGTTTTGGTCGTAACCATAGTCTAAGGCTTCCGATAGTTATTAAAAATATAAGCAATATCATTCCGACTTCACCATATTGGCCCTCGGCGTAAGAACTCTCCAGGTAAAATCCAAGCGTTGGCATACCGACAAAACCAAGTACAGCGCTTGAGCGCATACCGCACTCAAAGCGATAACTAGTGTAGCTCGTAAGATGCGCCCAAAGATCAGGCACGCGCGCATACCAGAATATTGAAATTAGACCACTATGAGCTGATAGAGCCTCCACTGCACCGCGATCACCTTCTTCAAGAATTTCGCTATATACTCGCCCGAAGGTCGCCGCGTAGGGTAGTGCTATAGCTAAAACGCCAGTGATGGGGTGTAGACCAAAAAATTGCAGAAAAATAAGTGCCCAAAACAGTTCATGGATGGATCGAACGAATGCACAAAAAATTCGCACGACTCGGTAATGAAAAACCAGGGCCAACCCCATACCCAAAATAGCCGCGGCGCCTACGCCAGTGAATGCGAAGGCTAGTGTTCGAGTTAGAGCAACAATCGCCGTATCAAAAGTTGCAAAATCAGGCTGTATTAAACCTCGGCCAAAACGAGCTAATTCGGTCCAGGGCGCAGTTGATCGAATTTGGAGGTCGGCCAACCAAACACAAACTACTGCAATTCCGAGTAGCCATAAGCTGGTGCGCACCAACGGTGCTGACAGCACACTCCAGCGCTTATGTTCTGGTCTAGTAGAGCGCATCAAGGTCGTGGGTATTGACCGACTTGCAAGGTGAATCTATCGCAACAGTACCATCTCGAATGCCAATTAGTCGATTGGCATAACGACGGGCCAAATCGAGATCATGCATCGCAATGATGGTGGTAGTGTTCTGTTTGATAAGCGCTTGCATCACCGCTTCAGAGCGTGGCCCATCTAGCGCGGATACCGGCTCGTCGGCCAATAGCACGTCGACATTTTGAAACAATGAGCGGGCAACAGCCACACGCTGACGTTGGCCGCCCGAAAGTTCGCCGACCCGGCTCCAAAGGGTTGACGCCATGTCCAATTGTTCCAATACGGCCGTTACTGCTCGGATTTGAGTGCGAAATGGTCGAATTAAATTGATTAGATTATATGCGCCCGAATGCGCAGCTAATTGCCCCATGTAGACATTATGAAATACGCTAAGCGTGTCCACCAATCCTAAGTTTTGGGGGATAAGAGTGATGTCAGTACGGCGGCGATCATACAGTAAGGATAACAACGTGGTTTTGCCCGCGCCGCTGCGTCCCACCAACGCTATATGTTCACCCGGTTGAACATGCAGGTTAATCGGCCCTAAAACCCGAGTACCACCAAAATCAGCACAAGCTTGATTGAGAATTAAGGGGCTCATCAGTCGATCAAACCAACCTGCTGAGCGGTTCGCTTTATAGGTGCATAATCAGAGTTCTGCGCGGGAATAAAGGCACTTCGTGCAAAGCTCTTCAGTAACTTGGGATCATCCATCGCCAGCAGAGCCACTTTAACTTTATCAGAAAATCCGGCACCAAATTGGGCATCTACGTCTCCGCGAATACTCCACTGGTAGTTGGGATACGCTGGCGTCTTCCAAATAACTTTGACAGCATTAGTATCAATGTTGCCTGCGGCCAGCTCACGTTCCCAGACGGCATAATTGACAGCACCGACATCATAACTTCCACTCTCAACTAAGCGTAAAGTACGACTGTGATTACCGCTGTAACCGACTCTTTCGAACACTTTATCTGGTGACTCCCCAAACCGCTCGGTCAAATAAAACTCTGGGATCAATCTGCCTGAGGTTGAGCTTTTCGATCCAAAAGTCATTGTCATGCCGCGCATATTCTTGTCAATGACATCACCAACTTTAAGACCGGTGCTTTTATGAGCGATCAAGTAGGTCCAAAATGCTTGATCTTCAACGCCTTGAGCCAAAGCTTGCGAATTGGGCACTGTGGAGCGCGCTTGAACGCCAGATAATGCACCAAACCACGCGAGCTGAACCTGACCATTTCGAAATGCGCTAACTGCAGCAGCGTAGGACTTTACAGGCACATAACTCACCTCAATATCAAGAGTCTTTGATAAATACTCGCTCATTGGGCCGAAACGTTCTTTTAATTTGCTCTCATCCTCATCAGGAATAGCCGTAAAAACTAGCATCTCGGCTTGGACGTGCAAACTGAGGAGAAGATTCAGTGCGAATGCGCGCCAGAATATTTTCATAACTTATCCTTTAATTTGACCATTAATTTTTTAATTTGAATTTCAATCAACCGCAAGTCCGGAATCCAGCAATGATATCGTTCCGCTCCGGCAGAAAAAAGTTACGCGTGTTGTTATTTAGATATCGGCTGCGTGTCGCCCAGGAGCCACCACGCAGAACCATTCGCCCCTCTGCAAACCAAGGTTCCGAGTACTCGGCGTAAAGATCCGCACTAAAGCCAGGATAGGGTCCAAACCGACTTGCAGTCCATTCCCAAACATTACCGAGCATTTGACGGCAACCTAGAGCGCTGTCGCCTTTTGGAAAAGCAGCTACATCCACACAACCGACTCGATACCCATCTGTATTAGCCAGTAATGCGCCCTGAGGTTCATTACCCCATGGGTACAGCATTTTGTTCGGGCTAAGTGTCTGTCCATCACCTACTCGGCTTGCAGCCACCTCCCATTCCAGTTCAGTCGGCAAGCGACGTCCTGCCCATTTACAATAAGCCTGCGCCTCGTGCTGGCTGACGTGACATACAGGTGCGTTAAGTGGCAAAGATTGCCATCGATCAAAAATACGGACTTGCCAACCCGCATCATCATAACGCCAATAACATGGAGCTTTAAGTGCTTGAGTATCTCGCCAGACCCAGCCACGATTTGACCAATAATTAGGGTTTTCATAACCGCCGGCTTCAACGAAACGCATGAACGCAGCGTTGGTTACAGGGGAGATGTCAATCGTAAATGAGTCAAACGCCCGGACATAGGCAGGTTTTTCGTTGTCAAAACGAAAGCCAACATTTTCATCTGCACCAAGTGTATGTTCACCGCCAGGAACAAAGACTTCGCCACTTAGATCACCCGAATCTAAACGAGGCAACCCACCGATTGGTGGCACAATCATCGGCATCTGGTCAGCTAAGGTCTGACGGGTATAGGCGAAGGCTTCCCCATGCATATCTTCGTGAAACGTGGCGAGTTGCCAGACATAACTGGTCGCAGAATCAGTCAGACCCTCGGGCAATCGGCTAACCATGGCATCACGAATAATACTTAAGTAGTCAAACGTATCTTCCATACTAGGTAAGTCGAGCGTCCAACGTTCATTATGTGCTACCCCCATTGAATCGTAGAGCTGTGAGGCATTTGCAATTTGATAATTTGATAATCCAAAAAGCTTGTGTAGGACAAAGTAATCATAAAAAAAACCAATATGCCCAATCTCCCACTGTGGTGGATTTACAATGCTAAGCTTGGGTCCTAAATGACGCTCAATTGGCAAATCTTGAGTTAGCTCGACGGTGCGCTGTCGGGCGTCATCAAGCATTTCAACCAAAACATTGGAGGTCAGGCGATGAGTGGATGGTGTCGTAATCATTGTGTACTCCAGCAAGGTAGTCAGTTATGAAAATGGCTTTGGTGACACCCGCACCGCCGAATTCATTATCAGGTAATCGTGCAACCGCAAGGCGTTGGTCCAGGTTACTGCGAGAAGCTGGGCATAAAGTAGATATTCTTGAGCAGTGGGGCGTTGAAGGTCGATCATATGATATGCTAATCGCTCTGCACGCTTGGCGAAGCGCCGCTAGCATCGCAGCATTCGCCAACCGTTTTCCAGATCGAGCCTTGATCGTCGTACTCACAGGTACTGATATCTATCGTTTTCAGCACACCCACCCTAAAGTGACACGAATGAGTTTGGCTTACGCCAGCGCTTTGATAGGTTTGCACGCCCATGTCTCCCACAATATTCCTCCAGAATTTCACACTAGTTTACACATCGTTTATCAATCCGCACTGCCTTTGGCAACGACCTACCGTAAGACGGTGGCGCGTGATTTCACATTATGTGTGGTAGGTCATTTGCGCGAAGAAAAAGACAGCTTGCGTGCCGCTGAGGCATCGCGTTTATTGCCTACAAATTCGCGTATTCGGATCGTTCAAGCCGGACGCGCTCATACCTCTGATTGGGCCGTTGCCGCACAAGCCCAAATGAGTAATAACGAGCGTTACAGTTGGTTAGGCGAGGTCTCACAAACGGCGGTTCGTCACCTGTACGCACGAAGTCAGGCAATGGTCATCACCTCTGTAATGGAGGGTGGTGCTAATGTGGTCTCTGAAGCTTGCGTGGCAGGTTTGCCGATCATCGCAAGCAATATTCCCGGTAACACAGGCTTGCTTGGGCAAGATTATCCTGGTCTTTTCCCGACCGGCGATTCGGTGGCCTTAGCGGCGATGATGACGAAGTTTGAGTCTGATTTCGCCTTTCGTTCGTTATTAACTGATAGATGTCGTGAACTCGCATCACGTTACACCCCGGAGGCAGAAAAAGATGCTCTGCTAGCAATAATCCATAAGGTCAGTGGAGTAACGTAATAGGTTCAAGGCTATCTCCTTTTGTCTGGATTGTACCAATTATGCGAGTTTGGGAGTAACCGAGTGAGATGAGCTCGCGTACACAAGCATCTGCATGGTCGGCGGCCACGCTGGCCAACAAGCCACCAGCAGTTTGTGGGTCAAATACCAAAGGATAGCGTGGATGCTTGACCATCGTCTCCACTTTGCGAATCGCTCGGCGTAAACGCACATTAGCTGGTTGTAAAGAACTCAAAATGCCGGCTCCCGCGGTCTTTTCAGCGCCCTCTAAAACTGGCAAAGCTGACAGATAGATGGTGGCATCAACCCCGGAAGGCCTTGTCATTTCAACCAGGTGTCCCAGCAACCCAAAGCCTGTCAAATCTGTGCAAGCAGTTGCCTCGAACCGACGGAGACATTCAGCCGCCAAACGATTCGAGTGGCGCATTGATTGTAGAGCATCGTCTATCCAACGACCCTTAGCCTCTAGGCGAGCGTGCGCGGCAAACAAAGTACCGGTGCCGATAGGCTTCGTCAGGATCAAGACGTCACCGGGACGCATGCCCCCTTTACGCATTATCTCATCCGATCGATCATCAATCAGACCATTAATAGCGAAGCCCAATGCAAGTTCTTGGCCTTCGCCGGTGTGGCCTCCAACTAGGGCGCAGTTGGCATCATTGAGGACATCGATAGCGCCCGACATCATTTGAAACAGGGTGTCTTCTACTTTGGATTCGAGGCCTTGTGGAACAGTTGCAATAGCGGTCGAAGATTGTGCCTCGGCGCCCATGGCAAAGATATCGCCAAGGGCATGGTTCGCCGCGATTTGTCCAAAGATATAGGGGTCATCAATAAACGAACGAAAGAAGTCGACCGAGTGCACCACAGCTTTGCCATGAGGCACGCGAACAACTGCTGCATCATCAGGAGCATGTAAACCGATCAATACATCGTCGCGCTCCACTGGCCGTAAGACACTTAGTGCTCTATTTAATGTTGAGGCACCAACTTTTGCACCACAGCCGCCGCAGCGCATGGCGATTGCTGAAATAGCCTGCTGAGCTTCCTCGCCCGCCAGCGCTAATTTGGAATTAACCGGCGAACTTGCGTTGTCTTCCATAGCAGGTAAATCGTTGAACTTCGCCATGAAGCGTCGGTCAATGAAGTCTTTCCACCGCCATAGCCAGGCACCTGCAGCATAAAAGTTACCACGTGAAGCCACCGCATATTTATCGCCAGTACTGATCAACGCCAGCCAATTGCGCTGCGGATGATAGTCTCGAAGCGAGTTATTCTCGAGCGACCGGCGCAGATTGCGTGCTAGTGGCTGACCCTGACGCACGGCAAAGACGCCAGCTTTTTCGCGAGGATGGTTAACCATAGTGGCTACGTCACCTGCTGCAAAAATATTTTGATCTGTGATTGTTTGCAGCGTATTGGTAACCTCGATAAACCCATCAGCGTCGAGTGACAGACCCGTCTCTTTAAGCCAACTCGCGCCACCGGCCCGAGTCACCCAAATCACTTCATCAACCGAATGGTACTCACCATTGACGGTGGTTAGGCCAGAGTCATCAACGGCTACGACAGCAGCATTAGTATGCAATGCTATACCACGAGATCGAAGAGTCTGTATAAACCGTCGCTGTACTGAGTGATTATGCGTAGGCAAGATCGTAGCGCCTCGCGTGAATAAACTAAACTTCAGTGTATTGGGATCTTTATCGAGAAGACTTAATTCATGGCGCAGGCGTTTATGCATGGCGAGAATCAATTCAACTCCACCGGCGCCACCACCCACCAAGGCAATGTGCATCGATCCGGGCTGCGTTTGCGCCCGAGCTAATAATGCTAGCCAACGTGCGTTGAATTCACCAATGGGCTTCACTGGGATGGTTCGAGTGCCCTCACTGCCAATTTCGGTGCGATTGGGGGTTGAGCCAATATTTATAGACAGCCGATCATAGCGCACGGCTGGGCGATCACTGCAGAGGACTTGGTGGGTGTGACGATCAAGACCCACTACTTCGCTACGAAAAAACCTCGCATCGGCAAACTCAGCCAATCTACGCAAATCAATATGCACATCATCGTATTGATAGTGACCTGCTACATAGCCGGGTAACATGCCCGAATAGGGCGTATGCGTATCGCGACAAATCACAGTAAGACGCACACCAGGCATTTTATTCATTGCAAAATTTCTGAGGACACCCACATGTGTGTGACCGCCACCGACTAAAACAATGTCACGTAAAATAGGTGTAGTGGGCTGTTTCATCGTATTCCTTACGTTCACCTCGGCAACAGATATTCGAAGATTTGTGTCTGTTTAGGGCCCACTGGCAATGTTACAGGCCGCACTGAGTTTACGTAAGCGTGGCCAATAAAGCACTAAAGATAATCACGCACAGTTTGCAAAGGTAAAACTTTTCCATTGCCTCACACCTCTCTAACAAAAGACAGCCAGTGACTTCATCTTTACGAGCAACCTTGTCAGCATGTTCGTAAATGAGCTCATCACTTTTTTGACTGCTGTCGCGATGGTCTCGCCACAGCCTGCAGGCAAAAGTGCGACGAAACCAATTAGATAGGTTTTACAGATTGAGAACTTCTTCACTGTCTATTCCATATTAATCAAACCTACACAGGTAATGCACTGTTCCTATCCGTTCCAATATGACACACCATATGCCTATGCGAGAAAGCACTGAACGATGCTTCGAGAAGAGTGATGCTTTTGTATGAAGGTCTTGGCAAACTCTTACCCATTGCATATTCAAGCGCGATTGTAAAAATCAATATCTCTCGTCAGAAAATAGGAAATTAAGTATGGCAACTGTACTGGTAACGATTAACATTTCAAAAGGCTGGGATACTTGGTCCAAAATGGCCAAAGATCTCGAGCCCCAAATGAATGAAGTTGGCTCAAAAATTCTTTGGGCTGGATGTGATGCCGATGAAACTGCGGTTTATGTTTTGGTCGAGGCACAGGACCCCTCTTTCATGAAAACATTTGGCGAGAGACTAGATATCGTTGCTATCAGAGAAGCTGCTGGCGCTGATGTGTCATCCACGACGACGATTGCACAAATTGGCAATTACTTCATAAGTTAATTTTGTACTTCCAATTCGACGATCTCGAATTCGCAAGTCCGGACTATCCTGTTGCTATAATTGGGTATCCGCGCGAGTTATGACAGAAAAGAGATCATGGCTAGTGGAGAAGAAATCTTCCCACGACTTGACTTCTGTTTCGATTTACCAGAATTACCACCGTCATGCTTACAATCACTTTTTTGCATCTAACCATCTTTCTACTCAGTCTTCAGATCTGAATTTGACGGTCAGTGATCTAAATGTCTTCAAAGTCGTGGCGTCACGAGGAAGGAAACTCTTGAGACAGGTCTTTTGGTATTCCCCCGCTAACATCCGAAATCATTAACACTGACCACATCGAAAAAAGGTGGATCTTAGATCAACGAGAAACATGAGTATCGGCAGGAAATGGAACCATCTCTGATGAATCAATCATTCCCAGATCAAGTCCGACACGATAGAAACTGGATACTGAAAACTCACTCAACGCACTACTAGTATGCGCAACGGTTAACTCACCAGAGATCTTTTTACACGCAACTTTGGTGATTTCCTGAAGTAATGCAAAATCCCGATAGTAGTCAGGAAGTTTATCGTTTCCCTCTGCAAGTCGTTTCACTGTCTTATTCTGCAGATACTCATCAACGACGTTTGTAATCGATAACACGATCTTCGAGTCCTCTCGATGTAATCGGTCTCTCAACACGGAAAAGGAGATCTCGTATGACACCCCGTATCGATCAGCATTTGGAGCATGATATGAAGCAATCGAGGGATCGAGATAGATAAGAATCCGAGGAATACCAAGACGGTCACTCATGATGCGTGTGATTGCAGAAATACCCCTCTCTTCAAGAGGATCTCCCTGCGTAACGAGGATAGGAGGTTTCTGAGGTGAAGTTTTTTCCCAATGCTTTCGCAGTTGGTCATGAATTGTTGAGGCAACCACCGAGGGATCTCGGGTGTCGTATCCCCCCATCCCCTCGATTATAAGAGGATGATGCTCCGACAGTTTCTGAAGACCCTCCTGTGAACTACCCTTAATCAATTCGTCATCTCTTTTTACTTTTCCAAGTGCCACCATACTGGTAACTATCTTCGTGAGTGCTTTTAATCTCACTCAAACACTGACCACATAAAAATCTCCAATCAGGGGACTCACCGTAACGACACCGGAACAGACTGTCCTTCGGTTGACCGCATTTATGACACTCTTTGATTCTGACTCTCATGATGTGAGTCTGACATGCTCATGAGTGCCAACACTGAGAAATAATTTTTCACTAAAGAATCGCTGATACAGAATAATGCTACAAACTTACAGAGATGGATGTTTATAAAATATTGAAATTGTTGGATATTTATTAAATGGCGGAGAGGCAGGGATTCGAACCCTGGATAGGCTATTAACCTATGCCGGTTTTCAAGACCGGTGCATTCAACCGCTCTGCCACCTCTCCAAAGATCGCGATCACGATTGGGGCCGCATGGTAGGCGATTAAGTACTTGGATTCAACTATTGCGTTATCTTACCCTATGATCAACGATTGACCCTTGGACGAAACACATTATCATATCGGCTTTCGGTTCGACGGCCCTAGTAAAAGGAGTTATTTGTGAGCAATACCAAGATCATAGTGCCTGTTTTCATTGGCGCAGCCATCTTACTCATCGGAGCGCGGTCAATTTCATGGGAGACTAACCATCAACCCGTTGGTAAGTGTGTGGGTGAATGCTACGAAGCGTATAAGGTGGAAGATGCCAAGCGTCGCGAAGCAGAGGCTGCTATGTTAGCCACTGCCAGTCCTGTCGATTTGGGGAAAAAATCCTACACCGCTTGCGCGGCCTGTCATGGCTTAAATGGTGAGGGTGGCGTTGGTCCCAAGCTCCAAGGCCAAACCAAAGATGCAATCGTGTCTATGCTAACTCAATACAAGAATGGCGAAACTCGTGGAGCACAGAGCGCGCTCATGTGGGGACAGTCAGCAGCGTTGTCTGATGACGACATGGCGAATCTTGGAGCTTTCGTCGAATCGCTCTAAGATTGATCATTTAGCGTCCGCCCTCTCCATGAAAGCCATGGTGAGGCTGGTCGCTAAAAACAACACATGTATTCCAGCCGTAATTCCAATCTCCAACGGAAAACTCTGCATCCCAAGTCCATTCTTGTAGGCCTCGGCGATCTGGAACGCGGTGCTTAAAAGTGCAATGGACGATAATCCCACAACCGTCGAAATGAGCTTTCCTTTCAGCTGCTGTGGACGCATCATCCCGAGTTTTTGAATCCCATGCGACGCCTCGGTGTCCATGTTGTCCAAATGATCAATATCATCGACAAAGCTCTGGTAGGATGACAGCGCGATGATCGTGATTAACACTGCGATTAAAGCCAAGTCAATCAGCTTCAACAATAGAATAAAGATCGCTTCAAGAGAGCCTGCTGAGTCAAAAATCAACGCCACCGCAACAGACAGTTTGACCAACACCCCTACCTGCGATAGCAGAACGAAAACCAGTCCGGCCATTAGCATCAGCATGGTGGCGCCGAACAATAGTAAAAAGGCAGCAATCCCCTTTTCTAGTAGAGATGCGATCTGTGTGTATCCTATCATGCCAATCCTCCGAGCCCAGAGCTTAGCAGGATTTCTTGACAGCGCGACGATGAAAATCGGCGGTTTGATTCCTGTTTCGTCAACAAACAAGGGGCCCAATCATTCGATATACAATTTTTCGTTACCCGATTCTTAAAGACCCTAAATAAAAGGCTCTAGCGGGTCTTGCAACATGAACAAGAATCATTACTATAATCCTGTATACTACGAAAGTTGGGTGCATCAGGTACCTGACAGAAAAAATTGAAAGAGGAGTTTTTCGATGAGTGATCGCATTACCCAAGCCACTGCGACGGTTGGATACGGAGTTTCAGAGTCAGCGAGCAAGGTACTGCGCAACACCTACATGTTGCTCTCAATGACATTGTTCTTCAGTGCCGGAATGACTGCGCTAGCGGTTTCTACTCAAGCGCCACCCATGCATTGGTTATTGTCATTAGGCGGAATGATTGGATTGTTGTTTGCTCTCCAAGCAATGCGAAACAGCATTTGGGCCTTGCCTTTAGTGTTCGCGTTTACTGGGTTCATGGGCTGGAGCCTTGGACCGATGATCTCTTATTACCTGCAGTCTCCAGGCGGAGCGTCAATTGTTGGTAACGCGCTGTTCGGTACTGCGGCTGTCTTTCTCTCGTTGTCGGCGTATGTCTTGACGACCAAGAAAGATTTCAGCTTCATGGGCGGGTTTTTGTTCACCGGTTTGATTATTGCTTTACTTGCTTCAATCGGATTGATCTTCTTCCAAGTCCCAGCGCTGAGTTTAGCTCTCAGTGCGATGTTGGTGATGTTGGCTGCAGGTTACATCTTGTTTGATACCAGCCGAATCATTCACGGCGGGGAAACCAACTACGTGATGGCAACTGTCGCTCTCTACATCGACATTTACATGCTATTCACCAATCTGCTTGCGCTGTTGGGCGTTTTCTCTAGCGACGAGTGAAGCAATTCCTCATCTTGCTGGCGGTGTCTCCTGATCAGGGAACGCTGCCACTAAGAGCCGTCGAGACTATCATGACCGCTTTGTCCAAAGGGCACGCGGTCTTTTGTTTTCTATACGAAAACGGAGTGCTATTTGCCAATGAGCATCGGGATATTCCGCAAGGCGAGAGCGACCCAGCACACCAAATTCAGCAACTTGCCAATCTTGAGCATTGCGAAATCGTAGCCTGTATCACCGCCGCTGAACGACGTGGTATTTCCGAATCCAATCGATTCACCGGCATTCGTCTCGGTGGGCTTGGCGAGTGGACTGAACAACTTCAAGCCGCTGATCGCGTGGTTCAATTTCGATGAAAACGGTCACCCTAGTCATTCGATCCGGGCCGACTGCGGCGCTTGGCACGCGTGAAATGGTCGATATGGCGTTGGTTCTCGCGACGTTTGAATGTCCAGTATCGGTCGTACTACAGGATGCTGGCGTGCTCTGGGCAAGCCTCCCTGCAATGCCAGACGCAAGCCCTCTCGCCTTGAGTGGTAAGCTCAAGAGTCTACCGCTCTACGACATTGAGAGTATTTATGTCGATCAAACCAGCTGTGAGCAACGTGGGCTCCGTTTGTCTGATCAGTTTCCTGGTCGCTTGGCGAGCCGTGACGCTATCTGCCAATGCCTAGCCTCCGCCAACATCATTCTGGAGGCCTGATGATTCACTTGATCACGTCTGAAAGCGCACTCGTCGATGCACTGGAATGGATCCGAGCCGATGATCAGGTCGTGCTTGCCGGCAAAGCGCTTCAAGCGTTACATCGCATGCCACCGATACCCCTTTCTGTTGCCATCTTCGAAGATGACGCGGCCTTTGTACCCTCGGGGAATTACACGACACTGTCGATGGATCAGTGGCTTGACGCGCTCGAAGCCTCTCCCTGCCGAACGTGGAGTTGATGTGGGGCTGAGCTTGGATTCCGATGGCTATCTCAGCGTCCTCGACGACTGGAACAAGCCTGTCGCCCACGAACTCGCCGCTCTCGAATCCATTCAACTCACTCAAGATCACTGGGAGTTGATCGAATTGGTTCGTCGGTACTACCAGGAATTTGATCATGCGCCAGCGATGCGGCCGCTGGTAAGGTGGATTCAACTCGAATCAGGCCCTGACAAAGGCAATAGCATCTATCTACACAAGCTATTTCCAGTTAGCCCAGCCAAACAACTTGCTCGCGTATCCGGCTTACCTAAACCAACCAAGTGTCTCTAACTCAAGGCTTTAAGCGATCCACTTTGATATATGGCTTTAACACCTCAGGAACAGTGATCGAACCGTCTTCATTTTGGTAATTCTCAACCACGGCAATCAAACATCGACCAATCGCCACACCGGAACCATTTAAGGTATGCACGAGCTCAGGTTTTCCCTGTTCATTTCTGAACCGAGCCTGCATTCGACGCGACTGAAAATCTAAGCAATTGGAACACGAACTGATCTCACGGAATTGATCTTGGCCTGGTAACCACACTTCAAGGTCATAGGTTTTCGACGCAGAAAACCCAAGATCACCACCACAGAGATTCACGACGCGATAATGCAATCCCAATCCGGTAAGGATCGCTTCAGCATGGCCACGAAGCGACTCTAACGCATCCCAACTCTTCTCGGGATGGGTAATCCACACCAGTTCAACCTTATCGAACTGATGCTGACGGAACATCCCACGAACGTCGCGACCATAGGATCCAGCTTCAGCTCGAAAGCATGGTGTATGAGCCACAAACTGTTGTGGCAATGAGGCTAAATCCACAATGCTATCTCTGGCCAGATTCGTCAGAGGCACCTCAGCGGTTGGGATTAAATAACGCTCTCTGCCACCACCATCGTCAGGTGCGATCCGAAATAAGTCATCTTTAAATTTGGGCAATTGACCGGTGCCTTCCAAAATATCGCCATCAACCAAAAGCGGAACATAGGTTTCAGAATACCCGTGGTTCTCGGTATGCAAATCCAGCATGTACTGAATCAACGCCCGATGCAGCTTCGCAAAAGCGCCATGCATCGTCACAAAGCGACTACCTGAAAGCCGTGCTGCCCGATCAAAGTCCAACCCAGCGAACAATTCGCCAAGTTCAATATGATCACGCACTGCAAAATCAAAGGTAGGTTTGTCTCCTACCAAAGCGACCTCGACGTTTGCTTTCTCATCGGCACCCTCAGGCACACTCGCGTCTGGAAGGTTCGGGGTTTCCATCAAGATGCGATCAAGCTCCGATTGCACTTCATGAAACTGCACCTCAATCGCCGCCAACTGATCCCCAATACCAGAAATTTCCACTTTCAGCGCTTCAGCTGCCTCTTTTTGACCCTCTTTCATCAACAGACCGACTGACTTTGATCCGTCTTTCCTCTGGTTTTGCAGCGATTCGGTCTCAAGCTGTAACGATTTCCGTTTGGCTTCCAACGCTTGATAGGCCGACACATCAAACTCGACACCCTTACGTGCGAGTTGGGTGACCACGAGGTCAAGATCATTACGGAGAAGTTTGGGATCAAGCATGAGACTGTGTATTCCTTAAAAACCGAGCGAACGGCCAGCGAGCAAACCAATAAGACAAGCAGCTAAGCATACCAGAACGCTTACCAGGATATAGAGGCCAGCCTGTGCCAATCGGCCTTGTTCGATCAGCAGTAATGCATCCAGACTAAAGGCGGAAAACGTGGTGAACGCACCTAAAAATCCAACCTGAATCATGGGCCGCAACGCCTGATTGATATCTTCTCGACCGCCCAACCAGGCCACAACAATACCGATGCAAAAACTCCCTAACACATTCACTAAGAACGTCGCATACGGAAATCCACTCACACCCAAACGAGCCACCCCCAAGGTCACTCCATAGCGAGAAACTGGCCCCAAAGCGCCGCCTGCGGCAATCGACAACCAGATCATCGCTTCTGACCCAAGGCATAGATCACATCAACACCTTCGGGTGGCGTAAACTCAAACAATTCAGGATTCGGCTGTCCACGGAACACAGCAGTCAATGTCACTTGGGAGCGATTGCCCAAGGTATCTTCAATCGACAGATCCATCAAACGACTGCCGTCAAATCGGAGAATGACGGCTCGAGTCACCTCGTCAGTCGCTTGTGGCTCGAGCTGGTAGATCGCCATCGTTCCCGAACGCTTTTCAGTCACCTGAAAGCGCGAAGCGAGCATCTCGATATCACCACTCAAAATCGCAGCCGGAGAAGCCGCTAAAGCATCGTCAAGCGGACGCACCTGTACTTGATATAAATCCTCATCAAACACCCAAAGCACCTCTCCATCAGCAATCACGCTCTGCGCGAACGGTGGATCAGTTTTCCAATAAAAGACTGAGGCTGACGCAATCGCCAATTGACCGGTCATTTGGCTGATCGGGGTGTTGTCCTGATCCAGCGTCCTCTGCGTAAAATCAGCTGAAAATGTTCGGTAAGGTTCCAGTAGTCGCGACAAACTCTTAATTGGTGATGCAGAGACGGCGACCGATCCACAAAGGATCAAGAGCATCATGAGATAGCGCATCAGCGAGGTACCGGAGCCAAGACTTCACGGGAACCATTGGAGCCCATCTCACTCACCACACCCGCAGCTTCCATGGCTTCAATCATGCGAGCAGCTCGGTTATAACCGATTTTTAGCTTCCGCTGTACAGCTGAAATCGATGCGCGACGAGTCTCGGTCACAAAAGCGACCGCCTCATCGTAGAGGGGATCAGCTTCATCATCGCCATCCAAGAGCGACGCTTGTGTGTCGCCGTCACCGCCAGACTGCGCATTCAAAATCGCTTCTTCATAGGCAGGTTGTCCCTGGAGTTTCCAGTAGTTCACCACGTTATGGACTTCATGGTCATCGACAAAGGCACCATGCACTCGCACAGGAACAGGCTTGCCGGCTGGCAAATACAACATATCACCATGCCCCAATAACTGTTCGGCTCCACCCTGATCAAGCACTGTTCGTGAATCGATTTTCGAGCTCACCTGGAAACTAATCCGACTCGGAACGTTAGCTTTGATCAACCCAGTAATCACATCGACTGATGGTCGTTGTGTCGCTAAAATCAAATGAATCCCAGCCGCGCGTGCCTTCTGAGCCAAACGCGCAATCAACTGATCCACTTTTTTACCGACAATCATCATCATGTCAGCAAATTCATCGATCACCACCACAATAAAAGGCATCGGTTTTAAGGCTGGAGCCGTTTCATCAGGATCAAATCCGGATGGGACAAATATTGGATCGGCGATGGGTTCTCCCCGATCGTCATGCTCGCGGACTTTTTGGTTATAACCCTCCAAATTCCGGACCCCTAGAGCGGCCATGAGCTTGTAACGACGCTCCATTTCAGCCACACACCAACGCAGTGCGTTGGCGGCATCCTTCATATCGGTCACCACGGGTGCTAGCAAATGCGGGATCCCTTCATAAATTGAGAGTTCTAGCATTTTTGGATCGACCAAAATCAACCGAAGATCATCCGGACGGGCTTTATACAACATGGATAAAATCATCGCGTTGACGCCGACTGACTTCCCAGAACCGGTGGTTCCTGCAACCAGTAAATGCGGCATTTTTGCAAGGTTCGCGCACACTGACTGACCTGAAATATCATGCCCAAGTGCCAGCGATAAGACCGATGGGTCTTTGGTGTAGGCGTCACTCCCCAAAATCTGTGATAACCGCACCATTTCACGATGTTGATTGGGGATCTCGATACCAACAGTGCTTTTACCGGGAATCACTTCCACCACGCGAACACTAATAACAGCCAAGCTACGCGCCAAGTCTTTGGCCAGATTGGTAATCCGAGAGACTTTCACACCGGGAGCCGGATCAATCTCAAAACGCGTCACGACCGGACCAGGATTGATCGCGACAATTTGGGCCTCGACTCCAAATTCGCCCAAGCGGCGAACCAATAAGTCGCCCATTTCGGTCAATTCGTCTTGAGAAAAACCCTTATCAGACGGTGGTTCCGCGGGATCCAGCAATGACAAATCGGGCAAGGACATCGCACCTTGAGACGATTTGCGACGTTGAGCGACTGGCTTAACGCCTGCAGTCGTTGGCTCATTGTCGTCCAGCAGACTCTGCGCCTCATTCAAAGGTGCGATAGTAATATTGCGTTCCACTAACTCAGGTGAGGCGTCTGCACCAAACACCGGATCACGACGTCCGCCATCGATCTGATCTAAGGCAGACAGATCCAAATGAGGCCCATTGTCCACTTGAGGTTCATGGCTTGGTACTGACGGCTTCGTTGGCTCCGGCCGGTAAATGTCACGGATGCCTTTCAGACCCAACAACTCAGCCTCGATCTGCGCCACATCGGCTTCAGGAGGGCGAGGCGCTACCTTGGTCAAGGTATTCCGCACGCCCTTTGGTAACATGGCTCGATTCATTGGTGCCAAGAGACGACCCAGCCACGATCGACGACTCTCAATACTCAACTGCGACGGCTGGCTTTTTCCTGTCAGCATTCCTGAAAGCGAGCGCCCTGCCTCAACCATCACATATCCCACTGTTGCCAGCACATCTGGCCAAGACAAGGAAAATACGACGGTCAATCCAATCGAACTCAATAAGACCCCACCCAAAGCAGTTCCAGTTGGCCCAAAGTCCCCAACTAAGCCTTGATTCAATACGCCGCCTAAAATCCCCCCCCCGGTCGTCCCAATCGGTAGCCAATCCGAGCCTGCTCCGACATGCAGACCGAGAACAATGCAAAGCCCTGGAATCAACAGCATCAATCCGACAGCTCTGGCAATCCAGATGCGACCATCGGGAGTTCCGCGAACCACCCAGCGCACCAGTATCATTGGTAACCACGCCACCAGGAAGGCAGCATAACCAAACCACGACAACAGCCAATCAGAGACAAATGCTCCGACCGGACCGATGGCATTGTGGACGTCTCCTACGGCGCCTTGGTAGGACCAGCCGGGATCTTCTAGATCAAAAGATAGCAGCGCTAAAAAAATAAAAATCGACAACGCAACGCCGAAAAGCCAAGTAACTTCACGGATTAAGCGCGTATACCAAAGCTGTGCTGTGGATTCGTTCAACCGAACTCCTTGGAGGATGGACTCATGACCTTTAATCTATACGCCTGAAACGACATAGTCGCAGTTTAACAGAGAAGGACAGATCAATCGTGCATCATCAACTCATCATTCTTGGTTCAGGTCCAGCCGGATGGACAGCCGCTGTTTATGCCGCACGCGCAGGATTATCACCTGTCGTTGTCACGGGAACACAGGTCGGAGGCCAACTGACAACCACCACAGAGGTCGAGAACTGGCCAGGTGGAGTTGCCGATCTCCAAGGGCCTCAGTTGATGATGGACATGCAAGAGCATGCAGAGCGATTTGATACTGAGGTCATCAATGACCACATCCATACCGCCAAATTAACGCAACAACCCTTCGAGCTGATCGGTGACCAGGCAACCTACACCTGTGATGCACTCATCATTGCGACCGGTGCTAGCGCGCAGTACTTGGGACTCGACTCGGAAGATGCATTTAAAGGGCGCGGCGTATCCGCTTGTGCGACCTGTGACGGGTTCTTCTACCGGGGTCGCTCTGTCGCCGTTGTGGGAGGCGGGAACACCGCTGTTGAAGAAGCGCTGTACCTCTCGAATCTGGCGGAATCGGTCAAGCTGATCCATCGACGCGATTCACTTCGCGCTGAAAAAATCTTGCAAGACAGATTACTGGCCAAATACAACATTGAAGTGATCTGGAACCATCAACTGGACGAGGTCTTAGGCGATGATGCCGGTGTAACTGGTCTTCGCCTTCGATCGACTGCAGATGATGCAACTCAACAAATTGACGTTCATGGCGTGTTCATCGCCATTGGACACAAGCCCAACACTGACTTGTTCGCTGGACAACTGAAGATGAACGGCGGCTATTTGATCGTTCGATCAGGGCTTGAAGGATTTGCCACAGAAACCTCCATTCCCGGTGTTTTCGCCGCGGGCGACGTGGCCGACCATATCTACCGACAAGCCATCACATCAGCTGGCTTTGGATGCATGGCGGCACTCGATGCGGAACGCTTCCTCGACGAGTCAGGACACTGATTCCCTGGATTTCCCCACAGCATCTGGATTTTCCAGACGTTTCTGAAGCACTCGACGACCCAAACGGGTTGTTGTGTGCCGGTGGCGACCTATCCACCGAGCGACTCAAACTTGCCTACAGCCGTGGGATTTTTCCGTGGTTTTCAGAAGGAGAACCCATCCTTTGGTGGAGCCCCGATCCACGATTGGTACTCGAGCCTGCCGCCTTCAAGTTGAGGCGCAGCCTCAAGCAGTCCATCAAAAAACAGGGATTTGAAATCCGCACCAATCAACGATTTCGGGACATCATGTGTCTGTGTTCCTCAACACGACAGGACCGAGAAGGAACCTGGATTTCCGAAGAGATGATTGATGCGTATGTCGCACTTCACGAAGAAGGTGTCGCGGTCTCATTTGAAACCTATCTCAATGGCAATCTGGTTGGCGGCCTCTATGCCGTTCGGATTGGTCGAGTGCTGTTTGGAGAATCTATGGTGTCGCTGGTGCCTGATGCGTCAAAAGCAGCGCTTGCTTCTCTTTGCCAAGAAGCTGATCGACATCAAATTGAACTCATTGATTGCCAGGTCCCAACATCGCATCTTCAGTCACTCGGTGCTAGCCTCATCACTCGCGAGACTTTTATCGAGAGGATTGGTGAACTAATGTTATGAGTGGTTTTGAAGCACTAAAGTTTTTTGCGACAGCACCTCATCCCTGCAGCTATCTCGACGGACAAGAAGCGACGACGCTGTTTGTCGAGCCCAATACACCATTAAGCGGCGAGCAAACGGTGAAACTTGCAGAGTCTGGATTTCGTCGCTCTGGTCGCTACATCTACAGGCCGCATTGCAGTCAATGCTCGGCCTGCATTTCTGTTCGTGTCCCGATTGCGAGCTTTCAACCAAAACGCCGCCAGATCAGAACCCGAAAACAGAATCAAGATGTCACCTTCAATGCGCGATCACCAATTCTCGATGAAGACCATTATGAACTGTATCGGCGCTACATCGAGATTCGTCACGCAGATGGCGATATGTACCCGCCCTCGCCTGCGCAATATGAATCCTTTCTTGCCTCCAATCATGCTCACGCATTTTTTTTAGAAGCTCGAATCGGGCAACAGCTGATTGCAGTCACCCTATTTGATGAAATTCCTGGAAACGGCCTGTCAGCCATTTACACGTTTTTCGATCCTGATCCGGCCTTTGACTCCCGAAGCCTCGGACGTTTGATGATCCTACAACTGATTGAAATCGCCCGCGGACTCGAGCTCACCTACCTGTATTTAGGCTATTGGATTCGCGATTCTCAAAAAATGGCCTACAAAACTGAATACCGCCCAATTGAGATGCTGATCAACAGTAGGTGGATTCGCGCGGAGTAAGCGGGCATAATCGCGCCTTTCATTACGCCCGAAGGGAGCCAAATGGCAAAAGAAGATTCAATTGAAATGGAAGGCACGATTGTTGATACGTTGCCAAACACCATGTTCCGTGTCGAACTCGACAACGGTCATGTTGTGACCGCCCATATTTCTGGAAAGATGCGCAAGCACTATATCCGAATCCTGACCGGTGACCGTGTGACAGTCGAACTTACTCCGTACGACCTAAGCAAAGGCCGGATCACGTTCCGAGCACGCTAATCTTTTGCCATCCCGGGATCACCGGGATGACCGAATCTTAGGCTGTTTCTTTCGACTTCACTTCGCGAGGCGTCATTTCGAACGCGAGCTCGTCGTTTGAGTCGACTGTCACAAGCACACTGCCGCCACCTGACAAGTTGCCAAACAAGATCGCATCAGCCAGTGGGCGTTTGATCGCCTCTTGAATCAAGCGCGCCATCGGTCGAGCGCCCATGGTCTTGTCATAGCCACGCTTAGCAAGCCAGCGCATCGCAGACTCATCCAGCTCAATCGAGACCTTGCGGTCATCCAACTGCGCCTGGAGTTCAGCAATGAACTTATGGACGACCTGCTCAATCACATCCTCAGGTAAGGCGCCGAACTGAACGATCGAATCCAAGCGATTCCGGAATTCCGGTGTAAACAGCCGTTTGATCGCTTCCATCGCATCGGTCATCTGGTCCTGTTCGTTAAACCCAATACTTCGCTTCGACAAGCTCTCAGCTCCGGCGTTGGTGGTCATAATCAACACCACATGGCGGAAATCAGCCTTTCGACCGTTATTGTCGGTTAAGGTTCCATGGTCCATCACCTGCAGCAGCAGATTGAATACGTCAGGATGCGCTTTTTCGACTTCGTCCAGCAACAACACACAATGCGGATTTTTGGTGATTGCTTCCGTCAGTAATCCACCTTGGTCAAATCCAACATAGCCCGGCGGCGCACCAATCAATCGACTAACTGTATGGCGTTCCATGTACTCCGACATATCAAACCGCACCAACTCGATTCCAAGTGTGCGCGCCAATTGCCGACTGACTTCGGTTTTACCCACTCCAGTCGGACCCGCAAACAAGAAGCAACCAACCGGCTTACCTTCTTGCTTCAAACCGGCACGCGACAATTTGATGGCTGAACTCATGCGCTCAATGGCTTCATTTTGACCAAAGATCGTCAGCTTCAGGTCACGCTCGAGATTCTCGAGCACTTCAGAATCTGATTTAGAGATCTGCTTCGGGGGAATCCGCGCAATATTCGCAACAACCGCTTCGACCTCAGGCACTCCAATCACTTTTTTCCGCCGTGACGGTGGCATCAAACGCTGCATCGCACCTGCTTCATCAATGATATCGATCGCCTTATCCGGTAGGTGGCGGTCACTCATATATTTTGCGGATAATTCAACTGCAGAGGTCAAGGCGGCCTTCGTGTATCGCAGTTCATGATGTTCTTCAAACCGTGACTTCAGCCCATTTAAAATCTTGATCGTGTCTTCGATCGACGGCTCAAGTACATCGACTTTTTGGAAGCGACGCGCCAATGCCCGATCTTTTTCAAAAATTCCCCTGAATTCCTGGAAGGTGGTCGAACCAATGCACTTCAACTGCCCAGAGGACAGCAGAGGTTTCAAGAGATTCGACGCATCCATGACACCGCCGGATGCGGCTCCAGCGCCGATGATGGTATGAATCTCATCGATAAACAGAATCGAATGCTTCTCTTTCTCGAGCTCGCCAAGCAACGCCTTCAAGCGTTTTTCAAAATCACCCCGATACTTGGTTCCAGCCAGTAATGAACCCAAATCCAATGAATAAACCACAGCATCCGCGATCACATCTGGTACTTGACCTTCCTCAATCCGGTAGGCGAGTCCTTCGGCAATCGCAGTCTTACCGACACCCGCTTCACCAACGAGCAATGGATTGTTCTTCCGTCGACGGGACAAGGTCTGAATCACACGGGACAGCTCTTCATCACGACCAATCAATGGATCGATACGACCCTTCTTCACTTCTTTATTCAAATTAGTGCAATACCCATCCAAGTTGGACGTCCGCTCTTCACTCGACGCATTTTGATTGGATTGGGCATCCGTCTCAGATTCTGCATCGGCGCCTGTGTCTTCTGACTTGGCAATCCCATGACTGATGTAGTTGACCACATCAATCCGAGCGATTTCCTGTTGTTTCAAGAAATACACTGCCTGCGACTCTTGCTCTGAGAAAATCGCAACCAGCACGTTGGCGCCGGTGACTTCTTGTTTACCAGAAGACTGTACGTGGAAGACCGCACGCTGTAAGACTCGCTGGAATCCCAGCGTCGGTTGCGTATCTCGCTCTGACTCTTCCGGCAGCGCCGGAGTGGTTTGCGTGACAAACTGTTCAAGCTCTTCCCGCAGTTTGGATAAATCAGATCCACAGGCATTGAGAACCTGCACAGCTGAGGCGTTGTCCAATAAACCCAGCAACAGATGCTCGACTGTCATGTACTCATGACGGAGCTCTCTGGCGCGTTTAAAAGCACTATTGAGGGTGACTTCAAGATCGCGACTCAACATATAGTTCTCCTTATCAACCCTCAGAGATGTCGACTTGACACATGAGAGGATGCTGATTTTCTTTCGCATACTCGACAACATGCTCCGCTTTGGTTTCTGCAATGTCTTTCGGGTACACCCCACAAACAGCAGCCCCTTTGGTATGCACAGTCAGCATGATTTGCGTCGCCTGCTCCTGATCCATATTAAAGAATAACTCCAAAACATGAATCACGAATTCCATTGGCGTAAAATCGTCATTGAGCATAATGACTTTATACATCGGCGGCTTTTTCAGCTCAGGCTTCGCAACGGCAACGCCATAATCATCGTCTGGATCAAAGCCTGGGATGTCAGGTTCACTCATTGAATCGAAACGTCCTTTGTTACACAGTGACTTTATGGGGACAAAATGGTCCGAGTAAAGAGAAACTCATCGGAAATTTTAATGCCAATCCTCTTCACATGAACAAGGTCATGCGATCGATGATTTATCAATACAATGTCGCGCAGATGAAATACGACAAACACGCGCCCGAGATGCACTCGTTTTTTCAAGCAGTCCCGCATATCCAGCAGCTTGCTGAGGCATCTCCAGGGTTTATCTGGCGGGAAACCGACGAAGGCGATCCAACGATTACCCATCGTCTGGGCAGCGATTTCATGGTCAATTTATCCGCCTGGCAGAGTCTTGATGCGTTGTATGGCTTTGTTTTCAGCCAATCCCATCGCGCCATCATGGTGGCGCGCGATCATTGGTTTACACATGTTGGAAAACCACTGTCGGTCGTTTGGTTGGCCAACAACGCACCCTATCCAACCTGGGATGAAGCAATTGACCGGCTGCACATGCTCTGGGAATACGGACCCACATCAGAAGCCTTTAATTACAGTTGGGCACGACGAGAAGGGTTAGTGACCGAAACTTTCCCGGTTTAGCATCGGCCAGAGACAAAAACCCCGGAAGCTTGAGCTGCCGGGGTCTTTTTCAGGCTGATCCTGATTACATGTTTTTGATCATTTCCTGACCAAATTCAGAACAGGAGACCAGCGTAGCGTCGCCCATCAGGCGTTCAAAGTCATAAGTGACTTTCTTCGACTTAATCGCACCTTCCATGCCTTCAATGATCAGATCGGCAGCCTCGAACCACCCCAAATGACGTAACATCATTTCTGCCGACAGAATCAATGAACCTGGGTTCACTTTATCCTGACCAGCATACTTTGGCGCCGTGCCGTGAGTTGCTTCAAAGATCGCGACTTCAGCACCGATGTTTGCGCCGGGAGCAATCCCGATACCACCCACCTGAGCAGCCAGCGCGTCTGATAGGTAATCACCGTTTAAGTTCAGGGTCGCAATCGCGCTATATTCTGCAGGCCGTAGCAAAATCTGTTGCAACATGGCATCAGCGATCACATCTTTGACCACAATGTCATTGTCTGTTTTGGGGTTCTTGATCACACACCAAGGACCACCATCCAATAGAGTGGCACCGAACTCTTCCCGAGCCAGTTCATAACCCCAGTCCTTAAAGGCACCTTCAGTGAACTTCATGATGTTCCCTTTGTGGACTAAGGTCACATTCGGTAAATCATTATCAATAGCATACTGGAAGGTCTTACGAACCAAGCGCTTGGTCCCTTCTTCAGACACCGGCTTGATGCCAATTCCACAGTTCTCTGGGAAACGAATCTTGGTGACGCCAAACTCGTTACGCAGGATATCGATCAGCTTATCCGCTTCCGGTGTTCCCGCTTGATACTCGACGCCGGCATAGATGTCTTCCGAGTTCTCACGGAAAATCACCATATTGGTCTTTTCAGGTTCTTTCACTGGACTTGGAACGCCGGTGAAATAACGCACCGGACGCAAACAGAGGTACAAATCCAACTGCTGACGAAGAGCAACGTTCAACGACCGAATACCACCACCCACCGGCGTTGTCAGAGGGCCTTTGATCCCCACTTTATATTCTTTAAATGCATCGAGTGTTTCCTCTGGAAGCCACTCATCCACACCATAGGTGGCGACAGATTTTTCACCACAAAACACTTCCATCCATGAAATCGATTTGGCGCCGCCGTAGGCCTTTTCAACCGCAGCATTGACAACATCAATCATTGGCGGAGTGATATCGACTCCGATACCATCGCCTTTAATGAATGGAATGATTGGATTATTGGGGACGTTGAGCGATCCATCCTGGTTCACAGTGATTTTTTCGCCTGACGTCGGCACTTGGATGTGTTGGTAGCCCATCCTTTTCTCCTGTTGTGCTGCATCACGTTTGTATTGCGGGTGCGGATATTACCACTGTTTTGGTCCGACCATTTCAGGAATTATCTTGTTCTTTGGGATAGGTATGCTCGTTCTTTTTTACAAACCCTACGGAGTCCTCTGTCAATTCACAGGCGGTGAAGTGACGCTCAAAGACTACCTCGATATTCCCAATATTTATGCCGCAGGACGTCTCGACAAAGACTCAGAAGGACTGTTGATCCTGACTGACGATGGGCGCCTGCAAGATCACATCGCCAACCCCAAACATGGAAAACAGAAAACCTACTGGGTGCAAGTTGATGGCGCAATCACCGAAGAGGCTTGCCGGAGGCTCACCGACGGTGTTCTCTTGAAGGATGGTCCAGCGCGAGCCATTCATTGTCAGATCATCAATCCACCCGAAGTCCCGCCGCGCGATCCACCGGTCCGTTTTCGTCAACACATTCCAACCAGTTGGATTGAAATCACACTCGATGAAGGCCGTAATCGGCAAGTGCGTCGCATGACCGCCGAGACCGGATTTCCCACCCTGCGTTTGGTGAGAAGCGCCGTCGGTGAATACTCCTTGGGTGATTTATCCCCAGGCGAGTATCGAGTGATGGATACAACTCGGGTAGAATCCGCCCATGCAAAACAAAGACACTCAAGTCATCGTCGGCATGTCAGGCGGCGTTGATTCCTCAGTGACCGCCTATCTCCTTAAAGAACAGGGCTATGCCGTCAGCGGCATGTTCATGAAAAACTGGGATGAAGACGATGGCACGGAATACTGCACCGCCATTGCAGATCTCAAAGATGCTGAACAAGTCGCCGACACCTTGGAAATCCCCCTTCATCGGGTCAATTTTGCCGCGGAATATTGGGATGATGTGTTCGAAAATTTTCTCTCCGAAGTCAAGGCAGGAAGAACCCCAAACCCAGACATCCTCTGTAACCGAGAAATCAAGTTTCGCGCGTTTCTTGATTATGCCCGAGAGATCGGTGCAGATCTCATCGCCACCGGGCACTACGTCCGTCGTATCGACAGTGAAAACCCACTGCACCGAGGTCTCGATCGAAATAAAGATCAAAGCTATTTTCTCTGGGCTCTCACCGAAGAGCAGGTCAAATCCTCGCTGTTCCCGATCGGTGATTTGCTCAAACCGAAAGTGCGCGATATTGCCGAATCTCAGGGGTTTATCACCGCTCGTAAAAAAGATTCCACCGGAATCTGCTTTATCGGTGAGCGTCGTTTCAGCGACTTTCTCAAAACCTACGTCAAGCCCGCCCCAGGGCCCATCATCACGGATGACGGCGAGGTCATTGGAGAACATCAAGGACTGATGTTTTACACCTTGGGGCAACGTCAGGGTCTTGGCATCGGTGGGCTCAAACACCATTCCGATGCGCCCTGGTTTGTTGCTGATAAACAGCTCGAGACCAATGCGCTTGTCGTGGTTCAAGGCACCGATCATCCCAAACTCTTCGCCAAAGGACTGTTAGCCCGCCAAATCAACTGGATTGGCAAGCCACCGAGTCTTCCTGGACGCTATACAGCAAAAGTCCGTTACAGGGCGCCGGATGCGCCTTGTGCAATTGAAATGCGTGGCAACGATCTTCACATAACATTTGATCAACCCGAACGAGCCATCACGCCCGGCCAATCGGTCGTGATCTACGATGGTGAGTGTTGTCTCGGCGGCGCCGTGATTGAGGAAGCCCTTGCATGAGTAATCCAAACCGCCTGTATCCACTTTGTGCACTCGCACTAGCTGCCCACCAAGTCGATCGACTCGCAAATACCGGTTTAGTCCCTCATGATGAGTGTGAGCTGCTCATGCAGAGCACGCTTAGCTTGAATCCCGAAACCCCGCTTGATGTCTACGGCGGGAGCATCGATGGATTGAGACCTGGAGCCAAAATGCTTCGAGAAATGCTGGGGCGCGGCGGCAATCGAAAATACCCTGAGGCCATCCGGTATTTCATCAGCCTCATGCAAGTCGAACGACAGCTCTCCAAGCAACCGCAATTACTTGATCAACTCGGTGGACATCTTGAAGTGGCCGTCCAAAAGGCCGAACAACTCGGACCGACGCACGAGTCTGTGATTGAGACACTGAATACCGCCTATCAAGAAACTGTCTCAACCCTCAAATTCCGTATTATGGTGACCGGAAACCACGGCCGGCACCTGCAACAGGGTAACAATCCTGCTAAAGTACGAGCACTCCTCTTAAGCGGTATCCGCGCGGCCATACTGTATCGACAGCTCGGTGGTGGACGACTGTCGCTACTATTTCAGCGAGGCCGCGTATTCAAGGAATTGGAATCAATCGGTTTATAGGAACATCATGAATTTATCAAAGCTGACCGCGATTTCGCCAATTGATGGGCGTTACGCATCCAAAGTTGACGCGCTGCGTCCAATCGCCAGTGAAATCGGATTGATGCGTGCTCGCGTCGAAGTGGAACTGGCTTGGATCAAATCACTGGCGAGCCATCCACATATTGACGAAGTCGCACCCTTGTCTGAACAAGCGATTGCTGAAATCGATGCCATTGTCACCCATTTTTCAGAAGACAATGGGCAACGCGTCAAAGCGATCGAACGCACCACCAATCATGATGTCAAAGCCATTGAGTACTTCATCAAAGAACAGTTCGAAGACAATCCAGAACTCCGTTCGATTTCGGAGTTCGTTCACTTCGCCTGTACCAGTGAAGACATTAACAATCTGTCCTATAGCTTAATGCTCACTCGCATGCGAGACGACGTGCTTCAACCAACGATGCGTCAAATCATCGATCTGTTGCGATCCAAGGCCAATGAGTGGGCGTCCCACCCAATGCTCTCTCGAACCCATGGACAAAGTGCATCACCAACCACCGTTGGGAAAGAACTGGCGAACGTGGTTGCCCGAATGGAGCGGCAGCTGACTCAGTTCGAAGCAGTGCAGTTGTTGGGTAAGCTCAATGGTGCCGTTGGGAACTACAACGCGCATCTGTCAGCCTATCCCGATGTTGACTGGGCGGCTCATGCTGAAAGCGTCATCACAAACCTCGGACTCACGTTCAATCCCTACACCACACAAATCGAGCCACACGATTGCCTCGCTGAGTACTTCGATGCACTGAAGCGATTCAACACCATTTTGATGGATCTCAATCGCGATCTGTGGAGCTACATTTCACTTGATTATTTCAAGCAGAAAACGGTCGCCGGTGAAGTCGGCTCGTCAACCATGCCACACAAGGTCAATCCGATTGATTTTGAAAACTCCGAGGGAAATTTAGGGCTTGCCAACGCGGTGCTTGAACATCTATCCGCCAAACTTCCCGTCTCTCGCTGGCAGCGGGATTTGACCGATTCAACGGTCCTCCGCAATGTCGGGGTTGGCGCTGCGCATGCATTAATCGCTTATGAATCGTCACTGAAAGGCTTGAACAAACTCGAGATCAATCTGGCTGTCATCACCGACGATTTGGCCAAACGTTGGGAAGTTCTGGCAGAGCCTGTACAGACCGTCATGCGGCGCTATGGCATCGAAAAACCTTACGAACAACTCAAGGAGCTGACGCGAGGCAAGCCCATCGATGAAGAGTCCTTGCGTGCGTTTATCAGCCAATTGGAGATCCCCGACGAGGCCAAACAAGCCCTTCTGGAGATGACGCCTTTAAGCTATACAGGCACAGCTGAGGCTCAGGCACGTGCCGTATGAGCATGGAGCGATTACAGGGTGTGTCCTTAAATGACGGCCAGACCCTGTCTCGCTTCTGGCAGCAAGCACCTGTCATTCTTGAACAAGCTGTCGATACCAACGGATTGGTTCCAGAGACCGACACACTGGTGCAAATCCTCACAGAAACTGAGATGCCGAGTCGATTACTGACCGGAACTGAAGGTCAAACATTCACCGTCGACCAGGGGCCATTTGATCGCTTTCATCCCCCCAAAAAGCCTTGGTCTGTTCTGATTCACGCACTTGAACACCTCTTCCCCGAGTACGATCAGATCCGCAAATCGATTCACTGGCTTCCGCATTGGCGATTCGAGGACTGTATGCTTTCATGGGCCTCAGTAGGCGGTAGCGTCGGTCGGCATTGTGATGAGTTCAGCGTGTTTTTAATCCAGTTAAATGGACGCCGAACATGGGAAATTGGCCCTGAAGCAACAGTCGAGACACCAACAGTACCCGGTGAACCCATCGCATTAGTCGAGCCACTTGCCCCCTGGACGAGCTGGACTGCACATCCCGGTGACGTCTTGTATTTACCTCCGAAAATGATTCACCACGGTGTCAGCCTCGATCCAGACTGCATGACATTATCAATCGGATTTCGTGCTCCCGATGCCGGCGCATTACTCGAGGGGGCCCTGGAAACACTCGATCGTCAATCCAACATCCCGCGGTTTAACGATGCCGGACGGCAGTACCACGGACAGCCCGCTGAAATTCTGGCCAGCGACCTACTCGAGGCCAAAGCAGCCATCATTCGCTATCTTGAGCAACCCGAAGTCCTCGAACACCTGCTGGCAACTCGCGTGACGACACCTTATTTGGACCTCGATAACCATCAGGAAATCGGTGATGTAGACATCGACCAGCAAATCGAATCGGTGACACAATGGGAACTCGACCCCGGCTGCCGGATGGCCTATGTCAATCAAACGCTTTATATCAATGGAGAACGGATCGGTGATCAAACCCCCTCTGAACTGCTTTACTTGGCCAATGCGCGCACTGTTCAATCGGCTGACATCAGGAAGCTTCAAGGCCTCTGGCTCGACACCATCATCGAACTCATCCGAACAGAATCGCTCCTACCGACCGAGGACGATGGTTCGTGAAGTGAGCTGGGCTCAAGCCCAGAATGCGTTGCAATCAATCCGCACCCAAGTCTTTATCGAAGAACAAGGCATTGATCCTGCCGACGAGTGGGACCCCGCCGATCGCGATGCGATCCACCTTCTCGCAGAGCGCGACGGCACCGCGGTTGGTTGCGCACGCATATTGGATCGGCACAAAATTGGACGAATGGCCGTACTACAAAGCGTTCGACACAAGAATATCGGCAGTAAGTTGTTACGTGCAGCCATCCAAATCATTCAGGATGCCGGACAGACACCAACGCTCGGTGCGCAGATCACGGCAATGGGGTTTTATGCCAACCACGGGTTTTTACCGGAAGGACCTGTCTTTGAGGACGCAGGGATTCCTCATCGCACCATGACACTGACGGGCGACACCAGTAAAACACTCATGCCGTTAGATGCAGAATCACTCCGGTTTGACACGCCAACGCTGTTGGTTGCGATTGAGCCTCATCGCAACGAGGAAGACATGCGCATCAATCTCCTGAGGTTGTCTGATGATGAAGCCAGTTGGCTGACTCCTCGACTGTGTTGCTATGCCGCGACACATGGTGCGGATACATTGATTCTCGAAATCCCTGAGGGTGAAATCCGTTTTCCCCTAGAACTGCCAGAGCAGATGTAATGCTGCTCCAAGGCATGACCCAAAGCTGGCCGATGCCGTTTTGGATGCTGATTCAGATCCTCTTTTGGACGCTTCTCATCCGCTCGATCTTTCTTCTGGATGTGAATCGATTACGTAGTTTCAGTGACGTCAGCGCGTGGGCCTCGAGCCTGATTTTTTTTCGCCTTATTATGGCGGTTAAACGCCGGCATTGAGCCTAGACTCTCCTTCCATATTTTTGGCTCCGCACTCATGACATTGCTGTTTGGATTTCCGTACATGCTCATCGGCGGGGTCTTGGGAATGATTGCTAACGCCCTCTCCGGTGTCGGCCAGATCGTCGACATTCCTGCGTCTGCAATCGCGGTTCTCATCATTCCAGGCGGAACAACCTATCTCATCTGGAAACTCTCATTACGGTCGTTACCGCCAAACTTTTTTGTCTATGTGTGGGGATGCGGATTCTTTGGTGCGGCGATTGGCATCATGGTCACTGCAACAGTGGTAACCACCTTGCTGTGGCTCTCAGACCTCTACTCGCTTGACTATCTGTTGGACTTCTACTTCCCTTATGCACTGATGCAAACCTTCCCTGAAGGGTTTATTACAGGCACCGTCTTATCCTTGTTGGTGATTTATCAACCGGAGTGGGCGCCACCTTCAGGGACGAGTTTTACCTCCATCACAAGCAGCCAGGTGATGCGCATCATCGGCCAAAAAAAGAAACCTCAGACGAGTGACCAGCCCGGTGCATGGGTTCCGGTTTTATAAGGGAAAAACTCCATCATCTGAACCTCTTCAATCCGTTCCTGCAGCCCCTTCCAATAGTCGGCTTCAAACAGATCCCCGTGCAACTTGGCAAACTCTTTTCGAATCTCTACCGACGGGAACAAGAACGTCGCAAACTCTTCCGGAGATACATCTTCGGGGGCAACGGTGTACCAGGGTTCAGAGGCCATTTCCTGTTCATAGGTCTGAGGCTCTGGAATCTTTCTGAAATTCACTTCAGTCAAATAAGAGATCTCATCATAGTCATAAAACACCACACGACCATGACGAGTGACCCCGAAATTCTTCAGTAGCATGTCACCGGGGAAAATATTGGCGGCAGCCAGTTGCTTAATCGCTTGACCATATTCATCGAGAGCCGCCAACCGTTCTTCATCTGTACAGGCTTCAAGGTAAATGTTCAGGGGTGTCATTCGGCGTTCAGTATACAAATGCTTGATCACCACTTGATCCCCTTCAACCGAGACCAAATTCCCACAGAGTTCCAGTAACTCTTTCAAACACGCTGAATGAAACCGGTCCAGTGGGAGTGAGAGATTGGAGAATTCCTGAGTGTCCGCCATTCGGCCCACCCGATCATGCACTTTCACCAAATGATATTTATCAAGGACAGTTTGCCGCGTGACATTCTTACTCGGTCCAAATTTTGTCAATAATGAGCTTAAACACAATCTCAAAAGAGGGCAGCGTAAACACCGACATCACCAACCCTTTGATTCCAGATGCGATCATGAACTCGTCGTTCGATTCCACCAAATGCCGGTTAAATAACCGCACAAACTCTGTCTTTCCGTGTTTATAAAAGCCAATGGCCGAATACAATTCATGCTTCTGCTTCACAGGCATTAAAGTCTGTAAAAACCGCACAAAATCACTTGGGATCGGCACATCCACCATGAAATAACTGCGTGTGAAGCTGAATAAAATACTGACGTCTTCAGGCTCAGAAATCACGGCATCCAACTCCACACCCGTATCTTTTCGGTGCATCAGTGCAAACACAATGGGATACAACCCCTGATCCGACACTAACCGCCCGACCAAATAAGCGCCTTTATTGCGATAAAATACGGGCTTTAACAACTCAAGCCGTGACGAATCATCGGTGAAGAATTCCCCCGGCACCGCCTCATCAAACCCTGCCATCATTTGTTGCTTGGCAGCCACCGGATCCGCCCAGCCGACTTTAAAGGCATAATCGATGAATAAACGGTCGCACACCTCAGATAAGGTGTCGGCAAAGGTGTATTGCATAAAAATATCGACCTGACCGGTCGCGTTGACACCCTGATCACCGAACCAAGAATTTAAGAACGCAGTGTCATCGTGGATGTTCTGATGCTTGAAGATGTCGCAATAAATGGAATTGAAAAAGGTCTCACAGAGCTCGGGGTCCGTGCGTTCTTGAATCAATACCACATAATTTCGACGTGTTTCTGCCCAAATCTCGTGGGTCAGATTTTCATATCCGACTCGTTCAGATAACGTCCGATGCACGGCCTGAACCGCATCCTCATAGAGATCGATCCGTTCCTGGGCCGCTTTTTGCACGTCCCGCCAAGCTTGTTCTTCAAACCGACTCCTGGCACCCAAGGTGATATTGATGAACCGGTGACGGTACGCGGCAAATCCACCCAGGATCGTTTGCGCCACCTGTCTCGGTGAATAAATCTTCACGGTGCGGTCTGGCTTTGTCCGTACGTTTTGGCGTGCGCTAAAAAGCGTCGCTCATTTTCGGTCGAAACCCGAAATAGCACGTGGTTACGGTGCGGGAATCGGCCGAAACGCTCAACAATGGCTTTATGCTCACACGCATAATCGACAAATGACTGAAATCTGGGCTTGTCTTCGATCGATGCAAGCTCGAATAAACGCGTCATTCCTTGCACACACAATGCCTGATCAGACAATAATTCACTATGCTCCAAAGGCATCAAAGCAAACACTTGCTGAATCAAGGGGAGTTCATCGAAAATCCCAGACACTTGTCCGCGCCTGGCTAATTTGACCGCGCGCGAATCGCCTGCGAAGGCGCGCGCGGTTCCTCGGAAGAGATTGCGAGTAAATTGGTCCAACAGAATAATCAGAGCTAACCGGCTCTCAGGCTCGCTTTCCCAATCCTTGAAACCACCCGCCAACGCCAGTTCCACGCGATGCCCAAATCGTTGGCCAATCTCTTTGTCAACCTCAACACCACCCATAAACCAACGCTTGTCTTGCTTCTTGGCAAGATCACCAGCAGCATATTCGGTAAACCAGTAATCGAGGACCTGACGAGCAACCTGGCTCGATATCACATCATCCATGTGTTCAATTGTCATAACCGGAGTCTATCCGCGAAGTCTTCTGCAATGCTAGTCACAAACGCATCGACCTACCGAAATTTCACAATCTCCACACGGTCGGGTGAGAGACCAGATGGTGCAACCAAGGGACCCAACCCTTGGGCATGGTCGATCCTCAATCCAGCCTCTTCGAGGAGCGACTGAACATGCACTGCGCGGGCATTGGATTCAGTAATGGCATCAGCCAGAGTTCCACCTGGTGTGACCGGTCGGTAGGCGACAATGGCCAATTCAGAGGCATCCAAGGACTGCATGCGAACCGCCATCTCGCGGAGCACATCGCGACTCTCGGGACTCACTCGATTACCGGCAAATTCCACGGACAGAATCATCCGACCGTCCGTCAACAACTCCTGTGCACCGGCGAACTGAGACTGATCGATGTCCGGTTCAACCAGTCGAATATGTACGTATTGGCGACGGTTGCCACGCTCGATCCCATAAGCGGATAAGTACCGAGGAATCTCGCCTTTCAGCTTCACTACAAAATACACCTGTGTGCCATTGGGACCATAGAGTTCACGGACTTGAAACAGCGTATTGGCCCACAATCCGCTGATACCACAGCCTCTGCTTTCACACGAAAATAAAACCTCAGCACCCTGCTCGGTCATCTTGCTTTTTAACGCCGCCATGAAGGGTTCGTACTCTTCGCGAGCGCCGAGCTCGTAGGTGATATCCACCACACGCCCTTCGATATTCAGCTCTTTATCGATCACCAACCGATTATTCACTCGCTCGACCCGCTCCAGGGGCAGTCGAATTGCCGACTGCACTCCTTCTCTGTATCGCACAATCTCCGAACCGAGCGGTCTTTCGACTTCGGGCAAATCCGACGACCCTGGAATATCGGCTGCCCAAGACAGCTGCGAAAGCATCATCGAACCAAACAAAACCCAACTCTTCATTGCTACGAAAGCCTCTCTAGTAACCAGTGTGCGATCGCCTCTTCGGCGCCTTCTAAGTGGAGATGGTGACCACCGGGAAAAGTTTCCACCCTTATGTCCCGACAAAGTGAAATTCGTTCGGGTAAAAAGAGTGGCTGTTGAAAAAAGCCCACATCACCCAGGGCCAGGGAAATCGGCATTTCCAAGCGTTGAATAAACACTTGGATTTGATTCTCATCCAAGCCAAATAATGGAGGTAATGTCAAAAATTGATCCGCAGACCAGGTCCAACCACCTTCGCTTCTCACCAAACCCCTGCGGACAATGGGCTCTGCTGCCTCTCGAATCAAAGGCACCACGGCACCTCGAACCCGCGCTTCAATCGCTTGATCAATGGTTTCGTACACGGGCTTCGATCGATCGCCGATCCGTTTCAATCGATCAGTCGCCTGTCTCAGCAAATCCGGCGCCTCGCCGTCGGGGTAGGTCCAGGGACCCAAGCCCTCGAGCAACCAGAGTGCATCAATTCGATCGGGATAGGCACTCGCCACCAAGGTTGCGACTGCGGCACCCATGGAGTGTCCAAGAATCGTTGCACGCTCCCAACCGAGGGCATCCAACATCGCAATCACATCAGGCACACCATCCCAAATGTGATAAGGCCGACCGAAATGATCGGTCAATCCATGGCCCCGCTGATCGATCGCGACCACACGGCAGCCGCTCAATTTGGGTGCCAATCGTTCAAAGGACGCGGCGTTATCGAGCCATCCATGCAGGGCAAGCACCGGAACTCCATCGACAGGACCGAAGCAAAGCCCGTGAACCGTCAGCCCAGGAAGATCAAACCGAATCGATTCTGACATCAGGGCTGATAAGCCCCCACTAAGGTTGCTGCACCTGGCAAAAATGCAGGGAGCTTGAGGAGGTAAGCAGTTGCTGGCACCGCACGCGGCTGTACATCGACCTTTGCCTGCCCCTCGGTCAGATACCCGACGATCTCAGTTAAAATGGGTTGATGAAACACAAATAAACTCCCATCAGAGGCGTGCGATTCAATCACTGCCATCGCGTCTGGCCAATCATCCTCAGGCGTGATTCCGTCAATTATCGCTGGTTCCAGATCAGACCCCAGTGACTGAACCACCAGCGCAGCTGTTTGTTGCGCCCGAATACGCGTTGAGCAAAACACCGACGTCGGGATCCATCCCCCGTTTTTTAATTGAGTCCCGGTGCGACTTGCTTCACTTTTGCCGTTCGGCGTGAGTTCACGATCGCCGTCGTTGACTGCAAATGGAACCGCTTCACCATGCCGCATTAATATGATGTTCATTGAGCCTCCTTTGAGGTCTGATAGTATGCGGCCAAACCCAGACAGAAAAGACCCTATGAAAATCGTTTCTTTTAATATCAATGGAATTCGTGCACGAATCCATCAACTTGAAGCCCTCAAACAACACTTAAATCCCGATGTCATCGGACTTCAGGAAGTCAAAGTGGCCGATGAGCAATTTCCTTATGACGACCTTGAATTCTTAAACTATCGGTTTGATACGCACGGACAAAAAGGTCACTACGGAGTTGCCTTGGCTTCAAAACCCGAACCGCTGAGGGTCGTTCGCGGCTATGACACTGATACTGAAGATGCGCAGCGCCGAATGATTCGCGGAGTCTACACCCTGGGGGACGGCACGGAAATCACAGTCTTTAATGGGTACTTTCCGCAAGGGGAATCCCGAGACCACCCGATTAAGTTTCCTGCCAAAGAAGCCTTCTACCGCGATTTGCTCACGACGCTTGAAACCGAACACACACCCACAGATCAGATTGTGATCATGGGTGATTTCAATATCGCCCCCGTCGATCACGACATCGGCATCACCGATGACGCCAAAAAGCGCTGGCTGAGGACTGGCAAGACCTCGTTCTTACCCGAGGAGCGCGCATGGTTTGAACGGCTGATTCAATGGGGTCTTGTTGACAGTTGGCGTTCGGTCCACCCAGAGGTCTCTGATCGCTATAGCTGGTTTGACTATCGATCACGTGGTTTTGAAGATGACCCGAAACGCGGCCTTCGAATTGATCACATTCTGGTCTCCAAACAACTAATAGAACGGATGACCGACTGTGGTATTGACTACACGTTGCGAGCAATGGACAAACCATCCGATCACTGCCCGGTATGGATCACTCTTGAGTAAGACCCCTTAAGAGCGGGTGTCGGCCACCAATCGGAGCTCACGATTCGGTCGCACCCGCTCGATAGATTCTTGATACAACGGATGGGCTTTGAACTGCAACAGCGCATCGTCTGAGCCAAATTCCGCATACACCACCACATCGACTTCATTGGAGAGTTGATCTAACTTATCGTTTAAACGCACCTCAACAAGGTCTGCGTGAGGAATATCTTCTAAAATTTTCAATCCTTCATACACCACATCCAGCTGTCCCGGATGCGCAGAAAAGAAGACAAAATGCCGAATCACAAACGTTAACGCCTTAAACTGTTCTACGAAAGTCATTTTGCACAACTTGTGTGCAATGCATCATGATAGCCGATTGACCGAATCCGCGTACAGAAAGATAAGGACTGAACACCCATGGTTGGATTAGCCAAAAGCGCCCATCTCACCAATCCTTTCCAAGCACCCGAGGAAAAGCGATTTGAGATCCCTGGTGAAATTGCCCGTAAACCGGGTATTTATGAAGAAGCAATGAAAGCCGGCTGGGAACTCCAGCAACGCCCTCAGGGTGCTCCTGTTGCTGCGATCGAACGTCAGCACCAAAAAAATCGGATGACCGTGTGGGAACGGATTCGATTATTGGTGGATGAAGAACCCACCATCCTCTTTCAAAACTGGGGACCAAACCTCGATGGTGCCAGCCTCGTCACCGCACTGGCGAAAGTCGGAGGCCGGGACGTTGCGATCTATGGACACGATTTTACCGTTCGTGCGGGATCGATGGATGCAACCAACGGTTCAAAACTCGCACAGCTCTTTGCGGCCGCCGGAAAGCTTGGTATCCCAGTTGTTGGGTTTAATGACTCAGCGGGCGCTTATGTCCCAGCTGGGGTTGGGGGACTGGACGGCTATGCCGAGGCCTTCCGTGCTCTGCGTGAGATTTCAGGTCGTGTTCCATCGATCATGTGCATGTTTGGATTCAACGCCGGCGGAGGCTCATATCTACCGCGCCAAGGATCCTTTGTCATCCAACCCAATGATACCTTCTTTGGTTTGACAGGCCCGTCAGTCATCAAAAGTGTGCTCGGCGAAGATGTGACACCCGATGAACTAGGAGGCCCTCGTGTGCACAGCCAGACTGGCGTCACCGACTTCGTGGTCGATGATGAGGTTCAAGCGATCCGCAAAGTCCGTCGACTGTTGCGCTTTCTGCCATCAAACAATGAAACAATGGCCCCGTTCCAACCGACATCGGACCCAATTTCACGAAAAACCTGGGATGCCGATATTCTCCTAAAACGCGCGTTCAATTCGCCAAGCGGTTTTAATACCCCGCTTGATGTCACCATCATGATTCAACAAATTTGCGACCATGGGGATTTTTACGAGTTCCAGCCAAGTCGGGCTCGGAATACGATCTGCGCCTTTGGACGCATCGCAGGTCACGTGATCGGCTTCTGTGCAAATAATTCCGCAGTCGCCTCAGGGCAAATTGATATCGATGCAGCACTCAAAAATGCCCGGTTCATCCGATTCTGTAATCTCTACAACATCCCAATGTTATTTATGGAAGACACCACCGGTTTCTTGCCGGGCCGCGATCAAGAAAGTCGAGGCATTGTTCAGGCCGGTCGTGCCATGCTCGATGCCATCATCGATCTTCGCGTTCCACGCTTTCTATTAATTATCCGAAATGCATTTGGTGGCGCTTATGCCGCATTCAACAACTACAAACTCGGCGCTGATATGGTCTTCGCACTACCCACCACTCGGTTGGCAGTCATGGGTCCTGCGGGTAAAGAATTTGTCTATAAAGATGAACTCAAGGCGTTACGCCTCGAAGCGAAAACCCGCTCAGCCAAGGGTGATGCGAAAGCAACACAGTGGCTCAAAGAACAGGAAATGCTCTTTGACCAGCGCTATGAAGCTGAGCTGATGAACCCGAAAGAGGCGCTCTCTTTGGGTTCGATCAGCCAACTCGTGATGCCTCAGGATTTACGACACACTCTCGGTGACAATTTCATCCGTTACATCAAGGCCTACCAGCCGAAACCGATGACCGCGATCCAGAGGGAGTTTCACTAATGAGCCACGATTATATTCACCAAAACCGTCGCTTATCCCAGTCGAACGCGTCCTGGATTCAGCAATTTGCTTGTGAAGATATTGACTGTTTAATCATTTGCCGGGGACCCATCCGTAAAGAGGTCATGGATATCTTCACCGAAATGGGCGCCAAATACAGCATTCTGTTGTCAGAAAAAGATTCCATCATTTATCAAAATGCGCTGGCTCCAGAATTACGGTTGATCTCGGATCCGACCCGCATCCATCGAGTACCGGATTACACCGGCGCCAGCAAAGAGGAGCGCGATCAACGGATCCAACAAATCATCCAAATCGCAAAAGACAACGGTCATAATTCGATCTTTGGAGGCTACGGTTTCATGTCTGAAGACGAGAGTCTGGTGCGTGCAATCGAGGAATCAAGATTAACCTTTATTGGTCCTTGCTCACGCACCGTTCGCCAAGCCGGACTGAAAGACGAAGCCAAACGCACGGCGCTTGCCGCTGATGTTTCAGTGGTCCCGGGTGTTGACGATCTCACAGTTCGAACGTTGCTCGCCAAAGCCAGTCGCGAGGGTGGCCTTGATGTCATCGCCAAAGCTCACCAACTGCAGATTCCTGACGGCGCATCGGATGCTGATCAAGCCGAAGCCCTTTTGGCAGCCAGTTATCAGGCGCTCGTTGATGTCATCAGCATCGACGAGATCGCCGCACAAGCCGAGATTGAAGTTGCCAAATTGTTTGATCAACAACCGAATAATCGGATTCGCTTGAAAGCGATCGGTGGCGGTGGCGGTAAAGGTCAACGCATCCTGGTGGCGCCAAAGGACTACCCCGGAGTCCATCATACGCAGGTCAAAGACGCAGCGTCCAAAGTACCTGCGCTCCTGCGTGAAGTGTTAAACGAAGTCAAAGCCACCGGTCGTGGCGATAACAAAAACGTGTTAATCGAGCTGAATATCGAAACCACACGTCACCAAGAAATCCAAGTCATCGGTAATGGCGAGTGGTGTCTCACGCTCGGTGGACGCGACTGCTCGCTACAGATGCATGAACAGAAACTGTTGGAAGTCTCAACCACGGTGGAGAGCTTGCAACGTGCGATTGATGCTTCGGATCAACATCCGGCGCAACAAGAAGCCTTGGCAATGGATCTCGCTATCCTCGAGCGTATGGAAGACGAAGCCACGCGCTTCGGCTCGGCGGTCGGATTGGATTCGGTATCGACCTTTGAATGTATCGTTGATGCCGACCAACACTTTTTCATGGAGATGAATACCCGCATCCAGGTTGAACACCGCGTCAGCGAACTCTGCTACGGCTTACGCTTTGAAAATCCCAATGATCCGTCTGAAGCATTCGTCGTGAACTCATTGGTTGAAGCCATGGCCGTTATCGCCTGGCACAAAAACAAGCTTCCAAAACCCGCTCGCGTCCCACGCGTCACTGCCTCCGTTGAGGCGCGACTGAACGCAACGAACGCAGGACTATCACCGCACGCAGGCGGCGTCATTGAACACTGGTCTTCACCAATTGCCGGTGAGATTCGTGATGAGCAAGGGATCTGTGTCAAAAACCCAGATACCGGCGCCTTCATGAAATACACCCTCGCAGGCGCTTACGACTCAAACGTCGCTTTGCTGTTAACCGTTGGCGATCATCGAGTGGTCAGTTATGAGCGGATGGCTGAAGTACTGCGTAGAATGACAATTGACGGTCAGGATGTGCAAACCAATCTCGAATTTCACTACGGACTGGTCCACTGGTTCTTGGCCAAGAATCCTTATGCCAAGTCAACCACAGCCTTTATCCAGCCGTACCTCACTTTGACCGGATTACTCTTTGAGCAGGCACAAAAAATCGACTTACCTGCTGGCTTCCAGTACCTCGCAGATCGATCCGGTTCTCCTGAAATCTTTGCGAGAAAGCAAACGCTCATCACCCGCCCCTTGACCTGCTTGATGACCAATCCTCACCGATTGATTGGATGGATTTCAAAGGTCCGGTCCGATTGGACGGTCAACGCAGGTCAATTCAACTGGCAATCAAATCCATTCCATGTGTTAGCTGAGCTGTATCACTACCTCAATATGGACTTTGTTGAGGGAGCTCCCGCGCTTGAAGTGATCTGGGATCATGATCAAACCATTCTCGAGCAAGGATTGAGTTTCTATCAGGATCTCGACAACAAACTCGGTCCGAACGATTGGAATCAATGGCAACAGATCTTAAACCAGACATCCCCACCCGACGGGATTGATCCAAGTCTCTGGGAGGACATTCAAGCCGCCCATCAAGGCTTCCAGGCAGGCCTTGAGCTTTTAGCAGTGGTTGCTCAATCAGCGCTCGCAGTGGGCTTTGATGAGCTCACCGTTGAAGCCGATCTCACGGTCGTCATCCCTGAGCGATTGAAGGATCCAGAGCTGACCGAACACGCACGCAAAATCCTCGTACCACCACCAGTGGCCTCCGCCAACGAGATCGTTGCGATGTCAGGCGGGATGTTCTACGCCCAAGAAACACCGGGCGCGCCACACTTCTTACAAGTCGGAAGCCACTTTGACGTCGGCGATCCTCTCTACATTATCGAGGTCATGAAGATGTTCAATAAAGTGTATGCTGAATTTTCTGGGACCGTGACTGAAGCGCTGATCGAACAAAGTGATGGGGTCATCGTGAAAAAAGGTCAGCCGTTATACCGCATCGAGCCTGATGAAGTGGCCGAAGAGATTGACGAAGACATGGTTGCCGAAGCCCGTCTTTCGTATACCGTCGAACAACTCAGTACGTTGTGAGGACAGCATGACAGACAAAAAGCAATGGGAAGCGTTGGTTGCCAAAGAATCCAAAGGACTGTCACCGGATGAGATGACTTGGTTCACACCCGAAGGGATTGGACTGAAAATCCTCTACACCGAAGAGGACATTCAGCATCTGGATCAACCGAACAGTCTCCCTGGAATGGTACCTTTCACGCGCGGCCCCAAAGCGACCATGTACGCTGGTCGCCCCTGGACCATCCGTCAATATGCAGGATTCTCCATCGCTGAAGAATCCAATGCGTTCTATCGCAAAGCCCTAGCAGCCGGTGGCCAAGGCGTTTCCGTTGCCTTTGATTTGGCCACCCATCGCGGTTATGACTCCGATCATCCTCGTGTCTCAGGTGATGTCGGAAAGGCTGGCGTGGCGATCGATTCAGTGGAAGATATGAAGATCTTGTTTGATGGCATCCCGCTTGACCAGGTCTCGGTCTCCATGACCATGAACGGTGCAGTCTTACCAGTCCTTGCAGGTTATATCGTCGCTGCCGAGGAACAAGGAGTCAGCCAAGATCAACTCTCAGGAACGATCCAGAACGACATCCTGAAAGAGTTTATGGTCCGCAACACCTATATTTATCCGCCCGAACCCTCGATGCGGATCATCGGTGACATCATCGGCTACTGTTCTGAACACATGCCGAAATTCAACACCATTTCCATCTCTGGCTACCACATTCAGGAAGCCGGAGCCGATGCAGCCCTCGAACTGGCCTATACGCTCGCTGACGGCAAAGAATACATTCGGACTGCTTTAGCGGCTGGACTCAATATCGACCAGTTTGCTCCTCGTTTGTCCTTTTTCTTCGGCATTGGAATGAACTTCTACATGGAAATCGCGAAGCTCCGAGCGGCCCGACTCTTGTGGAACGAGATCGTCAATGAATTCAATCCAACATCAGAACGATCAACCGTCTTGCGAACCCATTGTCAGACCTCGGGCTGGTCATTGACCGAACAAGATCCATACAACAATGTCGTTCGCACGACCATCGAGGCAATGGCTGCTGTGTTTGGTGGAACTCAATCCTTGCACACCAACTCCTTTGATGAGGCGATTGCCTTGCCGACTGAGTTCAGTGCTCGTATCGCACGGAATACCCAGTTGATTCTGCAAGAAGAAACAGGCATCCGCCAGGTGGTTGATCCTTGGGGTGGTTCTTACCTGATGGAGTCGCTAACTCATGAATTGGCCGAGCGCGCCCGTGAGTTGATCGCTGAAGTTGAAAAAGAAGGTGGCATGGCAAAGGCGATCGAGGCCGGCCTACCAAAGCTCCGTATCGAGGAATCAGCCACCAACAAACAAGCGCGAATTGACCGCGGTGAAGATGTCATCGTTGGCGTCAACAAATACACACTACCAGAAGGATCTGAAGAGGACATCGACGTTCTCTCCATCGACAATGACAAAGTGCGCGACGCACAGATTGAGCGCTTAAAGCGCATCAAGGGAACACGTGATCAAGCACGCGCTGATGCCTGCCTGAAGGCCATTACTGATTGTGCCACTGGAGGTTCTGGCAACCTTCTGGGCTTAGCGGTGGAAGCCACGCGTGCGCGGTGTACAGTTGGTGAAATCTCTGATGCAATGGAGATTGTGTTTAAACGATTCCAAGCAACTCATCGGAGTGTCTCAGGCGTGTATGGAAGCCATTTTAAGGATGATGCAGATTGGCAGGCGCTCACCACGCGAATTGCTGAGTTCGAGTCCAATCAAGGACGTCGGCCACGGATTTTAGTGGCCAAAATGGGGCAAGATGGTCACGATCGTGGCGCTAAAGTCGTTGCAACTGCCTTTGCAGACTTGGGATTTGATGTCGATTTAAGCCCCATGTTCGCCACACCCGAAGAAGTCGCGCGTCAAGCCATTGAGAATGATGTCCATGCCATCGGTGTCAGCTCGCTGGCAGCTGGTCACCTGACACTGATTCCAGAGCTCAAAGCAGCACTCGCCAAAGAAGGTGCTGATGATATTGTTGTCTTCGCCGGCGGCGTGATTCCAAGAAAGGATTATCAAGTGCTCTATGAGCAAGGTGTTGCCGCGATTTTTGGTCCTGGAACCAAGATCCCAGCCTGTGCTAAATCGGTTCTCGATGCCATTGAGAACACCAATGCCTGAGATCGACTTTCAGGCACTCCGCAATGGCCAGCGCCGCGCGCTGGCCAAAGCCATTACGCTGATCGAATCCAGCCATCCATCACACCGAAAACAAGCTGCTGCGCTCCTTGAGCGCTGCCTTCCACACAGTGGATATAGTCTCAGAATCGGCATTTCAGGGGTCCCTGGCGTGGGCAAATCGACCTTTATTGAAGCCTTTGGGTTGTTTCTCATTAGTCTTGGAAAGCGTGTTGGTGTTCTCGCTGTTGACCCCTCATCGCCCTTGCATGGTGGTTCAATCTTGGGTGACAAAACACGAATGGAACGGCTCTCCCGCGAAGATCATGCGTTTATTCGACCGTCTCCGGCTGGCCGCTCGCTCGGTGGTGTCGCCAACCGAACGCGAGAAGCCATCTTAGTCGCTGAATCTGCAGGATTCGATGTCATCTTGGTGGAAACCGTGGGTGTTGGACAAAGCGAATACGAAGTCCACTCAATGACCGATCTTTTTTTAGTACTGATGCAACCCGGTGCCGGTGATGAGCTGCAAGGGATCAAAAAAGGAATTTTGGAGTTGGCCGATTTGATTGTTGTTAATAAAGCCGACGGGGACGCCGAACGACTCGCCAGTCAATCAGTCGTGCATTACAAAAACGCCATGGGCTTTCTGAATCATCAGGGCTTTTGGACACCAGAGGTGCTCTCGGTCAGTTCAATCGAACCGCGAGGCATCGATACCCTCTGGGAACGAATGGTCACCTACTGTGAGGCTGGATCCGAAGCCATTCCAGCCCGCCGAACCGTACAGGCCAGTCAATGGTTCGAACGATTGTTGAATGACGGCGTCACCGAACTTCTAAAGGCTAACGCTGCCTGGGCTGAACTTTATCAGGCGCAAAAACAACGGGTTGCAAGCGGTGAAATAACGCCGACCCAGGGCGTATTAGTTTGCCTCGAGTCAGTTGCCAAAAAGCTCAATTAGTCTGGATGAGTATTCGGGATTTCGTATGCTCTAACCGCTTTCAGCAGATCGCGTCTCGAGATTTGTCCTCTCAAACGACCCTCTAAATCAACAACTGGGAAACGACGACGGTTTGTCACCAACATTTGCTCTGCAACTTCTAAGATGCTCGCACCCATCTTCACTGTCTCGGCAGGAGAAGTCATAGCGTCTTCTACTCGTCCACCTACGTCACCTTGATAAGTTCCCACTAGAATTTTCCTAAGACAATCCTGCTCCGAGATCATCCCTACCAGTTTCCCGTCTTGATCGACGACCGGTGCGCCTGAAATTCCCTGTATCAACAGAAGATCGACTAGAGCTAGTAAATCCATCTCGGGCCTCGCCGTCGCGAGATGTGTCGTCATAAAGTCGTCAACCAAAATTGATCGAAACATAATCACTTCCTTTATTATTATAGCAAGTTAGACTACGCCCCAAACTTATCAGGTGTAAAACAATATGATGCATAAAATTGATCATGTAGGGATCGCTGTCACTGACATCGAGGCAGCCATTAAAACCTATGAGGGCCTTGGTTTTACCCTCAAAGGCCGCGATCGCGTGGATTCCCAAAAGGTTGAAACTGCCTTTTTCCAAATCGGAGAATCTTGTATCGAATTGATTGCAGCCACCGAAGCCGATAGCCCCATTGCGAAGTTTATCGAGAAGAACGCAGGCAAAGGCGGTCTGCAACAGCTTGCGATTACAGTCACTGATATTGAAGCCGAACTCCAACGACTCAAACATGAAGGCTACACGCTAATCAATGAATCACCAGTCCCTGGGGCACATGGAACCAAGGTCGCTTTTGTTCACCCCAAAGACACTGAAGGCGTCTTGCTCGAGCTTTGCGAACATCCAAAGTGAGTGGATTGATGAAGCTCCGCTCGATTAGGCGATATCCCATCAAAGGACTTGCTGGCGAGTTACTGACCGAAACACCAATCATGCCAGGGCAGACCATCGCCGGTGACCGCCAATACGCGTTGCAGTACCGCGATCGCATGCTGCCATCGGCGAACGGATGGCGCCCGAAAAAATATTTCCTTCAATCTGTGCATACCAATCTCTGTTCAGACATCCAGATTCAATGGGAAGACGACACCATCCATTTGCGTCACCACGATCAAACCCTTTCTCTCTCACGAGATCAAATTGATCAAGAAACGCTCACCGGCTGGATGACCATGCTTGATCCATCCCTAGGTGAATTCACCGTTGAAAGACTCGATAGTGGCTTCACCGACGAACCTGAGCCCTATGTCTCTTTAATCAACCAAGCAACTGTCACTGCGATCGCAGTCGCGACTGCAACCGCGGATCACCCAGAGCGTTATCGCGGTAATGTGTTGATCGATGGAATCCCCGCATTTGAAGAACTCAACTGGATTGGTGAAACCATCGCCATTGGTACCGCAGAGTTTGAAGTGGTTGAGCCAATCGTGCGCTGTCGCGCGACTGAATGCGACTGGAACGGTACTCGTACCCCTGACTTTTTAAGTCGGCTGGATCACCACCTTCAGACCGATATCTGCGGATTGTTCCTAAGATCGATGAACCAGGGGTCGATCGCGGTGAATGACCCACTCCAGTTGATCACTTAAAGATAGGTCAGCCGCTCATTGGTTGGCGATTGTTTAGACTGCGCCAATAATACAGGCACGATCCGCGTGACAGACTCAACCCACTCGTCTTCATCAAAATGCTCCGATCGTAGGGGTGATTCCATTTCAACCAATGCACCCTGAACGACTGAATTGAGCCATAAAGCACGCTCCATAGGCTTACCACGGGTGCTGGATGATCCCGATAACACTTGAGCGAGGCGTTTACGCATCTGACGCTGGACTTCCTCCATTCTAGCGACGGCAGTCTGGTCCTCAGCTAAGGTTTTCAGTAACTCGTGCATCAACA
>CABZRL010000010.1:0-65238 GCA_902528165.1 uncultured Litorivicinus sp.
GTGATGGTGTAGTTGATCACGGTGGTACCAAAGAAATTTGCGCTCGGTGTATAAGTGACGGTCGTCCCGTTCGTCGTTACAGTCCCTGAGCTGTCTCCGGAGGCAATCGTCGGACTACTCACCGTCAAGGTGCCCCCTTCAGTATCCGTATCATTACTGAGAACCGTAAATGCAGTCGCAGAGTCATCCTCTGTCATGGTACCCGTATCAGCAACTGCGACAGGCGCGTCGTTTACCTCTGTCACGGTGACCGTGAAGGTACCTGAATCGGTAAGAAAATCATTGGAGCCGTTCGTCGTCCCATCATCCGTCAAGATGTAACTAATCACGGTCGTTCCTGCGAAGTTTGCGCTTGGTGTGTACGTTATGTTGGTACCGTCCGTTGTAACAGTGCCGGAAGAGTCGCCAGAGCTAATTGTCGGACTGCTAACAGTCAGTGTGTCACTTTCAGGATCCGTGTCGTTGGCCACAACATCAACTGCAACACCGCCGGTATCTTCCACAATAGTGTCGGTATCAGCAACTGCGACAGGCGCGTCGTTTACCTCTGTCACGGTGACCGAAACCGTTGCTGAGTCAACTTCTCCGTTTGTGTCTTGGGCAAAGTAAAAAATGGATACGGATCCAGAAAAATTTGCATCTGGAGTGAACGTAACAGTTGAACCATCGGTAGTCGCTGTACCATTTCCGCTTGCTACTGCTGTTAAAATGGATAATGCATCTCCGTCAGCATCTGTATCATTTGCCAGCGGACTTATAGTAACCGCCGTATCCTCAGCGGTGGTGACGCTGTCGTCGTTCGCAACAGGCGCCGCAGCGGAAACCGGCCCTACAAAAAATAAAGCGCAGATACTGGCAACTGAAAATAACACGTGAATGAGCGATTTCCCGTTGCCCACGGGTATGTTTTCCTTTCTTGAGTTTCCAGCAATTCTCATAGCTATATGCTCGAGAAGGTAATCGACAAGCCGGACGTCGATGAAGAAGTTTGCGTCACGATCTTGGATTCACGATCTACCAACCTGTAACGTTCAGCTGCTTGGATAGGCTGAAAGATCCAAGGGTACGGGCTGAAATCAAACAGCCTGGGACTACGTTCTTTTTGGTTGACGTAGTTATAAGTCAGCATCGCAGAGTTTGTGCCTGACTGCCCGCTTCCATACAAAGTTCGACCAATGTCCACGCTTAAGTTTTCAGATAACCGACCGGAAAGACCATAGGTTTGACCAAATAAATCAGCCCCCCCATCGACTGCATACCATCTAAAGTCTGTGTACTCAGCGAACATACCTGGAAGATAAGGGAGTGCGCCACGGAACTTAACATCTCGTCCGTCAAGTGCGGTTTCGGTCGTCGTCGAGTTGATTTGCTTTCCACTGCTTAGCGCATAATAACGATTTGCGGAAAACATAAATGGTGCGCTGATAAGTTCTACGCCAACACCGATACGCCGATGGCCTTCATTTAGCTCGTGATCATAAAAAGCATTGGTACCAGCCATTGCTGTGTTTGAAGAATTCAACGCACGGATACCAACGCCGATATTGACTGTGGTTGCCTCAGTGTCACTCTGAATCCCAATCTGTCCGAAACCAAATTTGGATGCATCTGAGCCAGACTCGAAAGCTTTCAATCCAGAGACCGAATATTCTGTTGAACCTTCATTTATCCGCATCGAGGCTTTGCCAGAATCGAAGATATTCTCAACTGCGGCAGTTGCTTCTTCAGTCGCGACGGTTTCAACTTTCTGCTCAGCCTCTTCCTTGAAAATCTGAGCAACACGGGCTCCAATTTCCCGGCGGGGGACATTATTTTCCGCAAATACACGCATAATTTTTGCAGCAGTCTTAGCCAACTTCCTTCGGCGTTCTTGTTCTTCCAGGACTCTAATGGCCTTCTCTGCGTCGTTATTTGCAGACTGATCGGGGGCTCCAGGAAGCGCCGGAACCTCTCCGAACTGGATCAACTGATCTTCCTCGTTTCCTAATACGTAGTCTGTCGCCACCTGCGATCGGACTCCATTTGGTAGCCCGGCTATCTCCAGATCGATATTCTTAGCGCTTGGTTTCATGGCTAAGATTTTCTGAGCGTCACCAATCGCATCACCGTGACCAATTGCTCCTTTAGACGCTCCTTTAAAAGCGGTGACAACTAAATCGCTCGCCTGTGTAACTGACAGAATATCGAGATCCACAAGGCGCTGTATGTATCGACGCCCCGCCCAAACCTCATCAGGATTGCGCTCGAAATATGCCATATATTCTGGTGACGCGAATTCTCCAACCGATCGAAACGTTTGAGCAAATGTCGGCGACAACCTTGATTTTTGACTCCGCAGCAAGTCAAAAGAAAACGGCAGACCCAGTTGTAAAGCGAGCGAGCGAGTTTCTTGATATTGAATACTTTCCGTTTCACTCAATGGCGGCGTCAAAGGCTCTAGAGCGCTGACTACCTCAAGAAAGTACAATTCTTCGGCCGTACCTTCTGACGTTTCTTTTTTTTCTAATGACTCCAACACACTTCGCTGTGGCGTCTCGGCAACCTCAATCGGGAGTCTTCGCGGGCTCTGAGTCTCAATTCTTGTCCGATTATGCGGTCGCTGTCGGTGTGCTTGAACCATTTGAATCAATCCGAGCGCTTGTTGCTCGGGCATAAAGCTTTGATCCACAAGGTTAAGAATGTATCGCTCAAAGGCTGCGATTTCACCAGGGTGTTGTGAGAAATACGCGTTGATGTTTGCCGGAATTAAGTCTTTACGTGTTCTAAATCGTTTGAAGAAACTCCGAGACAGAGGCTGAAATTCCTCACCCGTGACACTATCAGCCTTACTCATACCGATTTCAGGCGATTGCGCCGTAGACACGGAACCGCCTAATGCTGCTAACGCTATCAATAAAAATCGGTAAAAGCGTGTCATCTGAGTCGCGTCATCCTTCCTTACGATCAAAGAATCGACCAGAACTCACAACTCTTTAAAAAAACCACTGTTAGAACTGGGCCTATGGCTCCACGCAAACGGATTTGTTGATTTAGCCATCAGGTCAATCGAGATCTATAACGATGAATCATCGTAAATGTATGGAATCTGGAATGCAGCAACGTTATCGGCTGACACGATCTTCAGGCATAGCGCTCGGACGCTTCTAGACACAAATACGTCTCTGTCACTCAACCTCTCGAAGTTGATGCAGACTGCAAAGGTATGCCAGCCATCGAGACTGATCGAACGATCGATTGCTGGAGGCCATCCCACTCGACGAGTTGGTGTTTCATTCCGTTAAATAATTTAAATAAGGTGGAAGATTCTTTGAGAATCAACTAGCGTTAACGGGTTAGCTTTCTGCAAACGATATGTGGTGCGTACCTGATGAATACGAAGCCGTCAAAGCCTATGAACGACGGGGAGCAATGCTATGCTCCCAACTGAGCTTTTCGTGCTTTATGGAACCTGGATTGTCGGGTTCGCGCTCATCGGCTCATTGTTGATGACTGAGTACAAAGTCTTATACAAAAAACCGATTCTGACGTTAGATCAGTTTCTCAGCGACACCAATCGCGCCAGAGATGATGCAATCAACCAGATCGAAATGTCTCGAACACTGACGTTACTGGAACAGACCCGAGAAAAATTTTTATCCGAGGTTGGTGTGATCGACAAGTTATTCGACAACATTGCCTTGTTACCGGGCGAAGATCACCCTGAGGCAGGCGCCTATCTTAAGAAAGTCAGACGCGTGATCCTGAAAAAATTGGCCGATCAACGCGAGGCACTGATTCCAATGACCGATCAACAGGTTGTCGATAAGATATTAGACTCCCAGCATCCAGAACTCGCCGCTCTGGTTCCCCGCCTCAAGAAAATCGAAGGAAATATTCCGATTAGTGAGTTGCAAGACGGTTTGTATCACAAGGTCGTTTTTGACCAGAAAATCGTTAAAAAAGAAGAGGACGATTATTTGGAAGGATCAAAGACAGATTGATTACCTCATCGGAGCCCAAACTTAAAATCAACTGTTGACTGCCTTAGTTTGCTCCATTGCTCGTTGGGATTTTTCGAGGGCTTCGGTGAGTAAATTGTGGTCGTAACAGTCCATATTGACGTCAACGGCTCCAAAAGACAGTGTCAGTGCAGTCGCTTCTCTGATTTCAGCAATCACTTCACGAACACGAATGTCAGCAGCACTCTGATCCGACTCATTGAGGAACACCAAAAATTCATCACCACCCCATCGACACACGCAATCTGTGGAACGAAACGCAACTCCCAAAATGGCACCTAGCGTCTTCAACTTCTCATCGGCCAACTGATAGCCAAACCGTTGGTTCACCTGCTTTAAGCGATCGACATCAATAAATACCAAGATCCCTCGCGGTGATTGCATTGATTCCATATAATTTTCAAAACCACGACGATTGCTCAGCGACGTGAGTGGGTCACTTATGGATTTGAGAATGAGTGATTCACGTCGCTCTGAGGTCTTCAGTGCTAATTGAACAAGATGGGCAAACAACTGAAGCTCCGATAGGTTCGATGCGCAACTCGCCTGCACGGTAATCATGCGGGCCGATGATAATGGAATCGTGACTTCGAGATCATTTGATTAAGCGCGCGCAAATGATGCCTGACCCAAGTGAACGAGCTGGCTAGGTGTTAGCTGATTCGGATTCAATCCGAGACCTTCGATGAGAATCTCAACCACATCACGACGTGAAGCTGACTCCAAAAACATAGCGTCAACCAAGCTCAGCCATTTAAATTGTTGCATACTAGCCCTTCAATCAAGACTCTCATTCCACGGCATTAAACCACGATGAAAAAGATTCTTAGTAAAATCTCAGAACCGAAGCGCCCGATCAAATCAGCAAATATTGAGCGCGCTCAAGCCCGAAAAATCAAAGAAGAAGGATGGATTTTTCTCGAAGAGCGCCCAGCTCTCATCGGCAAAATGGTGCGGGCTTCGCGGTCGAAAGCTATGGTTGCTGTCAAAATTGATCAATCAAAAAAAGAATACTCAACCATCGTCATCGATGTGGACCGAGAAAACGGTGAGTACAAATTAGACCAGATGGAAGACAGCGCTCACGAGCAAATCGAGGAAGGCACCGTACTGAAAATGTACGGGATGGTGGATGGTGTCAAATCTTTCTGGAATGGCGTCGTGACTCGGGTCGAACAGGGAGAGGAGCTGGTCTCAAAGTCAGGGAAAACGCACTCTTCATGGGTCTATGTCGTGCACTGCCCATTTGAGATGTCCTATGTGCAACGGCGAACGTCATATCGAGTTGCACCGGGAATGCACCGAACGGTAAAAGCAAAGTTTGAAAGTTATGGAGAGTTCGTTGATGTGGAAATCAGGGATATCTCAACGGCAGGGATTGGCCTTTGGCTATTTCGAGAACCCATCAACTACGGCATCGCCATCAAAGCGACCACCACTGGGATTTTAATCTGGGATCTGTTCAAAGCGGAGTTTGAATTTAAATGCATTTGGATTCATCAAACCAAGCAAGGTGCAGGATGGCGGCTTGGTGGAACTTTTTCTTTTAAAGATGAAAAGAACGCAGCAGAGTTAGAGCGGTTGATTAGAAATATTGAAATGGAACAACTTCGATCAAAAGACAAGCGCGTTTAGTCGACAGATCACTATCACTCTTCAATGATTTTGACTTGACCGCGAGCTGGATTTAGCGCGCTCTGAAATGCATGAGCCTCTTCAAATGTTGCACCTTCTGCAAGAAAGATTGGCAGCTCTCTGAGTGAGGCTAGCGCCTCCGATACCGGGATCTCTAGCTGATCGGCAATGACCTTTGCTGCCTTAACCTTATTTCCGACCGACAGTAACTGAATTGTAAAGCTTTCAGGGGCCTGATCCTCCGGATCACTGTCCAATTCGGCCTGCTCACGAAGCGCCTCGCGGTGGGAGAGCTCTTTCCAAATCCGATTGAAAAACCCAACTTGCGATAACGTTTCTTGACGTCCCACATCGATCTTGGCTGGGTCAATCCGGTAACTCAGGTCACCCACTGCGGTTCCCAACATCTTATTGGTTGCGTGATCTAAGGTCGCCAAATCGAGCGTTTCGTCTTGCAAATGAATCACTGAGACGTTTCCACGCCATTTTAAGCTATTTGCAATCAAGCGATCCCAAAGTTTGTCATAACCAACATCACCGCCGACTGTCGCAAGAAGCGTCAGGACATATTCTTCCCGATGTAGTGCGTTATCAAACCAATCGTCCATCACCTTATTCCGAAAAGTGGAGCGGGTCTCTACATAATCAATCAAACGAAAAATCGTTGGGTCGCCATCCTTGAACCAGCGATTGATGGCGACATCCGTATGGAGCACCTGAAAATCGGTCTTTGGTGAGATCCCAGGTCTCGCGATCTCAACACATTCAGAGAAATAGTTGCGGCAAAGACGCACAGCCGTCGCCCAATTCCAGGTTTTCCAACCATGTTCGGTGTTTAACTCTTTAACTGTTTCAATCGCGTCGATTTCAAATGCAATTAAGTACATAGGCTTCCAAAACTCAGATCAATTAGCCCATCAACGATTGAGCACGATTAACAAAAATTTTTATTAAGTTTACCGATCCAAACCATCGATGCCTATGGCTTATTTCGCGTCAGGGTCGACCCGCATCACAGGCGGTCTTTTGCCGTTAGGCCCCATCCGGGCATGGGAGTCCATGGGGCTGACACTGATGGGTTTCACTCCCTTGCAGGCAAGACGAGCAGGACCGGTGGAGCCGTTTCGTAAATTAACCGCATAGGTGTATTCGTGTCCGCGAATATTGGTGTTTTTCCGGCAAATCCATACATCTGGAATGATCGAGAAGCTGGAGACGCGATTATAAGGATTTGATGGGGCGCCGTCAGAAATCGAATAGACGAACAATCCACTTACCACGACGCTAGAAGCGGTGAGGCTGCCAATAATCCATGACGCGGTATGTGATATCGCCAATTCTTGCGTCCTTCTTACCTCGGCAGCTAAGTACAACCGATGTTTACGAATCGGTCAACTGCTACACATCTTTAGCACTGTCATCCAAAATATTGAAGACAATGAGCGACTGATTCGTTTTGCCTGCTAAAATAATGGTCTTTTCGACCGATACACTATTAGCAACTGGTAAAGGAAACACATGGAAAAGACGTTCTGGAACTCACTCGATGTGCCGGCAGGAGTTCGGTTGAATCATCTATTGTCTCGGGTATCTGAACCAGACAAGGACATTATTGATTTTAGTCTGACCGAGCCGCTCCACAAGCCGCCATCGTTTGTCGTGGAAGAATACAAAAAATACGCGCCAACCATCGGTAAAGCGATAAACGGTGCCGGCGGTTTCGGAGGTCTCAGAGAGCTTCGTGGAACGATTTTTTCGTGGGCGAAGGCCCGCCACGCTGTCAAATCGAAAACCTTTACCGAAAACAACATCATCGCGACCAACGGTGGTTCTGAGGCAATTTTTTCCGCTATTCAAATTCTCGCCGAAGGCAAACGAGAAGGCTACATCGTTCTGCCCAATCCGGCGGACCCGATCTATGAGACCGCGGGTCGCATTGCAGGACTTGAGCCTATTTATTGCTCTACTATGACGTCTCAGCAACCCACCTACCGAGATCTCTCGGAGGAACAATGGGCGGAAGTCAAAGTTTTGGTGGTTAATTCCCCGGCCGATCCTAATGGAGCGGATCTTCCGGTATTAACTTGGGAGTTTTTGCTGAAACAATCGGAAGAATACGGCTTTTGCATCTTGTCAGACGAGCGGTTGAACTCCATCTACCGCGGGAAGCCACCTCCCGGATTACTCGAGATGGCTGACTCGAACGACAACCCAGATATGAATCGCTGCGTAGTTGTGAACGACCTCACCTTCCGGTCAAATCTTGCCGGCATGCCGTCTGGCTTCCTTGCCGGTGACCGTGAGTTCATCAAGAAAGCCAATATTTATCGGGCTTATCATGGCCTCTACATCCCTGTCCCAAATCAAAAGGCAGCGAAACTTGCGTGGGAAGATGAAGATCACGTCATCGAAAACAACAAGAAATATGCCGGGAAATTCAAGGACGCGCCAAAGCGTTGTAATACCTCACTGCCTGCGAGTGACTCGCTATACGGTCATTATCTGTGGATACGGGTTCCTGGCGATGACATCGCGTTTGCAGTTACCGCGTATGGGCGGACCGGCGTAAAGGTGATGCCCGGACAGCTGCTTGGAAAAAAGACAGGTAATGTGAACCCAGCGATTGGGATGGTTCGTATCGCACTCATCCATAACCCCGGTGTGTGCGCGGCAGGACTGCTTGAGCTTTGTAAGATGGTAAACCCGAAGCATCGTAGTCAGACAATGCAACCAAGCTAGCTGTCTACTCTAAGGTTAAAAACTTAGGTGCCTCGTTTTCACGCTACTTTTTGACCTAAAACGACAAGGCTTCGGCATACAGCTCTACTTGTTGTACTCGAGGGTAAGGGAATAACGAAGGATGGAGCAACACTTATGCAGCCATCATTTGCAGAGCGTCTGTCAAGCCCAAATCCTACCGTCACTAACTTAAAGATCTAAGACCATAGGTTCCACCCAAAAAATTTACAGCTTGCAGGTGAAAATGTAGGTAAAGCCTACACACCTAAAATGGATATCGTAGGCACCGTCCAATAGTAAGTTTTAATATTTCGAGTACCCCTTCTCCTCAAATAGATCGGATTTACATTTCAAGTTAATTTCCCTATTTAATTCGGACTGTTTATCGTTTTCTGCATAAACACCTCGTGCTAGCTCTATAAATTCGTCATCAAACATTTTCTCTCCTTATTTGTCTCGAATTTTATTTTCGATATCCCACAACGAAAGGTTAATCGTTCGAAGTTTCCTTTCAAGCCCAGAGAGCTCCGGTATTTCTTTAAGACCTAACTCAAAAAAACGACTAATTTTTGATATTCAAGTTCTACGTTTGCAAGAGCTTCGTCTGTAATTCAGTCGTTTGATTCATTGGAGATACAGTTCTTTGAGCAGTCGCTTAATGATTTGTTCGACCGATTCAATCTCAGTGTGGATATGAATGTCAGGTGTTTCTGGTGCCTCGTAAGGGCTGCCGATTCCTGTGAAATTTGGAATCTCTCCCTGGCGTGCTTTTTTATAGAGTCCCTTCGGGTCACGGGCTTCAGCGACATCCAAAGGCGTATCAACAAAAATCTCAAGAAATTCGTCGGCCTCAAATAGTCCCCGAACCATATCTCGCTCAGCTCGGAATGGTGAAATAAATGCTGTCAGTACGACGATTCCTGCGTCTACCATCAGTTTTGCCACTTCCCCAATTCGCCGTATGTTCTCGACCCGGTCGGCGACAGTGAATCCGAGGTCGCTATTCAGTCCATAACGGACATTGTCACCATCCAGGATATAAGTTCGGATACCTTGGGCGTGTAGTTCCTTCTCGAGCGCATTCGCTATCGTTGACTTCCCAGAACCGGATAGGCCAGTGAACCAAAACACTCGACTGGTGTGGCCGTTCAGCGCACGCCGAGCAAGCTTATCGATCTCGAGTTGCTGTCTATGCACATTCCTCGAACGTCGCAGCGCAAATGTGATCATTCCAGCTGCTACGGTCTGGTTACTCATACGATCAATCAAAATGAAGGCACCCATAGGTGCGCAGTCTTGATAACGTTCGAACGCGATCGGTCTGTCAGTTTTCATTGTTACGACTGAGAGGTCGTTCAGTTCTAACTGTTTCGCTGGGAGATGTTCAAACGTATTGATATTGATCTTGTGTTTGATATCCGTGATGTGGCCATTGACCTGAGTAGTTCCGAGTTTTAGCCAGAAACTCCTGCCGATATATCCAGGGGCCTGATCCATCCACACGAGATTGATTTCGAATTGATCGGCGACTTCACAGGGGGTGTCGGAGGCCACGATCACGTCACCGCGGGATGCATCAATTTCGGTATCGAGTGTCAATGTGATCGCTTGTCCAGCTTCTGCTCTCTGCAATTGATCTTCGAATAGAACGATATCTTTGATCTTTGCGGTTGAACCAGAGGGCATAACCCGTATCGACTGGTCCACCTCTACCGTCCCTGAAGCGATCGTCCCTGAAAATCCACGAAATTCGGGATTTGGGCGGTTAACCCACTGGATAGGGAATCGTAATGGTTGGTTGATTCGAGTTAGTCTCGGGTTGACGGTCTCTAATAATCCCAAAAACGTGGGCCCCTTATACCAATATGTGTGGCTTGACCGTTCGATGATATTGTCACCTTTGAGGGCGGACATTGGTATGGCTGTTATCTCGTCGAATTGCAGTTGCGATGCAATATTGGTGTAGTCATCCACGATTCGATTGAATGCTTCTTGGCTGTAGTCAACCAGATCCATTTTGTTGATCGCAATAACGACATTTTTTATTCCTAACGCCGAACAAATCATAGAGTGTCTGCGTGTTTGAGGTAGCACCCCGTGGCGCGCATCGATGAGGACCACAGCTACGTCAGCGGTTGATGCTCCTGTGACCATGTTACGTGTGTATTGTTCGTGGCCAGGCGTATCAGCGACGATAAATTTACGACGATCCGTCGCAAAAAAACGGTAGGCAACATCGATCGTGATACCTTGCTCACGTTCAGAAGCAAGCCCATCAACGAGCAGCGCAAAGTCGATCGCTCCTCCCTGTGTCCCCATCTTCTTGGAGTCGGTTTGGAGCAAGGTGACTTGGTCCTCAAAAATCAGTTGTGCTTCATAGAGCATGCGTCCAATGAGCGTGCTTTTTCCATCATCCACGCTACCGCAGGTGATGAAATGAAGCGTGTCGAGGCTCGCTTGCTCGTCGAGGTACTGATTGACACTCGCGACTGCGTTGACATGAGTTGTCATCAGAAGTACCCCTCTTGTTTTTTCTTCTCCATCGACGCGTTGGAATCGGTATCAATCGCACGACCCTGACGTTCGCTCGTTCGCGCACTTAGAAGTTCAAGTACAATGCTCGCTAGATCGTCAGCCTCCGATTCAATGGCCCCAGTTAACGGATAGCATCCGAGCGTTCGGAAACGGATTTTTTTGAGATGAATTTTTTCATCAGGATGCAGCGGTAACCGGTCATCATCGACCATCATCAGCATCCCATCTCGCTCGATCACCGGGCGCTCGGCGGCAAAATACAGCGGAACAATCGGGATCTGTTCCCGATAAATATATTGCCAAACATCCAGTTCGGTCCAATTAGAGATTGGAAAGACTCGAATCGACTCATCGCGATTCTTTTTGCCGTTGTATAGATTCCATAGCTCGGGGCGCTGGTTTTTAGGGTCCCATCGGTGTGAAGCGGTTCTAAAAGAAAAAACACGCTCTTTCGCTCGGCTCTTTTCTTCGTCTCGTCTTGCGCCACCAAAGGCAACGTCAAACTTATAGTGATCCAAACCCTGCTTAAGGCCTTCGGTTTTCATGACATCGGTGTGGAGCGCAGATCCGTGGTCGAACGGGTTAATATTCTTCTCGACGCCCTCGGGGTTGATATGCACCAATAAGTCCATTCCGGACTCGCGAGCCATATAGTCCCTGAAGTCGTACATTGCCTGGAACTTCCATCGTGTGTCGACATGTAGCAATGGAAAGGGCGGCGGGCTCGGATAAAACGCTTTTCTTGCTAAGTGCAGCATCACCGACGAGTCTTTGCCGACTGAATACAGCATCACTGGATTATCTGCTTCAGCCATGACCTCTCTGATGATATGAATAGATTCAGCTTCAAGGCGATCTAAATGCGTCATCCCTGACTGAAGTGTGGGTTTATGCGAGCGGTTCGCTGTTTTTAAAATCTCCCCATGGCCATGGGAATAGACCTCGAGCGAGATCGAGATTGATCGATCTTTTTGGTTGTTAAGCAGTTGGCCTCGATTGGCTCTGACTAATTCTCGCATGCAAGTGACGACCGAACCGGATGGGATAATGACGACATGTTTCTGTTCGAAATCAACTAGGCAAGCTAATACATCCCGTAGGGCATTAACAGAATCTTTCTTTTCATCGAGCCGAATCCATCGACGACCGCCTCTGGCATCATTGAAAACCAAAAATTCAACGTTATTCTCAATCGGCAATGATTGAGCGAAAAGAATTAGTTTCCGTTTCTTGCGGGCAGTATCGACCAGTTGATCAAGTACAAGGCGTTTAGCTGAGCGTCCATGTTCATCCACGAGTACTTTTTCGGTGAGTGGTTCAAATCGAATAGAGCTCGTCTGAATCGAGCGTTCTGTTGCTTTGAGGGTCGCGTAGTTTATATCAACGCCCAAGAATCCTAACATGCGCCGAGTAGTCCAAACCGTTTGCTTTGGAAGTACCTCGAGTAACGCAACGGCCTTGTCTTTATTTTTCATAAATTGAATAATACATCGTTTATAGCCCTAAGTTTGACCATTTTATCGGACTATTTATGTAAATATTGAATATTGCGACAAAAAATGTACGAAAAGCCAGGGTATCTGGCGCTTAGGCTTAGCCAGTAACCTCAATTTGATTCCCTCAAGAATGCCAAGCAGCAGCTCGTTTAAATCTACAGATCTGTGATTTGAATAGCAGGGGACTTCGACATTGAAACGCAAGCCCCATCTCAATTTTTAGGGTAAATCATCACACAGCGCCGCTTAAAGTTTTAGTCGGTTGATCGCCGATAACCTTAAACATCACAGAAGCGGCAAAACGATACGTGAGCACCATCGTGTTTCAACTTTCTGTTTGCCTAATAATTTGTTTTGTCCGCGAGAAAGAAACGGTCCTAATCTAGAGGCGATTGCTCTGTTTTTTAGGACATTCTGGAATACTTTTCACTTCATTAAATGGCTAAATTTTTAAAAAATCTTTCAACTTGCTTTATTTGTCGGTCATTCCCTCCGCGCTGGAGATTCTGTTTCCAAAGCGCCACATTTTGGGTTTCGTTAATCACAGCTGGTTCGTGAAACTTCGATGGTATTTTAATGCGGTTAGACATTTTAAATTTTGCAGAGAAAAAAAACCAAATATCGTCACCATTCGGCGCGCATGCTAGCGCTGATGTGTGGTCTTTAGCGACTTCAGCAAGCGTATCAGGCCCGTACAGTATTCCACCAACACCAGTCGGAAAAACATCGGGACCGACTGCAATCTCGTCAGCATCTATTTCACCCCAACTTGCATAGGGAGCCATGCTATCGCCATCCATAACGACCCGGCGTGCCGTATGGCAAATAATACAAGCGTGCTGACGCCTAAGTGACTCATCATACAAATCTCGTAACCAATCTTTGTAATAGAGGACATCGTCGTCAGCTGTAACAACGATAGACTCTGGATAGGCTACTAACGACGGTATTAATTTTTTATAGCTCCTAAGGTCAACACCCTTTAAAGAACGAATTTGGAAGAAGTCATTTTGCTGCTCTAAAATCTGTTTGGGCACCAAGGCACAGTCGTTCGCATTAATCCAAAGAACAAGCAGATCAGCTTTTAGTGATTGTACTTTTAAAGATGCAATCACTTTATCTAGAGTTCGAAAACGTGGAGGATAAGATGTCATGGACACTATCAGGGGTGGATCTTTTTTTGTTAATTGTGTCAATCAAACAGTCCTCTTTGAAATAAGTGCCTTAAAAAAATGCTCTAACGGTTATTTTATGCCCCAAAAATCCCCCTGCCTACATTTTAGACTATACCGAAATGGCTATCGCTTGATACCATCCACCAAAACTGTGATAGGTAAAACTGTTGGTCACCACAGAAGAGCAACGCAAACTGACGTTGAAACTAATCAATACTGATCCTCAGGACGCCAAAGTATTCGCCTTGCAGCTGGTTGCCACCGAGCCATTACAATCGAGAAACTATGTTCTTTTGGCCCTTTGTTTTGGGGCGCTAAACGACTTTGAAAAAGCATTAAGTACCCTACAACTTGCGAATAAGAGACTGGGGTCTGGATTTCTGTGGCGGCAGGAATACTTGAGTGTTGTCAGGGCCTATGAAACGCCCTACAGATTCACTAACCAGTTAGTTGAATTCGTTTGTGACACTTCCATAGGGTCCAACGAGCGCCAAAAAATGTTCTCCATTGGCAGTGATTACATCGACGCTGAGACCTTGGCGTTTAAATCAAAACATATCTCGACTTCGCTGGCAGCAATTGATCAGCCCTTCTTGGTTCGCTTATTTCAATTTTTGGACGCTAAAAAACAGCAAGATGAGGTTCTTGATTGCTTAAACAATTTCCAGCCAAGTGAAAGCCTAGACACGACGTCTCTGAGATTGCTGAGTGAAATATATGCGAAATATCATTCTGCGACCGAAGCACTAGAGATCACCTCCAAATTGGAAAGCCAAAAGCGAACTGACGCTGAAAAGCTAGCCGATCAATTACAAAAAGCAAAACTATGGCATCTAAACTGCAACGTAAAAAAATCTTTAGAGATTTTAGATGAACTCATTGATGAATACCCGCAACATGCCGAGCCATACCGGATAAAATCACAAACCCTTCATTACTCGGACAGTTTCGAAATCGAGGCAATAAGAGACGCGACACTGCTATTCGGACGTCTTGTCAAAGATCAAAAAAGAAAATCCAGAGAAAAATCGAGGCACCGAAAAAACAGACTGCCAAAAATAGGTTTTGTTTCTGCGCACTTCCAAACTCACCCAGTCGGCTACATGACTGCAGGGTTTTTTTGTGAATGTCAAAAATTTTCGGAATTAGCCGACGTTAAGGTGTTCGCGCTAAAACATCATGATGATTTTGTAGCAAAAACGATTCAAAACTGCGGCGTTGATTACCACAATTTAGATGGGCTGTCAGACAGCGAAGCGGAAAGAAAAATTCGAGGCATTAACCTTGACCTCGTTGTTGATTTAGACGGGCTCAGCGCCGGAAATCGCATCTCACTCCTCCTGAAGAAACTGGCCCCAATCATGGTTAAGTGGGTAGGAGGTTTAAATGGCTCGATGTGGCTCCCTGAGTATGATTATTTGATCAGTGACAGATATCAAACCCCCGAAGCGTCGTTACAAGATTATAGCGAGGAGGTCATCATACTTGAGGAATCTTATGTCACCTACACTCCTCCGCCCTTTAAGATAGATGTTCTTGAACCCCCTCATACCGTAAATAAGTTCATTACCTTTGGGTGTTTAAATAAAGCAACAAAAATTTCACCGACTTGTATGGCCACGTGGGCCAAAATACTCAATCGGATACCTGAAAGTAGACTTTTCCTTAAAGATAAAGCCTACGAGGATGCGCTGGCCATTGAAGAAGTTAAGCACTTGGCTCGAGAAGTAGGCATCGATCCTCAGAGAATAATATTCAAAGGGCGCAGCGGAATTAAAGCTCATATCGAGGCTATCCGAGAAACTGATATATGCTTGGATCCGATGCCCTATTCGGGCGGGCTTTCAACGCTTGAAGCGATTTTAGTCGGCGTGCCCGTAATAACTTTGCCTGGGCGGTTACTTGCACATCGTCATTCAGCCTCACATCTTACTGTAATAGGCCATTCAGAGTTGGTTGCCCAATCACCAGAGGACTATGTTGAGAAGGCGATAAAGCTTGCGAAAGACCCAGACCGGATTCTTGCTTACCGCCATTTGCTTCGAAACGATCTCTATCAGAGTCCCCTGCTCAATCATCATGCATTTTGTGCAGACCTCTTAAACAAATTGGTCGATTTAATACGATAAACCTAAGGATAATTTAAGACTTTACCTATCTGTTCCCGCTACTTAATATCGTTTTAGTTGGATACCGTCGTCGGAGATTTTTTTGGAAAAACCCCGCTTAATCATACACCCGGGTATGCCAAAAACAGGGACGACTGCAATTCAAAAATTTTTTTTCCATAACAGAGCGATATTCGCCAAGCATCGCTTAATATATCCAGATGACGTACTGGCGAAAGAAGAACCCAGTCACTGGCCTTTTTTTAAGTCAATAGTCGACAGAGATTTCGCTCGATGGGACAACGCTTTCAATCAAGCGCTTCAACGATCACTGACTCTTTTGTTTTCCAGCGAGGCCATTTGTTCTCATCTGATGGATATGAGAGATAATAATTTTGATTTGCAAGCGTTGAGTGATCGTTTCGACGTACGAATCGGCCTAGTGATTAGAGATAACCGCGCTTTTACTAAATCTTTGTACAAACAATGCATAGCAAATGCGCCATACACTAAATCGAGGAGCACAGCGGTCAATCACTATGGTACCAAATTACTTTTCGATGAATTTGTAAAATCGAAGTGGGTTGAATTTCTCCAATCCGAAGAGCAGGTCACCACGGCGTTCAAGCAAATTTTTTCCGAAAAGATCGACTTAGAAATAGTTAGGTACAATCCCGCGAATCTAATCGAACAGTTTTCCAAACAGATCCTTGGAATGAGAATAAAAGATGTGAGTCAAGTACGACCTAATCTTTCCTTACCCGATTTTGGAACGGAGGCTTTGAGGCAGAGCAATTTACATTCCGTTGGCTCCGGGTTGGTTCTGCGCACAATTTTACGGTTTGCGTATCCGAATACCCACAACTTCTGGAGTTTCTCGTTGAGCCAGCTAACTGCGCTAGATATTCAACAATATCAAAGCTTCAGGCGAAAGTTAGAATTTATTGATAATCCACCCCTGCATTTTTCAGAAGAAGATATGCATGATTTCCTGCATAAAATAGATATTGAATTTGAGAAAATTCAAACTTTGTTACCGTTTGCCAAAAAAAAATAAAATATTTCACATATTCGTAAAGAAATGCACTTTCTATAGACCAAGAACAGCAAAAAAAAACGCCCTGCTTTTGGCAGGGCGGTTTCAATAGCGCCGAAATGTATTAAGCGCCTAGGAGTGTGAGTACAGACTGAGCGGAAGCGTTAGCCTGTGCTAGCATCGCCGATGCCGCTTGTTGCAAAACTTGCTGTTTCGCTAAACGGGCAGACTCTACTGCGTAGTCGGCATCAAGGATGCGAGACTGAGCAGCTTCGGTGTTTACGATAGTTTCCTGCACATTCATAGCGACATGATTCAGTCGATTCTGCACAGCACCTAAGTTGGAACTTGCTTTAGAAACTGACTCAATCGCATTGTCGATCATGGTTATCGCACCGGTAGCATTGGCTACAGTAGTCACATCCATTGATGATAAAGCGGATCCTGTCGACGAGGCAGATGCGAAGTTTTCATCAAACTCGGCACCAGAAACGTTCGCCTGCACCAGGCCAAGTCCGTTTGCTAAGCCATTCTGGCCTAAGTCGACAGATATGCCTTTATCCTGTGTCGTTTGCAACTGAATCGCTCCGAACTGGAATTGCTGAGTCGTGTTGTTAGTCACACCCATGACAGTAGACGCTGCGGCAAGAGCTCGCTCCATCGTAATACCAACTTTCTCAGTCTCTCCAAAAATCCGTATAGAGGTTTGATCTGGCATTAACTCAGCGAAAATTTTCTGTTCCGCATTCGTCTTAGTTATTGTATTCGTGGCGGGCAGAAGAATGGTCTGAATATTAGTCACCAGCGTTGCCAGGGTTGTGGACATGTCAAAACTATCAGTCGAGCCATCGGCTAACTCCAGCTGCACGGCAACTGTCGCGACACTAGTTAGGTCGTCAGCATCGAGGAAATACTCAAAGAATGTGTTCGCAGTCACTCCTGTTTGGTCAGCCACCGCGTTAATTGCATTTAGCTTTCCCGCCACCGTATCGGTAGTAATGTTTGAGTTAAAAACGTCAACGCCGTTGATAACAATGTCACCAACTTCTAAGACATCTGTTGAATCGGTAGCGTCATAAGATGCGCCTGTGATCGAATACTTAGAATCTACATCATCTGAAACGTTGACCCGACTAAAACCGAGTTGCTCAAGTTCAGCTGTTGTCCCTGTAGCATCATCACCCTTATTGCCAATATCGATGGTAATAGGGTTATTGGTTGTGCTGGTCAACTTGATGTATCCGAAGAATTCGCGGGAATCGTTCGGGTTACCGTTATCTGTCGGATCGTAATCAGGATTGTTATTACGCTCCGTGGCATTTGAACCCTTATCAGCATCTGCAGTTGTGAGACCAGTCGCACCGGCGTTATTGGAGGTATCCATCACGTGAATTCCAGCACCAGTATCGTTTTCGAGCACGAGTTTACCGTCAGTATTCACGCTTGCAGTGACGAGACCACCAGTTTTCTCAGTAATTTTTGCAGCTAATTCGGTAAGACTAGTAGTCGCTTCGTCTATTTTAAATGACTGATACTCGAGGTCACTGGTATCACCACTATCTGCAGCTTGATTTGGATCATCAAACTGAGATTCAATCGACTGAACACCAATTGAAACCTGACCGGCAGTCGTAATACCAGTTCCTACGTCGCCCATGATAACTTTGTTGAAAGCGGACGCTGTCACACCAGTAATGTTTGCGTTAATAATCCCAACAACGTCTGAAATTTCATGGTTACTGATGTCAATCGCCGGCAAATTCTGTCCGTTAATTACGATATCACCAGCGGCAACATCACCAGCTAGGGACACACGGTCGGATATGTACTCTAAGCGGCTTGTAGATGACGTAGTACCCGACTCTAATCCAAGAGCAGAAGTCCTCATCGAATCCAGCGCAAAGCTCATATTCTGATCGAGGCTAAACCCCGTCTGGATGTTAGCACCGTAAGATCCGTCAAGGAGAACCTGGTCGTTGAACCGAGTTGTCGTTGCTATCTGATCGATTTCGGCGATCAACTGCTGAACTTCGTCATCAAGGGACGCGCGGTCGGTCGCATTATTGGTTGTGTTAGATGCTTGCACTGCAAGCTCTCGCATCCGCTGAAGCATTTCAGTGATTTCTTTTTGAGCTCCTTCAGCAGTTTGTGCGAGGGAGATACCATCATTCACGTTCTGGAGTGCTTTAGTATAACCGCGAACTTGCGCCTCCATCCGATTTGAAATCGCTAACCCAGCCGCATCATCGGCAGCACTGTTAATACGCAGCCCAGAAGACAATCGCTCCATCGCTGTTTCCATGTCTCTACGTCCAGCGGCTAAATGGTTCTGTGCCACAAGCGACGCAATATTTGTATTTACTACAAGTGCCATTTTTCGAACTCCTCGTCGTGTATTACTTCCGTTTTCCGGCGAAGATTCACCGGCGTTGAGGAGATAATCGGCCGCGAAGCGGAAAGCTTTAACCGATATTTAGTTACATCGGAAAAATATTGCCAATCATTTGATCGAATGGTCCCGATTTGTCTTAAAAACAGCCATCTCAATTTTAAGAAAAATGAGCCGCGAGGCCTGGGTTGGGGATCCAACAATGCAAATATTTTAAATGACCGTTTATCGTTGGAGCCCTCCCAAGGCGCCCTACTCTCATCTATAAATGGGTGTAAGGAAAATTATGCGCGCAGGACTAAAAATCCTCGGGCGGCGGTTTGGTTCCGTCGTTGGCTATCATTATCAGATAAAATCTCAGTTGGAATGTCACACCTCGGTCACAGAGGAGTGTCAGATGGAATCTACCCGCAAACGGAACAACCGCAAGCGAGCCCAGGTGCGTAGTCGAATCTACGACAATATTTCCAAAAGCTTCCATCTTAAATCCGACCCGTAGAGGCGGGCCATTAAACAAGAGGCTCTGATGCAGTCTGGGAAGTGGTCGAGAACCATAGACCGCAGCTCTCGGACTCCGGCCTTTTGAGCAAATATCTTACTGATGTCACTTCAAAGAAACACCATCCAGAATCCGAAAAACGCAGGTTAAACAGACTCCACAAAGACTCGATCGCAAACCATCACTTTTCAATGACTTAGCGGCAATTAAGCCTTTGATTACTTTATCCACTCGTAGCGTACTGAATACACCACTTCACTCGTCCAACATAATGCAAAAATAAAACAAAAATCCGTTGTGCAATTAGAAAACCAAGTTGTCATATATCATGTAAGTGCAGCAGCCCATGGCAAGCTCGTGTCAAGTTAGCTGACGATAAATGGTGCAGACAAAGTACACGCGAAGATTAGGGAGCGGACTCGGGCGAAGGGTTTGTGACTTTGTGTACAGATGAATCGTCATCACATCAGCCCGCAAGATAGCAAATAATGTTATAAACACGCTGAATTAACAGATTAGTGTCAATGACTATTGTAGGGTCAGGAGCAAGGTATGAATGACTTCAACCAACAGGTGACCGAACACTTAAGAGGCATTGTAAAAGCTACGCAAAATGAAATCTCTGCTGCTCGGAGTAAAATACTATCCGAGATTCCCAAATTCTCACTAAAAAAAATCCATTGTGACTCTGCAAGTTTAGTTTTAAATAGAAACGAATTGATTAAAAAAATGGCATCAAACGGGATTGTTGCCGAACTCGGTGCTGACTCAGGAAAGTTTTCACTTGAAATCGTCAATGTTGCAAACCCCAAAAAATTCATAATTGTTGATGCTTGGAACACAGAGCGTTACGGAGACGATAAAGCTAAAGGCGTGGCTGAATTGTTTGATGAAAAAATCAATACAGGACAAGTTGAAATTATTCGCTCGCTATCAGTTCCCGCTGCGGAACAATTTGCTGAAAAATATTTTGATTGGATTTATATCGATACCGACCATAGTTACAAAACAACTCTGTCGGAGCTTCATGCCTATGAGAGGACAATCAAAAATGGTGGATATATCTGTGGCCATGACTACGTTTTGGGAAATTGGGCCAGCGGGTATAAATATGGCGTCATAGAAGCTGTCGCAGAATTCTGTGTAACTCGAAATTGGAAGATTGCCTACCTTACAGCTGATTTCACAGAAAATAATAGCTTTGCGATTTGTAAAATATGACGATGTTACCATTTCAAGTAGCCAATTAGATGCCCGTCAGACAAAGTTAGTTAAACAGCGACCGCAAAAATAAAAAACAATAGGTGGGAAAACAAAGCCGAACGATTTAAGCGAGCCTTAAATAAGACTAGCTTGGTGGTGCAGAGGCAAGACACAAACAACACAAATTATCAGTAATACTGAATGCAATTGATATGGAATTACTGCGATCAAAAAAACGTAAACCATTCAAGATCAGTGATTTTGTCTCGCGCACATAGCTACAGTGATAACAAATAAATTTCGATGAAAATGTGAAATGCCAGATTACAGATTTACAACTAAATGGTTCGAAGCAAATGCCAAATATTGGGATATTTTGAAGACGCACCTCACCCAGAAATTTGGAAGTGATTTGCGATGTGTCGATGTCGGAACACATGAGGGACGTTCGGCCGTTTGGATGGCTGAAAACTTAGTTGGAACCAACGGATCAATTCACATTGTTGACCCAGTCAGAGAGAACTATAAGGACAACCTACTACATAATTTGAGCGTAATACCAAACCCAAAACAAACGAATCTACTAGCTGGTGACTCAGTTGTTGAGCTTCCACGACTTCTTGGAGAATATGGCGAATACTTTCACTTCATATACATAGATGCTGGTAAAACAGCCTCTGACAATTGTTTAAATGCGCTAATTGCAGAGCGGATGCTCCTTAAGAATGGACTTTTAGTTGTAGATGATTATCTTTGGGGCGAACCAAATGTGGATCAAAGGTTGTCCCCAAGACTTGGGATAGATGTTTATTCCAGTCTGAGTCTATTAACCACACCACAAAATACACCGCGGACACAAGCGGTATTCCTCAAAGTTTTTGATAATAAAAAATTAGATGCTGCTAATAAATAGTCTTTGAATAGATACTGTAAATTTTTACTTTCGTGCTTTCGTAACGTGTGAGTGCTGATTACACAATCATTTGAATTGAAAAATTTTAATGAGCGCAAACAAAGCGTATTAAGTAATAGATCTATCCCACATTACCGATACAACAACAATTACAATGTAGTAAATAATTGACATTAATAAAGAGCATATCAGCATTACGACTGAGTGGGTCTAACACCATGAAGATGGGGAAATTCTGTAATACCGACCTGGGCCAAGAACATGAAATTGCCGTTAGGCAGCATCACTATTATCTAGCTTACACCTAGAGGTTCGCCGAGAGCTTTCGGGAGCCTCTGTCCAAAAGAAACCCAGACTTGCAGTATTTCACTCTTTAAATTGGGTTTACTGCTAAAGGGGGCTGAGCCTACGGTTAGCTAACCTAATGACCTGTGAAAGATATTGACGTGGGCGGATTACGCCTTGGACTGATTGTCAAACGGCGTTGTCGAAAATTACTCCTTTCATGCTCTCTACACTGCGAGCAAATCGTAACGTCTCTTCACTCGGCAATTGGCGAATTACTTCCCCGCTGTTTTCATCAACGACAGAAACAATTGCGATAGGGGACGATTTGTCCATACGAAAATGTAAGGCATTTGAAGCGGCTTTTAGAGCCGTATTTGCAGTTTCAATTGCACGCTCTACGTTCTCTATCGATAGCGCTTCCGCTGCTTTGGTATCAACAAACTTGCGTTGCTCAGAGACCTCGATTGGCTCAGCTTTTTTGGCTCGAACAGACTCCTGACGGATCGCCATCTCACTTATCGCATTAGTCTGTTGTGTGGTAATTTCCATGAAATCACCTCCAAAAAACCTTACCTGGTCCTCAGTAAATCGGACCCTAAGTCACAAACTTTAATATTTTTTTTCAAAAAAGACTAGTTATCGTTTGTCACGATTATTGAATGGAAGGGCCTCGATCTGGGCTTTGAGGAAGTCTCGTGTATTATTCATCTCATCAATGAATTGTTCCATGGCCGTAAATTGCGCGAGATATCGTGCTTTTATTTTTTTCATCCTTTCATCGAGTTCTGTTAACTCTGTCTTGAGTTCAGCAACTCTTTCAGTCTCGCGCGTAGTCCTCGACTCGACTATCCCTGTCGTGCCCAAAAGCTCGCTCAGAGTTATCAGGGCGTCTCCAGCAAAGCCTCTGCTTGCGGTACCTATTGTTGTTTGGTTATTTGTATCGGCGGAAAACATCTTTCGAATATCCAGATAATTCGAGCTCAGAGCCGTCGCAAACTTCGTCTCATTAATTTCCAGTTTACCGAGCTTAGTAATTTCAATTCCTGCATCCGCCAGATACTGGAGGGAGGTGCCAGGAGTCGACGAGATGTTAGTAAACATCGCTTTAACTTGGCGTTCTATGGCACGGAGATTGTTATCGCCAGAAAGGACCCCGGCTGAATCACCAGTGGCGTCTGGATCAGAAACCGTGTCTATTGTTGTCATAATCTTGTTGAAGGTGTCCACAAGAGTTCGGAGTTTAGTCTCAACCGAAGCGCTATCGGTAGATATACTGACAACTCCCGTCGACGCCGTCTGATCGAACAACTTAATAGTGAGTCCTGATATAGCATCGCTTATTTCGTTAGAGGCTCTGGTTATGCTTATCCCGTCGACAGTGATACTAGCATCACTTGCTGAGACCGACCGATCATTGAATGTCAACCCCCGCCCTGTGAAAAATTGTGCGGCATTGCCTGTACCCGTTAGGTCGAGTTGCGTGCCCGCAGTCGCGTTAGAAGCCGAATTTGCCAATTTGAAGGTATTGTCATCGACGCGTATGACATGAAATGCTGTTGCATCAGTCAGGCCGGCGATAGCAGTACCACCATTCGCTCGGTAGGTAACGATATCTCCTGTGACATATCCGTGCCCGGTCATCGTAATAGTATCATTGGTAGAAGATACCGACGAGGTAGCTACGAATGGTGGTTGTGGTCCGCTAAATATTTGCGAATTATTACCAGCCCCTGTAAACGTTACCTGCGTCCCAGCAACCGCGTTCGCGGAAGATGTTGCTAACTTGATAGTATTATCGTCTACACGAATCGCGAAGTAGGTCGTTCCGTCAGTCAAACCTGTTATAGCTGTCCCGCCGGCAGCGCTGTAGGTCAGCCGATCGCCAGTCAGGAATCCATGTCCTGAGATGGTGAGTGTGTTGTTGTCTGTTGAAACGTTGGAAGTTGCAACGGTTGAACTGGATCCGGCTTGATAACCAGAAAAAATCTGCGCATCGTTCCCCGTGCCGGTCAAATCAATTTGAGTACCACTCGACGCATTTGAACTGGTTGCTGCAAGCTTGATCGTATTGTCATCTACTCTTATGACATGATACGCCGTTGCGTCAGCCAAGCCCGCTATCACAGTCCCTCCATCGGCGTCATAAGTAACGATATCCCCAGTGCTGTAACCATGCCCTGTGATAGTTATCGTATCGTTTGTCGTTGAAACGTTACTTGCTGCTACCAGGTTACCTGTCTCGCCGGTGCCTCCAGTCTCAAAGGTAAATGCATTAGTTGCTCCCGTGGTACCCGTGAAAACGATCTTATAACGAGAAGTAGTGGCGCCAGTATCTACTATAGAAGCAGTGACTCCGATGTTTGCTGAGTTGACCGCATCAACGACACCCTGGGGTGACGCAGTGGTTACAGATACCTCGTTTAGCGTCGTCCCCCCTGTAGTGAAAGATAAGACAAAGGGACTGCCCCCATTGAGCGAAGCACCAGTGGAGTCATACCCAGCGGAAATAAAGCGATCGGCTTGAGCTAAACTCGCTACTGTAATTTGATGTGTGCCAGCCAGCGCATTGGCATCAGCTGAGACTGAAAACGCGTCGGCTCCACCAGAGTTAAGTCCGCCTGTCGTAGTGACCGAAAAATTTTCAAAATCAGTTTGATCGTTTAATGCGTCAAAAGCCGTCTCCAACGTTTGAAGATCCGCCTTGACGAGTCCGATCGCTGAAATCTCGGCCTCCGAACTATTAATACCACTGTTAATTCTATTCTCAACGGGCGCCCTCTCTGCAGCAACTATTGACTCAACCAAGTTTTTTGTGTTGAGTCCCGACCCCGCATTTAGAGCGCCAAGAAAATCTGTCGTAACCATCTGCTGTCCCAATAGTTCTTAATCGTTATCGACCATCACTGTAAAAGCTTTAGGACATTTTGTGCTGACGCATTCGCTTGCGCCAGCATTGCGACTGATGCCTCTTGCAGAATCTGTGCCCTCGCCAGGCGGGTTGACTCAGCCGCAAAGTCCGCATCCATGACCCGCGACATCGACTCTGATGTATTCTCAGAGATATTCATCAAGTTCGAGATCGTCGCTTCAAGTCGGTTAGCAACAGCACCCAGTGCGCCCCGATTAGCCGCCAACGTCTCCAAAGCAGCATCCACGACCGTCATAGCCAGGAGTGCTTGATCGCGGGTCGAAATGTCAATTTGCGAGACATACCGCACCGTCTCAGTTGGCTCAGTACCGCCACCCACTGCACTCAGGTTGCCTGTGAATCCAACAGTAGCTAGATCAGCCCCTGAAAAAGCGAGTGTGTTCGACGAGTCCGCTCGTCCATCGGTCACCGAGAAAGTGAAGGTGTCGCCACCGCGACTATACGCTGCGACAAGTCCCAGCCCAGCAGCCGCGAACTCAGCGTTCATTTCTGTTGCAACATCGTTCATGGACTCAAATACAAAACCGTCCATATTTGAGGGCGTTCCCGAGGCAGATACCGCTGCACCAAGCCCTTGGGTCACCGAAGTCCCGGATATTGCTACAGTGTAGTCGCCAGCAGGAACCATAGTCAGTGTTAAAGAGGAACCTGTCCCCGCCCCAGAAAACGTAAACCCGTCAGCCAAAAATGCAGCGTTGGCTGCAGTTGCGACTAAATCTACGTAATCAGAGAATGACACCGAGCCAGATGTGCTTCCTAGGGTTAAACTTTCATTTCTTATCGCGCCCGTCACGTTATCGATAACCTCGAACGTGATCACGTTATCGGTACTGAGATCGATCCCATTAGAGAAGGCGCCGGCCGATACGGTAGACCGGCTCGCGGCTTCACCAGCTGGCGTTGTCGTCAAGGCGGCGATGGTTCCAGCGGAAGTATTCAAGGCGTTAGCGTCTGTGATCAAAGACCCGCTATATGCGATTGTATACCCGCTAGGCTGCGTGAATGTAATCCCGTGAGTGTAAGGGCTCGCTGAATCCTGCAGAGATCCTACCGTGACTTGTCCTGTCAATTGAGGACTGGCATCGACCGCTGCCTGAATTGCCGTCGCAAAATCTGCCATCGTAGTGTAAGTACCTACGGCGATATCAATGGACGTAGTGGCTCCAGAGTTTATCGATAGCACCAGTGTATTATTGGTCGCATCGAGGGTAATCGGGTCGGACCCGAAGGTCTTCACATAGTTGGCATCGGACGACGTCAGGTTATCTGTGACCAACGCAGCGTTTGCCTCAGATCCCAGCGTCAGCGAACCTGTGGTTGACGATTGCGATGCGCCGCCGTTTGAAACTGTTGAGAGTGTCCCGTGATCCTCATTCGCGTTACGCCCCGTCAGGGTCTCAACAAGCCCATTTGTCCCTGCCGCGATGGTGTCGCTATGCTCCCGAACGATAACCGTTCCCGAGCCACCAGCGACAGCGAGATTTAATAGTCCTGCATTGGTCACCGAAACAGTAACCGCGTTATCCCCGTTAAATGCGGCGCTGGCATTTATCGCAGCCTGCAGGGCGGTTGTAAATTCTGAGCCAGTGACGGTTGCATCCGCCCCTGCCAGCGTCAGCTGGTTTGCGATATCAATGTCGATAAAGCTACTTCCATTAACGCTCAGTGCTAGCTTCGATTCTTTATCTGACGTGATGTTGGTAAATGTCTGCGAGGCATTACCTGTCCCCGTCAAGCTAATCGCGGTTCCGGCGGTGGCGTTGGCCTCCGAAGTCGCCAACCTGTAGTCGTTAGCGTCGACCTTTATGACATAGTAGTACTGTCCATCTGTGAGACCGGTAATCGCTGTCCCGCCGTTGGTATTATACTTGACGACGTCTCCAGTTAGTAATCCGTGGCCAGTCTCAGTGATATGATTGTCGCCGGTGTCGACGTCACTGGTAGCAATGGTGGCCGTGTTCAGAGTAGCCGCATAAGTGCGATCGGTTAGTGCGCCAACATCCGGCGCCGTGCGTGCGGGGTTTATATTCAGAGCACCTGCGTCTGAGAGGAACTCTGTTCCGCCAAGCTCAATGCTGTATCCGTCGGCGCTCGAAAAAGTGATCCCCTGGTCCCCGTTAGAATCCTCAGTCACACTCACAACGATTGGAAAATCACCCGTCTGGGCAAAAGGACTGTTGTCGATCGCCGTCTGAATCGCCGTCGCTAATTGATCTAACGAGTAATAAGTGTCATCTGCCACATCTAATGTGGTCGGAGAGCCACCGCTGATGGCTAGCGTAAACGTATCATTTGAATTAGTTAGCGTCTGAGCATTGTTGCCAGTGCCACTAATGGTGAGGTTTGTCCCTGCGACAGCGTCAGCGTAAGTCGACGCCAACTTAATTGTGTCGTTATCGATTTTTATTACATAGTAATCAGTGTCGTCCACCAGACCTGTGATAGCGGTTGACGATCCGTCATCGTAGGTTAATTTTTGACCTGTCACGTACCCGTGGTCTGTAATGGTTACGGAGTCAGTGCCGGTCGTCACTGCCGACGTGGCGATAGTGTTCGAATCTGTGCCCGCGATTATCATCGTCTCGACACCGAAGGGCTTCACCGGACCTTGGGTTGCAGAATCACCGTTTGTAACGTTATCAGTGGCTCCAAGTACTATCGAGCCACCGGTGCCAGATTCTGACGAAGTTCCATCACCAGGCTTTGAGTTTTGGGTCAGAGACGCAGCCATTCCGTCTGCAGCCGCTTTGGTTAGGGTCTGAGCATCATTACCAACATCATCGAGATCATAGGCCGTCCCAGCGGCGGCGTTCTGCGCGGAACTCGCTAGCTTAATTGTGTCGTCATCAACACGAATAACGTACGCGGTGGCTATGGCAGCCCCGCCCTGGTCGAGATCTGCTCCACCGCCATTAGCGTATGTGAGAACGTCGCCCGTCACAAACCCGTGACCGGTGATGGTGATCGTATCCGCGGTTAAAGAAACGTCAGCTGTAGCGATGGTCTTAACGGTTGCCGCGCGCTGGTTCGAGTGCTCCTCAAATACTATCGTCCCTGCTCCGCCCGCGACCGCCAGCACAACCTGACCGGTACCGTTCACTGAGACTGTTACCGCGTGATCACCAGTCAAAAGACCATTCTGATCAATTGTAGTCTGCATCGCCGAGACGAACTGTGCCTTAGTAATTGACGCGTTCGGGGTGAATGTCTGGGCGGAATTACCCGTACCATCTAAGACAATGGGGACCGCGGTTGAGGCTGTCGCCTCAGCGTAGCTCTCCGCAAGTTCGATGGTATTGTCATCAATCTTTATCACAAAATAATCGGTATCGTCAGCTAGTCCGGACAGTGACGTAGAACCCGCGTTGTCGTAAGTCAGGCGCTGCCCGGTTTCGTAGCCATGAGCAGTAATCGTGATTTGGTTGTTTGTGGTATCAACAGCACTAGTGGCTACTGTGTCCGGAGCTCCCGTGGACGTTACGCCGAGATCGGTTAATGCCTGCGCGATATCGAAATCTTGCCTTCCCAAACTATTTACATTCAAGGAAAACTGGGTGGACTCATCACCAACATCACTGCCCGTCCGGACTGTAATCGGTCCAACTGCGTACGTTGCAGGTCTAAATGCACCAATCTGCTGTCCAGACGACTCTTGAGTCTGCGCCGTTGATGTAAACTCCATAGGGACGATTGCGCTAACTGCATCAACCGGAGTAGTCGGCGGTGGGGCAGCCAAGGTGATCGTTTCAGTGGTTCCGTTAACTGTCACATCAAATGTCAGGTCTTGATAATCCGTTGGCACCGAGCTTGCGCCCTGAACCTCCAGCGAGGCACGCGTTCCCACGAGAATGGTATTGTCGGTATCATCCGATGAGATTAAAAACGAATATGGCGCATCAACAATAATGCTTCCACCTGCGATGGCCGCGGTCTTTCCCGCGGCTCCTGTGACTTCATTAACACCATTTCCGCCAAAATCCAGTGCCGTGGTCCCAGCTGTAACGAAGTCATCGATCTGAATGTCAAAACCCTGATCTTGAATCATACGGACAAATTCGTTGCCGTCGTCATCGACCTGCGTGGTAGCAGACACGTTATGCTCGGAGTATCTCGCATTAATTTCTGAGACCATGGTCCGAACTTTTGAGGCAGAGGTTCCTCCGACCGTGACCACATCTTCGAGATCAGACGCTGAGTCGGAAGATAAAGTGAAGGAAAATGTTCCCTCCCCGGTGATATATACATCAGTAGTATTCGTCGCCCGGGAACTAATCATTGCCCCAGACTGATTAATCTTGTCCGAAATTGCGCGAGCATTGTCACCAAGATTTACGGCAACAATCCGCGGAACCTCGGACCCGACCGCGATAGTAAGTGTCTGCTGGTTAACACCATTTGTGAGATCCGCAACGCTATCACCGACGTTGATATAGCCAACGTTCGTCAATGTATTTTGTGTGAAAGCACCGATCCGCTCAGGCCGCATGTCCCCGATACTGACCGATATTTCTTCGTTATTAGATTGACCAATCTGGAAATCTTTATCGTGAAAGGTGCCGTTGAGAAGAATTTCACCGTTAAACCGTGTGGTATTCGTTATCCGCGAAAGCTCCTCTTGGAGCTGCACAACTTCCTTGTTCAAGTTCACACGATCAGCGTTTGAGGGTGCACCGCCAGCAGACTGAATGGAAAGCTCTCGAATCCGCTGTAGAATATCGGTGGTCTCATGAAGAGCGCCCTCGGCAGTGTTTACCAACGAAATCGCGTCACCCGCATTTCGAACTGCTTGCGCCAGTCCAGATATTTGGGCCTCCATCCGAGCAGCGATCGCAAGTCCTGCCGCATCATCAACCGCGCTGTTAATACGCTTTCCTGACGCCAGGCGTTCCATCGCAGACGCCATTTCATCTTGCGTAGCCGCGCTGTGGCGCTGCGCGTTAAGAGCCATCACGTTGGTATTGACCGTAAGTGCCATTATTTTTTACTCCTCGTTTGCCGATAACGACACCCGTCGCATCGGAAAAAATCTTCCTCAAGGCCTACCAAGCGAGATCTATGCCAACTTTTGAAGCAAATAAATTGAAACGCTTGACGGGCCGAAAATACTGGGTCTCAGGTCAACTGATCACCCACTCGCACCTTGAAGGAGTCCATCGAAAGCGAGCCGAGACCATATTTGCCGATTTTTTGACGGCGGGCGGAAGTACGTTGCCGGACTCTACCGAATGTAGTCAAAAAGTGAGAGCTGGGATATCTTTGCGAATGAAGACTGCGCAGCCTCTAGAGCCATCATTTTCGCCTGTAATTCGGTAATCGCAGACGCATAATCAAGGTCCTCTTGACCTGCCAGGGTTGACTCGAGTTGTACCTTGATATCGGCATTCACGGACAGCTCGTTATCAATAGAACCCATTTCGGCACCAATATCAGCCAATGAAAGCGTTGTGATATCGATCATCTGATCTAGGTGATCCAACTTCGCCTGTATTTGGTCCTGAGTTCCCGTACGCAGGAGTAATGAAACCTCTTGTAGAGCCTCAAAAAACTCGATGCGCTCCGGTAGCGGTGGTGTCGGTTTTTGAACTGTGGTGATGTTAATCGTTTGATTGTTAATACTAGTGCGCTCAATCGCGTCAACAGTGATGATGCCGATGTTGTCGCGCAGCGGATGAATTTGCAACTCAGTCGGATCTGCTTCCGAAATCTGAAATGTAGCCGATTGGGAGAAGAGCGCTGACGACTCAGCGGCATCTTTTAGTGCAGAAAGAACGGCCTCCGGAGTTGTTGGCGACAAACCACCCTCGTTGCCCACGATGTGGTAAGTCAGCGACCGAGCCCCAATCGAGAGCGTGACCGCATCACCGCGCTCCATGGTCCCGGACAACGAAGCCATTGTGATCGCTGTCTGCGAATCAGTCAGAGTCAGCGCCTTAAGATCGTCGGTTGCCGCTAATCCATTCGTCGAATCCGATGAGATCGTACGAGCGATTCCGTCAACAGCACGGATTTGAAGCGCGCCATCAACGACTTGTGCCTCAATATTCTGGAGTTGACCCGATTGGGTAGCCTCATTGAGATTAAACGCCAGTCGTCCAAGAACAGCATCACGATCATCCCCAGGCCGCACTTCATAACTCAAAGACCTGCCGTCAATCTGCAGATTGTACATATCTCCAGGCTCAAGAGTCCCGCCGAGAGTCAATTCGTAAATTGCAGGAATAGGATCTGAGAATTCTCCTGACAAGATAGGTTTAAAAACATCTAATCCGTTTCGTCCGATCGACGAACGACGATTTGATGTGTAATCAATGTTCGACCGATAGTTATCTCCCTGATACCGAATGACCCCGGCTTCGTCCTCTTTGTAAGGTGCGGTTGCCACACGTGATCCGCCAAACAGAAAGTTTCCGTTGGCGTCAGCACCATTGGCAAGATTCTTCAGTTCAGAGGTCAGCTCGTCGATTTCAACAGCGATCACCTCTCGATCCCTTCCGGTCATTGAGCCATTTGATCCCTGAAGCGTCAGTTGCTTCATCTTGATGAGGACATCCTTTGCCCCCCCCAAATAACTCTCTTCGATCCTGAGACGGTCATTCACTCCATTCAGAGAGCTTTTATAGCCATCAAGTTGTCCGATGGTTGACTTAATGCGTGCGATATTGACTGCCAGTTCTGGAGAGTCTGAGGGACGCACCAGCTCCTTACCAGTCGCAGCACGCTCCTGAATACTTGCCAAGTCGCTCTGTTGCTTAGTCATCAGCTGAACGCTACGGTCAAATAGTAAAGCCGTCGAAATCGTCATAGCAATTACCTCACTTGCAACACGGTATCAAAGAGTTTGGTGGCGACCTGCATCACTTGAGCGGACGCCTGATAGGCTTGTTGGAATCGAATTAAATCGGCAGCCTCTTTATCTAAACTGACGCCCGACACACGGTCCTTAGCTTCAACCGCCTGTTGCTGGACAATAGTCAGTGCATCCCGCGCTATCTCGGACTGGGTGGCCACATTTCCAACGTCGCCGACGAATTTGAGGTAGCCCTCTGAAATCGTCTGACCACCCGGGAGCACGCTCTTAGATTCAAGATCTACAAACCGAAGAATATTGGAGTTATTCCCTTGCCCGTCAAAGCTTCCATTCGGACCCAGGTTGTTACCATCCACAACAAACCGGTCCCCAATCACCGCCCGATTGTCGAGATTGATGTCTATCCCCTGATAATCTAACAACAATTCGCCTTGGTAAGTTCTGTTGGCCAAGACTGAGTTGGATACCAAATCCCTAATCTGGTAAGAATTTTCTGAGTCAAAGTAAAACTCAAGTTGTCTTCCGCGGAGTTGATCAATCACATCATCGTCGGATGTTAACGCTTCTGCTTCGAGTGAACTTTGACCATCACCTGTCAGGAAAACGACAAGATCTTCATCAATGTCCCCACTCATGCGAATCTGAGTATTCAGGCCCAAGAGGTTTAAGTCTGCCGGTTTACCATCTGCTCCTAACTCAAGGACGACTGATTCTGACGTTGATGAAGTCAACTCCAGCTCTAGACTTCCAATATACGTCTTGCTCCCAATACCGAGCACATTTCCAGGAAGCCCTGCGGTACCTCCTAAGACGATGTTTGCACCACCTAAATCTAAATTTTGAAGCTGGAGATCGCCCAGCTGATTTCGAGAAGCAAACACGCCGCTCTGATCGGTCACAGCATTAATCGAAGACACCAAATCATCAATACTGCCAAACGAAGACCGCGTATTGGTGGCTAGGGAAACGACACTCACTCCGTTGAGAGTCAATCCGTAACCCGAATTAAGCTGAACCAGATCAGAGGGAATCTCAACAACGTTAGACTCTGAGACTGCAACACCGGTTTTAGCATCATCCAACCACTCTTTAACATCAGCAGTCGATAACACCCCCGAGTCACTAACGACCAGTTCCCCCAAATCGACTCCATTGAGCCGAATATCACCAGCGTCAATCAAGACTCGCCCTACACCGGAGGCGTAAGCTACATTACGAGTGGTAACCTTGGCGACAAACTGATCTTGGCCTTTGACAATTTGTCCCGCTGCAACTAGCTCTGAACTTATAAAGTCCCGGCTCTCAACCAGATTCACTGAGAAGTCAGACGTAAACAACTCTCCATTAATTCGCTTCTTGAGCGGATTATTGATTCCTGTCAAATCCTCACCACTGGAATAGGTCACAAGAGAGGAAATACGACCGGCGAGTTCATCTGTCACAAAGTCTGAAGCCAAATTCTCGGCAAACTGAATTCGTAAAGTTTGAGAATTACCATCGTAGAAGTCAGACATTGATGCGATCACCGATGAACTGGTACCGTCACCGATGTAGATTGCACCACCTGAGACACTCAGAGTCCCAATACTAGTATCGATATACCGACTACTGAGGAGACTGAGCCGGTCATTTGTAGTTGCTGGTTCCAGTGTAAAGTCGAGTCCACCACCCGCAAAATTTGTCCCAACGGGCGCCTCAAAAAACAAACTATTTAGCGGCAAGAGTTGAGTAATGGACGCCGCCTCCGACGAGACCCCATAAAAAATGTCAAGATTCTTGTAGGCATCGTTTCCGGAAGTGTTGAGGTACTCGCTACTGTAATTCGATCCGGCTGAAAACCGCGTCGATTGTTTCACTGCCTGTTCTAGGACTCGAGCGTCTGCAGCCGAACCGATCAGATGCTGTCCATCGGTCGTCATAATTTGCAACACATTCCCAGAACCCTGATTCAAGTTAAGGTTAAATTCCACCTCACCTTGGCCCGCCGAAATCACCGTCAGCGGATTAATTACTGAAGGACCAACTTCAATCGGCCTCCCCAAACCAAATTCTTCAAACTCGACTGATCCGATGTCCGTCTTCGGAATCCCACTAAAAGAAGCGACTGGATCAAAAATCCCATTATTTTTAGCATTGGGTGTAATTCGAAACATAGAGGAAGTCGCAATACCAAGTCCATCTGTGATGGAAAGGCGTATGCCGCGGGCAGCGCTCACGTCAGGGACTAACTCGAAGCGATCACCGAGCGTCGATTCGCCAGTGATTTGGATAGATATATCGTCCAATGCCAGCAATCCATTCTGGTTGGCAAATACGACCGAGCCATCAACATCGTCGGCATACCATCGATCGCGGTTATCATCATAAGTGACGCTCACGGAACGTATTTGATAGGACTCAGGGTCAACTACCGAGACATCTACTTGAAAGTCAGATGCTGACGCATCGCGCTCGACATCAAAAATGGGCTCAATAGAAAAAAACGCCTCGCCTTGCTCACCTTCTCCATTCAGACCAGTCGTCTGGATGTCATTCACTTCTGTGACCAAGACTCGAGCCAATTCATTTAACCGACTAGCTACCGTCACCAAGGTTTTCTCGTAAAAATCGGCATAACCCGACACCTTTCCACTCGGGATGCCAGTCAAGGTCTCGGTTCCTAATCGTCCCTGAAGCCGGTACTCGAGTTGATTTTGATCAGCAGAAGACGGACTCACATAGAGCCCTGACGATTGCACCCCCGCGACGATTTTTCCTTTCGAAGTCGATTCAGAGACAGATACCGTCACCAGACCACGCTTGTCGAAGCTAGTGCGTATTTGCACGTATTCTGATAGGTCCCTAAGCAGCTGATCACGTCGATCAAGAAGCTCAGGTGGCTGAACGAGAGCGGAGCTTTGTTTTTGTAGCTGTCGATTGACTTCGGCAAGCTGCGTGGAAAGCGCGTTAGCGGATCGAACACTGGCCTCTAACGCTGATAGGGACTGCTCACCCAGATCACTCAGCTGTCCGGCTAGGCTCTGAAACCGAGTCGCCAAAGCCTCTCCGTCGCGGAGCATCGAACCCCTGAGCGCTGAAGATGCTGGTTCTGTGGATAATGTTTTGGCCGCTGAAAAAAACTGGTTCAAGGCGGTCGTGAGTCCAATCTTTTCGTCCCCGAGGATATCAAGCAGTCGACTCGCGTACTCAGCCGCGGCACCCTCTGACTCCAAATCTGCAGTCGCTTGTTGGAGAGAGGCCTCTAAAAAACCATCGTATTGTCTCGACACACTGTCAAAATAGGCCCCGGTACCGATGTAGCCACTCCCAACCTCTATGGGCTGATTTTGTTTGATATCAGTGGTCTGTCTGCTGTACCCGTCGGTACTCAAATTCGCAATGTTATTGGAGACGGTGGCCAACGCCCTCTGGTACACGCTGATACCACTCGCTCCGATCTGCAGAAGGTCAGCCATTACTCAAGGCCTCCAAGACCCAACCGCGAGCGATTCAATAAAAATTGTTGCGTTGTCCCTTTAGTAATTGGGAATTCATCCGATTGTTTGACTAAGGGAATTGCGGTGGATTGATCATTTTCCAACGAAAAAGATTGCCGTTTAATTTCATCGCCCGCTTGGTTTTGTGATTGGCGAATGAATTTTTCCACCATTTGACTTAAACCTGTGGAACGACGACCAGCCATTGCCATGGCGACATGCTGATCCAGCATCTGTTCGAATGTTTCCGCGCCTGACGAATTCAACAAACCGCCGTCAGGCACAGTGGCACGCATCGATTTCAGCATCATTTGCAAGAACATCGCCTCAAATTGATTGGCTGTTTTTTTTACCGTCGCCTCGTCCGTTTGATCACGGGCAGCCTGAGCTTTTAGCTCACCAAGCCCCTTGAAATCGTAAGTCGATTTGATATCGTCTGCGGAATTCATCAGATCACCACCAACTCAGCTCGCAGGCTCCCTGACGACTTTAATGCCTCAAGAATGGAGATCAGGGACGACGGCGTAGCACCAGTCTCGTTGACGGCATCAACGATCTCTCTGAGATCAACACCCGGTTGAAATAGAAACATCTTATTTGCCGGCTCCTCAATGGCGACGTCGGCATTTTGGATCTCGATCGTCTCTCCCTGATCCGCAAACGGATTCGCTTGGCTCACCTCATTAGTTGCAGACACCGTCACCGTGATGGGGCCATGCGTGACAGCGGCTGCTGTTACCTTGACATTCCGACTGATCACAACGGTTCCAGTTCGGCTATTGATCACGATTTTTGCGGATGGCTCCCCAGGAGTGACGTCAAGATTCTCAAGAAGTGAAAGAAAAGACACACGAGCGTTTGGATCTTCTGGCGCTTTTACCGCCACCGAAACTCCATCGATGGCAGAAGCTGTTCCTTCACCAAAGACAGTATTGATTTTGTCTACGATTTCTTTTGACGTTGTGAAATCTCCAGTTGAAACGTTGAGGACAATATGTTGCGACCGGTTAAATGGCGACTCGATCATGCGTTCAACAGTCGCGCCATTAGGTATACGTCCAGCGGTCGGGACGCCAATTGTGATTTCATCGCCTGCCGCGTTCACCTCTACTCCCGTTGAAGTTAGCGGACCTTGAGCCAGAGCATAGACCTCTCCATCAACACCACGCAGTCGCGTCATAACCAAGGTGCCGCCACGTAATGACTCTGCAGCGCCAATCGTAGAAATATTGACATCAATACTTTGACCAGGCTTCGCAAACGCAGGCAACGAGGCGGTCACCATGACCGCCGCAACATTATCTGTGGGAATGCTGCTAGCTTGGGTGCCGGCGACATCAAAATCCGACAAAACACCGTCAACGTTAACACCAAGCCGACCAAGTATTGATCGCAATGACTGTCCTGTGTACGGAACGGCTCCACCATCACCAGTTCCATTCAGGCCGACGACCAGACCGTAACCAATTAATTGATTGGAGCGGACGCCTGCCACAGTAGTCAAGTCCTTGATCCGGTCTGCTATCGCTGAACTCGGTACCAGAAGACTGATCAGTAATATAAAAACTTTCACCACTGGCTCCTAAAAAGGCCAAATACTCAACAGTAAGTTGGTACCCCACGGAATCTTTTGGACGTTGGCATTCGGACCGACCCCTTTGTAAGTAATCTGGGCCGATGCCAGTCGTTTTGATTGGACGGTATTATCAGGTTGAATATCTTCTGGACGAATAATTCCCTTGACCTGAACTACTTCAGAGCCAGACGAAAAGTTCACGATCTTCTCACCACGAATTAATAGGTTCCCATTGGGATAAACCTCCACGATCTGAGCAGTCATGGTGCCTTTCAGCGTTGCACTTTGATCAATCACACCCGATCCGGTCGAGGACACCTCATTTTCCTCTTGGAGGTCAGAGGAAAGAAATCCACCAGGACTTCCCCACTTCGCAAGTTGAAGCGGCGATAACACGTCGGTTTTCGTCTTCCGAGAAGCTGTGTTCTTGGTGGTGGTGTCAGCATCAACAGACTCATCAAGAACGACTGTCACAATATCACCGACTCGATACGCTTTTTTTTCACCAAACCAACTATCCGAAAACGCAACGTTATAAACAGATCCGGTTGGGATGGCCGATTGTTGATTCGCCACCGGGATAATTGGCGCAAACTCAGGAGACGGACCAGCCACCTTCTGAGGTCCCGCACAACCTGCAATCATCAACACGCCGAAAGTCATCCAAAAATGCTGCATTTCAACAGACCTCTTACAAATTCTGATTCAAGAATCGCAACATCGAATCGACCGAAGAAATTGCCTTCGAGTTAATTTCATATGCGCGCTGGGTTTCGATCATATTGACCATTTCTTCAACAACATTGACGTTGGCTCCTTCAAGCGCACCTTGTGCGATACGTCCCGCACCATCAGCATCGGGCACACCAACCGCTGGAGCTCCAGAGGCCGAGGTCTCTCGATAAAGGTTTTTTCCCATGGGCTCCAAGCCCGCATAGTTCACGAACCGGGTCACTAACAATTGCCCGATAACCTGCTCCTCGGCATTACCGTATGGCTGAATTGTGACTGTGCCATCTTCACCAATACTGATCGATTCAGCATTTTGAGGAATCGTGATTGCCGGTTGTAGTTGCATCCCGTTGGACGTCACCAATTCGCGTTCGACAGAAAGTTTGAACGAACCATCTCGGGTGTACGCAAAAGTTCCGTCAGGCTGCAAGACCTGGAACAGACCTTCCCCCTGAATCGCTAAATCAAGGGCATTTTTTGTTTGAATCATTGATCCCTGGGAGTGTGACTTTTCTGTCGCTACAATTCTCACCCCAGTACCCATCATCAGACCTGTCGGCGCTTGATTGTCGCCTCCAGTCGATCCACCTGGCTGGCGGATATTCTGATAAAGCAAATCTTCAAACACGGCTCGATCACGCTTAAATCCGACCGTATTGACATTTGCCAGATTATTGGAAATAACCGTCATGCGCATCTGCTGCGCATCAAGGCCGGTCTTAGAAACGTAAAGTGATGCTTCCATTATTCCTCCTACGACAACCGCATCATTGCAGCGCCGGATGTATCGTTATCTTTCATATCTCGAATAATTTTTGTCTGCATTTCAAACGACCGCGAATGGTCAATAAACTTTACCAGCGTATGAACAGTGCTCACGTTCGATCCCTCGAGTGACCCCGATGTCAATGACGCAACGTTGGGACCATCCTCAAAGTCAAAACCGTCCTCTGTATTATCTAACGGCTTAAATAGCCCATCTTCTCTGCGGCCAAGCTTCGTTTCAGATGCATCTTTAATACCCAGTCGCGCTATTGCTTGTGGTCCACTTTCAGGGTCTTCTGAATCGATAAAACTTATGACCCCGTCATCCGCCACCTGAAAACGACTAAAATCTAGGGGTAGCTGCAATGGGGCAGCTGAATCATCAAGCACCAAATACCCCTCTCCGGTTCTTAGGAATCCCTCTGGATCCATACTCAAATCACCACGTCGGGTCCAAGCCAGTTCACCGCTGTCACTCTGCACAGCCAATACTGTTGAGTTGTCAAAAGCTAGATCCAGCGATCGACCTGTCATCTGCCGTGGTCCACTTTTAAGGTCGATTTGCGGGGAGGTCGAAGCACGCGGCAAAAATCTGGAATCAAATCCATCGCCCTCAACACGAACCGATCGGTTGGCGACCTGGAACGCTTTTTTAAAACCAGTTGTAGTCACATTAGCCAACTCATGCGTCATATTCTGACGATCTAGTCGGTACTCCGACATTGCGGTTGTGGCTGTAAAAACTAAACGATCCATAAATTCCTGCCGTTAACTACTTTTAGCTTCTGATGTTAATAATTGTAGAGGTCAATGTTGATGACGTCTCGATGGCTTTAGCGTTTGCCTGAAAGTTCCGCTGTGCGGTAATCAGGTCGACCAGTTCTGACGTCAAATCCACATTCGCTCTCTCCCTAGCACCAGCACGGATCGTGCCAAAGCCAGCCCCACCTGGTTCACCAAGTGTGGGGGCCCCGGATTCGTTAGATTCCAGGAAGGTTGAATCACCTAGCTGCCGAAGGCCATTAGGTGTCGAAAAAGTGGCAAGTACGATTTTGCCCTTGAGATCCTGTGTCCCATTTGAATATGAAGCCGTTACAAGGCCGTCGTCTGCGATATCAACAGAGACCAGAGAACCGTTTGGTTGGCCGTTTTGTCCTTGCGAATTGACAGAAAAATCGCCAGAGAACTGGGTCGATCCTGCATAATCAATATCGATATTCAGCGTGTTACCCGAACCACCAATCACAACATTATTCAGTGAAATCCCGTCAATCGGTGAGATCAAATTACCGGCCGTATCAAAGGTCAATTCACCTTTATCTAAAAACAAAGGGCGATATTCTGGATCCGTATCAAAATCTGGAAATTCATCTGGTAAGGACGCGAGAGTGGTTCCTGATTCAGTAAATTCCTCGTAGACGCCATCAACCTTCGCCACAAGAATTGGATCGCCGTTTGAAGCGCGATCGACCACCGGACTCCGATAGGTAACAGTCTGCCCAGCATTTGAATCGATATTTTCCAGGCCGTAACGGGGCGGTCCAGATATCTGTAAGAACGCCGAATTCCCGGTCGTCCCTGATGTAAATGTGAACACCTCATTTTCTTGGTCAAAGGTCACACTAACGCCTGAGATCGAATTACCACGTGAATCTTCCATCGCATTAATTCGATTTTCTAATGCCTCTCTAAATCTTGGTAAACTGTAAGTCCCGACTGGGAGGCGAAATGTTTCCGTGACATTGTCGACGGTCACGGTGAATTGATTCGTTGAATCGTCGACAAAGAACGTCTCGTCTGGGTCGATACCGACTTGTCGACCGAACACTTTAGCCGGGGTTGAGTCAACGCCGCGAACCGCGGTCGGTAAATCGACGGCAACTACTTCTAAATTAGCGGCCTCGTCACCTGTCGCGTTGAACCCAAATAAAGATGCAGCGGCATCAGAAATATTATCGACCCGAATGGCGGAACTGTCACCGGTGGTCCCACTGGAGATTGAAAAACGTCCGCCAGTATCGTCCGATTCAAACTCTACATTAATCCCATAACGCTGCTGGGCCGTTTCCAGAATTTGCTCACCATTAGCGCGTACCTCTGATGGATACCGTCCCCTTGAATCGAGTGTGAAATCTGCCGAAAGATTATTTAATCCGAATAACACATTAGGCGTAGCGCTTCCGGTCAGTGAAGCATTCTCTGGAAGATTCGTGATGCTCATCTGGCTTCTGTCATCCTCCGTGAGAAATACGAATCCTTTAGAAGCACGGTTATAACTAACATCAATCTTTGTTCCAGTTGCAGCCCGCAATTGCCTCTCAATTTCTGCGGATAGTGAACTCTCGGTGTAGACCGAGCTCGACGGTATGTAGACGTCGATGACCTGAGCGGGCTCATCAGATGCCCTATCAGCTGTAAAAGTCATCCTGAACTGACGATTTGCATCGGAACTCAGATCAAAGTATCTCTGATCGCCCAGTTGGCGATTTATTTCTTTAGTCATCAGGTCTGCTATATCTGACCCATGAAGTTCGTTATTTGCGGGAATCGCCATACTTGAAAGATCGATCGTGATTGAGTCAGTCTCGAGGGGCTCGTTAGGATCTTCATCTACCGTCAAATCAAACGCTGCAGACAGGTCAGGAGCCAGAGCACCTGTGGTAGTCCGGTCCGTGGTACCACCCTCAGCAACTGTAGCTCCAAGGACCGAAATAAGATTGGTCGTGTTGTTCGGTATTCGCGACGCGGTCAGACTAAAATTTTCTCCGTCAGAACGAGAGATAGACAAGGTATTGGACGATACCGCAGACAATCCAACCGCATAGCTCGTTCCGGCTGACCCTGACGCCAACACAGAAGCCAACTCAGACAGCGTAGTAGTGCCGTCCAACGTCTTACCGTTCTGGGTTTCGCTTGAGGCCGTGGTGGATAAAACTGCTGACGCCAATGAGATATTTTCGTAAACCATTGCTTCGCCAGAAAGTGAGTGATCAGCACCCTCCGCGATCGAGAAATTTTTACCGTCAGCTCTCGTGATAATAATTCGAGATGCTAAATCGACGTCCCCATTTATATCCGTCGAGGCGCTAAACGTGTACTCACCACGACCCGAGGCCGAATCAAAAGTCAGCGCCGTATTCGCGGCTGTATCAGTGATTGTGGCAGCAGTCCCCGCGGTCGCATTCGCATAGGTAGTGGCGATGCTTAGCGTGTCATCTGTCAACCGAATGGCGAAGTAGGTCTGGCCATCGGTAAGACCGGTACCGTGCGCGGTATCACCGTGGGCATTGAAAACGATTTGGTCGCCAGTCGTATAGCCGTGATCTTCTGATGTCACAATATTCGAAGTGATGTTGCTAAAAACAAGCGAAGTCGCAGCAGACGCAGTATTCAAAGCGGTTATGATATTTGTAACACTTGCGTCAGCGCTCAAGGCACCTGTCGAGATCACTCTCGATGTTCCATCCTCATCAGTCAACTCGACCGATATCCGATCGTTATCCTCAATATCACCGGTTTCGAGCACGTCAATCGACGTGGTTGCCGCATGAACCGAGCTTACAATTTCCTCCGAACCGTCAGCAGTCGTCATAGTGAAGCTAACAATCTCCGCGAAGTCGAGTGACTGAGCGGTATTACCCCCACTAAAGTTGATCCCCGTCCCGGCTAGTGCGTTGGCATATGAAGTCGCCAACCGAACGGTATCGTCAGTGATCCCGTCGCTATCCACGCTCTCCGAGTCCGAGTTGATGACATAGTAGGTGGCGCCGTCGATAAGCCCACTGGCCACGACTCCATTGTTGGCGTTGTAGACGACTCGATCGCCAGTCTCAAGGCCGTGTCCAGCTGCAACTGTAAACTCAGATGCAGAATCGAAGGTCAAAGTTGTGTTTGCAGCTGTGTCTGTGATCGTCGCTGCGGTTCCAGCCGCGGCGTTAGCCGCCGTGCTCGCAATACTAAAAGTATTGTCCGTCAGATAAATCGCGAAAAAGGTTGTGCCATTGACGAGACCTGTTCCATTGGCGGCCCCCTGGTCATTGAAAACGACCTGATCCCCAGTCTTGAAGCCATGGCCGGTCGCTGTTATGACGTTCGTAGTGACATCGCTAAAAACGAGTGACTGCGTAGTTGGAGTCCCTACGGTGGCGCTGTAAGTTCCAATGTTGACCAATTCTGAATCGTCAATTGCTACATCTATAGATGGGACAGTTGGCGCGAAATTAATACCGTCGTTACCATCGAGATACACCGCTCCCAACTTCTCACCAGCAGCCTTCGCAGGCGTTGAGACAGTCGCATCTGCCAGATCGTCAAGAATGTATTTCTGAGAGATCTGACGCTCATTAATTACAGGTAGTTCAGTCTCAGGAATGATGGTTCCATACTTATCTACAAAAAGTGGTGTGCCGTCAGCGGAGGTCGCCTGCCCCAGAGCCGGAGTGATTTCTTGCCCATCGAGGAGGATATGCGTCTGCCACTTGTTAAACGGATCTGCAGATGACGCAACACCGACCCGGCGGTAGTAAAACGTCACCAAGAAATCGTTTCCGTTTTCGTCAAAAATTGTCACCGCCGCTGACTTCGCGTAAGTGGTCGAATCATCTGGATTAAATGGCTTGACCGTTTGAACATTTGCATCGTTAAGTTGAGTCAATGGGAGAGATTCGGCCGGAAAGTTAATTGCCAAGTCAATCTGGCTCGTGGCAATCGCCTGACCCACCGTGCTTGGGGCGATGGCTAAGGGCACGAGGTCCGCCTGAAAATCCGCCTTACCCAGAGAGTCGACACTTGCAACTCTCAAGAACTGACCCGCCGAGTTAACAACAGTATTTTGTTCATCGAGCAAAAATGAGCCGTTTCGTGTAAATAAGTTTTGACCGTCGGAAGATTTAATGGGGAAAAATCCTTCCCCGGTGACCGCGAGATCAAGAGAATTTCCGGATAGCTCAATGTTTCCCTGGGAAAACTCCTGAGTAACTTGCTTCAGTGCTGTTCCCTGACCTACAACTGTAGACGCCTTTTGAAGGGGTGACGTTGCAAAAATATCACCAAAATCTGAGCGAGAACGCTTAAAACCAGTGGTGCCGGCGTTTGCAATATTGTTCGAGGTCACAGAAAGTTGAGTTGTTGCGGCATTGAGTCCTGTGAGTGAGGTAAAGAACGACATTATTCATCTCCTGCTTGATCAAGCTTGTCATGTGAAGCGGTATCCAAGGAATCATCCCCGATCCGATAAACTTGACTGATAGGAATAGATACATTCCCAGAAAGGTTTAATTTTAAATCTGCCGACTGTGCATCCCAAGATACGGTTTCAACTCGAGTAAAGGTGCTGGGGACAAATTCGTTTGCAGAACCATTCACAGTCGCGACACCTCGAATCAGATATGTCCCGTTGGGAGCCAAATTGCCATCGGCAACACGACCATCCCAGTTAAAAGACGCAGTGCCAGAAGTTTGCGGGCCCGAAACAATCGATCTTACTAACGTTCCAGAATCCGCATCATAAATTCCGAGATCTATTTGCTCAGCGCCGTACGGCAGCTCGACCTCTATCTTCGATGGGCCCGAACCATCTGTCGAAATCCGGCCTGTTTGAGCTAAAACGGATTTACCGACCAGGTTCGCCCCCGCCATAATCCGATCAGATCGCATCACATCTGCGACGTCTGCAAGCGACGTGGACATGTTAGTGATGCCCTCCAGTTGCGAGAATTGCGCGAGCTGCGCAACAAAAGCTTCGTTTTTCATCGGATCGAGCGGGTTTTGATTCTGAAGCTGTGTGGTGAGAAGTTGCAAAAAAGCATTCCTGTCCAACTCATCTTCAGATGACTTTAATAACTGAGACTCTTCATACTCAGCAGTTGTCAGTGTTCCAGTCGCTGCAAGAGAAATTTCTGTATTCATCATCAAGCCTTCGTAATATCGAGTGTTCGCATCATGAGCTGACGAGCGGTAGTCACCACCTCAACGTTGTTCTGAAATGATCGAGAGGCCGCAACCATCTCAACCATTTCGGTAACTTCATTAACGTTGGATAAAAAAACAAATCCTTCGTCATTTGCCTCTGGATTGCCTGGATCGTGAACCTTTCGAACCGGCTCCGTGCTATCAACCACTTCTTTGACTTTGACGCCACCCAACACGTTAAACCCAGCATTTAAATCAGCCTGGTCAACCAAAGCGCGAAATACCGGTCGCTTTGCCCTGAAAGCTTCGTCCTCTGTCGGTGACACCGAGCCCGCATTTGCTAAATTTGAAGCTGTAGTGTTCATGCGGATGGTCTGTGCAGCCAGCGCAGTACCTGCAATTTCAAAAATATTTTTCAACATGCTCTAACCCCTAATCACCGCGTAAAGATTTTCGGATCCCAGAGATCCGATTTTCAAGGAATTGCAAGGTTGCTTGATACTGTGCGGCAGCCTCACCGTATTTGGCCTGTTCAACGTTGATTTCTACAGTGTTTCCGTCAACCGACGAGTTGTAGGGAATTCGAAAAACAATTCCATCAGTATTCTCAATCTCTCCCGTGTCAAAATGTCGCGCGTTTGTCGCGGCCATGGGGGATGGATTGACGTTAGAAAGAACCTTCTTGAAATCTATGTCCTTAGCACGAAATAAAGGAGTGTCAGCATTTGCAATGTTGGCTGAAATAAACTCCACTCTTTGGCTTCTGACCGCCAAGGCTTTTTCATGTATGCCAAATGGATTTTCTAACAATTTCATCATCGCCTCCTAAAGTTCCCAAGCCTGATGTCGATTCATGGACCCGGTTGTTCAAATTGGAGGAAGCAATGTATGTGCCAAATCAGAATTGGGCTTTCTCAGGCGGAAATTGACTACAGCGGCAAAAACGATCCGGCTCTAGACGGCAATAGTCTGCCAAGGGCGTTTGCATTCTTCACAGAGAGACGCATACTGCTACAATGCAGGCAATATTAATGGTCCTTGGACTCCTCAACGCAAACATCGGCCATGCCGTGGCATTTCCAGGCGGCCACGAGGCTTTAATCGCAGTGGCCACCAAATGGATCGCTACCGACCAATCAATCGAACAATATCAAGTCGAGGTCACACCGCCCGATCGTAGGATTCCGATCGACTCCTGCGAAGAACTCCTCTCCATCCGCTTCCCTTTTATCAATAATCGCAAAACCATTGAGGTCAGCTGCCAAACCCCTCAGTGGAAGCGCTACCTACGAGTAAAAATCGAAGAGACAGCTGACGCATGGGTGTTCACACAAGATTTAGCTGAAGGAACCCTTGTTCTCGATCGGCACATCGAAAATATTCCAGTCGCACAAGCCCTATCGAATCAATCATTGAAGAAAACCGACATTATTGGCCGGGTCATCAGCCGAAATATTGCATTGGGTGATGTTGTGACCACAGACTTGTTGAGAAATGAGATCACTATCTACTTGCCTAACAGAGCATACGAGGCCGGAGAAATGATCCGACTCGAAGATCTCGGTCTCGAAACGCACACTGAGGAATCGCTGACAAACCCTCTCACTCTTTGGCCTGAGCAAACCGTGATTGCAAAAAATCCGCTCAAACCGGGTCGGCCAATCCGGTCCGATGATGTGGAAGTCGCCCAGTACGTTCTGGTCGCCAAATCCACGATCGTCAACGGCCAAGTCGCAACCGCCGATTTGGTTGAATCACGACTGGAGTCAGTCAATACCTACGGGCCGCAACCGCTGGTCAATGTAATTGAAATTCTCGGCTTAGAAGCGACTCGAACCATTCGAGCAGGCCAACGCTTGAACGCTAGTGATTTTATCGCAGCTGATCTCGTGCGTAAGAACGAAACGGTCCGCCTCACCATCAAACGTGGCGCGCTTGAGATCACAGTCGAAGCCATCGCTCTGGAAAATGCAAAGATTGGTGAACAAGTGCTGTTGAAAAACCCAGATTCTGGCAAAGAAATCCGCGGAATTGTCACTGGTCGACACGCAGCGCGCGGGCTTTAAAAAAAGGCTCAAAGTTTTTCCGAAAAAAATGCTAAAGTTTTTGTGGAAGTGGTCGATCCTTTGACTATGAAGAATTTCCAGATGGTGAGGAGACGGAAATGACAGAGCCTATTTCAGGTATTGGCGGCAAAGCGTTATCCGCCATCAAACCCGAGCAAAAAAAGGACGAGCCTGTCAAAGGCGCTGAGGCTGATGCGCAAACTGCATCATTAACTTCCAAGGCTTCCGATGAAGTGAAATTGAGCCACGAAACAGTCGGTGAATTGGAGCGGGCGGGATTTGACGAGGCGAAAGTCGCTCAAATCAAGCAAGCACTGGCTGATGGAAACTATCCACTAGACCCAAAGCGAATTGCTCAAGGCTTTACGGATATCGAGAAGTTGCTGTAGCCTCACGGCATGCAGCAACTTGACTTAACCACGATTCTTGCGTCGGTTCGACGGCTAGACTCTCTCCTCACCGAAGAGTTTGAAGCGCTAAAGAACCAGAAGCTTGATGTTTTTGAAGCGCTACAGACTGAGAAAATCGATATTTTAGAATCCTTAGTGAAGCTTAATCTATCTGAAGAAAAGATGGAGAAAGAGACACTTGAACGACTGATTAACGATCAAACATGGAACGAAATTACCTCCATCTTAGAACGATGCAAACGCTCCCACCAACGCAACGAACTTCTCATTTCAAAGCAACTTGATAGTATCCGTGGAGCCCTCTCGGCACTGCAAAACCAAGACCCAACTGCAACCCTGGAGCTTTACACGAAACTTGGAAAAACCCGAGCCACGCGACGGTCGATTCTATCCGGTGATGCGTAAGGCAAACGAAGCGAACAATCGACCAAACCTAGGGCTCATCCGGTTGAGCGTCGTGATCTCTTGCATATTTTTGTCTGTCGCCATCTTGAATTTAAGTCAAACATCACTTCCTCAATGGCAACCGCGACCTCCCGTAACATGCGACGATGGCGATTGGGTTCATCGGTTCGCACGCATCAATGCAAATCGAGTCAACATCAGAGATCTGCCCACTGTATTTTCCACTGTGCTAACTCAGAAGAATCGAGACGACGCAATCACTGTTGTCTGTGAGTTCGGCGTTTGGTCAAGGATTGATGCGCCGACTATTGGAGCTGACACTTGGATTTCCTCAGGTTTAATCACCCTAGAACAGGCACAACCACTGTCTATCCGCATGAAAGGTGCATTGCTATTTTTTTTGATATTGGGCTCATCTGGACTCATCGTCAGTCGCTGGCGACCGTCTTGGATTGAAAGCTTCGTCGATTTGTTGCTCCAAACGCAACAGTTGCCTGCCCACGCAAGGCCATTGATCTCCGTCCAACCTCAATACCATCCAGTTCGCGATCGCCGAACTTAGGTCAGATTTAGTTATCTGAAGGCGATAGTCCTTTCAACCAATAGGCCCAAGCAAGCATAACAGCCACTGCCTGATATAGTTCTTCAGGAATCTCTTCTGACAAACCCACCTGCGATAAGGCAGCAACCAACTGCGGATCTTCCGCGATAAAAATGCCATGCTTTTTAGCCTCAGCGATGATCTCAAGGGCTAGCTCGTCATCACCCTTAGCAATCACGCTCGGTGACTCTTGCTGACCATATTCCAAGGCCACGGCTTTTTTCGATTTAAATCTCATGCCTCTAAATCCAAGTTGGAATGCGTTGGGAGAAATCGGTCAGGAAAGTTTGTGCGTTCTGAATTCAATATCTGAAACGACTGTATCGTCAATCCAAGCTCTGAAAAGGCCTCTTGCAAATCAAGACTGCCTTCTTTCGCAAGCTCAGCGGTTTTCTTCTCTACAGCCCACATCACCAATTCCACACTCGATTGTGAAAATGCGGACCTCAGCCAGATCTCGCCGAGATGCTCAAGCGAGGTATGTAAGTTAATGACCCATGAAGAATGTCTCTCGTCATCGACCGATTGAAACCGCTCAAAAATTAACTCAACCGGTGGCTGGTCACGAAACAGTAACAGCGATGCAAACCCCCCATGATCACGACCGCTCGAACTGGGCACGGAATCCAACTGAAAACGCTCTAACTCCCCAATCAACTCACCGATCTTAGTGGTCAATTCCGACTGAGCTGGCAGAAGTCGAAGCATCTGCCTTAGCCAAGGCTTTAGGGTCTGAGCCGACAACGATATCCCTTCAAGTAGAGCACGTTCAGTATTCAGACCACCAAATTGAATGCCTCGCGCGATCACTTGAGCGTTTAAATTACTCGAATCCAATCGCTGACTCTGAAGTCGCACTGCTTCGCGATCCAGACCTTGTCCAGACAATAGGGTTTCCAACGTCCGCGGAGAGAATAAACTTGACATCTGAGATTTGGAAGATGGCTTGGCCAGGATCTCAGCGAGGGTCGCTGACAGACCGCCGACAGCAGCTGCCTGACTCGCGGGCGCGGCTGGCGCCTGGTTAAACAGTAACACCAGCCCCTGCTGGCTCTGTGCAACACGGAGTGTAACTTGGCCTTCCGGTAAACGCATTCCTGGCGGCAAGGGTATTTCTCGGTTATTCAGTTGCAATGCCATCTTATCACCAGCACTCGAAACCAACGCTTGGACGACTTGGCCCGACTTGAGACCGAGTTCTGCTGCAATCGGCTGAGTGATCGGCACACTACTCGGCAACGCATCAGGCGCAATTGGTCTTGGCATCGCCGGATTGATATCTGGAATAAGCATCGTTTTATTCCTCTGCACCGCTGCAACGGATGCTACCACTGAACGAACCAACTGATCCGAATTTTCAAGCTTCGAAGCCTGCGGACTCCCACCTGACATCAGAAATCCTAACGTACTCGAGGGTTGTTGGGTCAGAATTCGACTCACACCCGACGCGTCAATCGGATTCATTGCAGCAAGCATCGGATGTGGACGCATTGCTGGGGGTATTTGTTTGTCAGCCCGAGGCTGAGGGACAGCTATCGTTTTGGTTATCTCATAGCTCAATAGAATCTTCGTGGGTGTTGGCGTCGGCACTAATCCTCGAAGCACGGGTACATCACGAGCACCGGACTGCGCAGTCATTAGAGATAAATCCCCATACTTAATGAGCAAAGCTACCAGATCACGGTTCGCCGACACTTGGACTAGCTGATTCGAGCCACCACCACTGACCTTTAAGACCACAGTCTGCTTGGCAACGTCATAATGCAACTGATAACTCAGACCGTCTGAAACTAGTGCAACTGGTCGACCGTAGGTCGCCTGAATGATGCGCTCTACACTCTGCAATCCCTGCTCCGACCCCAGTGGATTTGAGACCGGCGCCATCATTTAGGGGAACCGAACCCAGCCGGACTTTTCGTCATTGATATTCTTTTTCAACCGGTTGGGTGATGTTTTAAAAATGACTTGGCGTAAATGTTCGATGTCAGGAATTTGCAAGACGGCGCCTGCATAGAGCCAATTCGGATTTCCACGACGAAACGCATGCGGATTCGCACGCACAAACGCCTGCCGAAGAATGCGTGGCTGAATCGCTGAATTCGGGGCCACTTTACGGATCACCATATCAAGGGTTTCACCCCGACGAACCCGGTGGGTTCCATTCGTCACGATTTTGGCGTCAGAGATCTGAGATTCAGAAGAACCTTTCCTCGCTTTGACGGTGGCGGCAGGAACGGGCACTTTCAGCACTTCAACTTCTGTTTCGATATCTTTCAATAAACGCGAAACCGCCTGATCCACCGACATGTCTGCAGCGACCACTGGTAAAGAGACACCGATTAAAAACACACTCGCAAATCGCCACATAGATAAAGTTAGTCCCTGTTAAAACGGTAACGCCACTTTACCACCGATCTGTTCTAAGGAGGCCCCAGCCACATATTCGATGGTCGCGCTATTCTCAAAAGTTTGAATTACTTTGATTAATGACAATTGAGCCAAGGTACCCGGTTCAAACGTCCGCTGCGGAATCGTGTTCCGATCGATCAATAACAGTTGATCGCCAACAGCGATCCCCGACGCGGTACCACCGTCAATTTGATAAGTATTCTCAGCTTGACGGATGACTGCAAAATGAATCGGCTCACAACGCCCAAACTCAGAGAGATCCCCGACCCATTGATTCATAAGTTGACTGACTTCTTTGATTACCTCGTTCGGCAATACACCCTGAGTATAGATAATAGGCCTTGCCGGGATTCTTAAGTGGCTCTTCCCCTGCCAAATGAGTTTGCCGTCGGCAGCATCGGTAAGTGAAACATCAAGACGAGCCCAGGATTCTTCGAGCCAAGAGGGATGACCATTAAAAAAACTACTGACGGGATCCGATCCTGGCACGCGCTCCGACTGATGCGTCTCGGGCGCAAAGCCTGGACTCAACGCAATCTGCATTTCATAGCGAGAGAGCTCAGATCTGATCCCAGACACCATCTGCGCATAACCACTGGATGGTTTTGTCAATGCTACGGTATGCCAAAAAGAACTACGTTCGAGTCCTTGGTTGAATTCTCGCGTCACGATCTGCCCCAACTGACGAACCAAGCTTGCATGATTGACATCAAATTGACCTCGCAGCACTGCTGGATACACTTTGACCGTTCGGATGAGATGATCATCGTTGGAAAAGCATTGGGGCAAGGCGCCAGATTTGTCATCCATGGCGATTTCAACTTCGGGACGGCGCATCTCCTCGAGATACCTTCGAACTTGAACGCCTCGAACACGGACATCAGACCGAATCATCGTGCTTTCATGCAATCGCCCGTCACTATCTAGCCACGCGGTGTTACTGACTTGGGTATCCGCATCCTGCGCTTGGGTGACAAAGCGTTCTTTGATGGCAGTCAGGATCGCCTCGCTCGCAAAAGATGCCTGATGAGACCCAGCGCACGCAATGACGCTGGCAAGACAACAAATGATACTGAAAAAATAACGCATGGTTCGACCTGTTACGACCGGCTCGCCATTGACGCCAAATATAAGGCGCGCAAATCGTCAACGACGTCTTGATCCAGCGACATTGTGGTTTCATAGGTATCTTCACCGACCGGAGCAATGCTGACGACTCTCGCTCCATAAATAACACCTTCAACCTGCGTCCTAAAGGTATCGCTCAACACTGCCATATCAGCGACTGTTGTCGTTGCGTCTAAGTATTGACCGTAAACTTGCTCGGTTAACCCACGATAGGCATCGAGCTTCGACGCACGAATCGCCAGTAGCCGCTGTTGAGCGGCAACGTCAGATGGCTGTACGCTAATGACCGCATAACCTGTCGCGCGAATTGCGCTGCGACGCTCCACGACCGGAACCGCTTTGGTTTCTACCACTGTCTTTGGAGGAGTCATTGCCGGGTAAGCGGCGGTATTTTGCCCTGGCGGTGCCATTGTCATGGTGCAGCCCGTCAGCACTGCTGTTCCTATTATCACAAGGGTTTGTAGTGATGCTCGCATCTTTGTTCTCCGACCGAATATTCGTCCACCCACTGGCACAAGCAGAATTGATGCCAGAATAAATTTTTAGATCTACTGAATATATCGGACAGTATGAAAAAAAATTTACCACTATGTCGAATGCAAAGTCACTGACCAAAACCACCAAGCCAGAATTCAACTTGGCATCGCTCTTGCAAAAGCTTAAACAGGGCCTCAGGTGAATGCCGGTGACTCATCAGTAAACCATTGATTTATAGGTAGATATTTGTGCAATTAGCGCTGTCAGATTTTCGTCAACGAATCCCGAATCTGGATTGGAAGTCCATGGGAATCCCTGCACTCGTTCTTCTTATTATCGCGATGTTGATTCTACCTTTACCAACATTTCTACTCGATATTTTATTCACCTTGAACATCATGATCGCACTGATCGTCATCATGATCGGGATTCATACGGAGAGACCACTGGATTTCTCCTCATTCCCAGCCGTTCTTCTTTTCGCGACGATGCTACGTCTTTCCCTCAACGTGGCATCGACGCGGATTGTTTTGGTCAATGGCCACGAAGGAACAGATGCCGCCGGTAAGGTAATCGAAGCCTTCGGTAATTTCGTGATCAGCGGCAACTATCTCGTTGGTTTTATCATCTTTGGTATCCTCATGATCATCAATTTCATTGTTGTGACCAAGGGTGCTGGCCGAGTATCGGAAGTTATCGCACGATTCACACTCGATGCCATGCCTGGCAAACAAATGGCCATCGATGCAGATCTCAACAGTGGCGTCATCGACCAAGAAGAGGCGAAAACACGTCGGGCAGAAATTGCCCAAGAATCAGACTTCTTCGGATCAATGGATGGTGCGAGTAAATTCGTTCGCGGCGATGCGGTTGCGGGATTACTGATCCTGATCATAAACATCATTGGTGGTCTAGCGATCGGTATGACGCAGTACGACATGTCATTCCAAGATGCCGGTGAGATTTATGTCTTATTGACCATCGGTGACGGGTTGGTTGCCCAAATCCCCTCACTGATTCTTTCACTCGCGACTGCGATCATCGTCACTCGCGTGACGACCAGTCAATCCATGACTGAGCAGACCACCAGCCAATTAGCGAACCCAACCGCACTGTATGTCACGGCTGCGATTCTTCTCCTCCTCGGAATCATCCCCGGAATGCCATCGACTGTCTTTATTTCCTTGGCATTGGTTTCTGGAGGAATCGGCTTCTGGGTTCAGCGCTTACGGAAAGACGAGAGTCTTGATCAAATCGCGAAGGAACAAACCGCAACAACGCAGTCATCGGTCGAGGAGCAAGATGTTCAATGGGAAGATGTTAGTCAGGTTGACCTGATTTCGCTAGAAATCGGCTATGGCCTGATTCCGCTAGTCAACACCGAAACCGGCGGCCAACTCTTAAGCCGTGTCAAAGGTGTCCGCAAGAAATTATCGACAGAGTTGGGCTTCCTCATTCAACCTGTTCGAATTCGCGACAATCTCGATCTAGAACCCAACACATACCATTTATTGGTCAATGGTGTACTTCGCGGTCGAGGACAGAGCTACAGCGGTAAAGAACTAGCGATCAATCCAGGACATATCTCAACACCGATTGACGGAATTGCCACCAAGGAGCCTGCTTTTGGGCTAGATGCTATCTGGATTGAGCCGTCACAGCGTGATCATGCCCGAACGCTCGGTTACACCGTGGTGGATCCATCGACTGCCATTGCGACACACCTGAATAGCCTACTGTACGGAACGGCATCTGAATTACTGGGTCACGATGAAGTACAACAAATTCTAGATAAGACCGCAGATCGATCACCTAAATTGGTTGAAAATCTGGTTCCAGGTAAACTGAGTTTGGCCGTCATCACTCGGACACTGCAAAACTTACTCCGAGATGGAGTCCCGATCCGCGACATGAGAACCATCCTAGAAGTGCTCAATGAAGAGGGTGGAAAAACACAAGATCCTGATGACCTGACTGCCATGATTCGACCAAAACTCGGCCGAATGATCGTGCAAAGTCTAGTCGATATCTCAGACGACATGCCAGTCATGACGCTTGAGCCGCAATTGGAACAGATGCTACACAATGCAGTTCAACAATCTCAGCAAAGCAAAACTCTGACGATTGATCCAGAACTTGCAGAAGCACTGTTCAAATCCATGCGCGTTGAAGTGCAAAAAATCGAAGACCAGGGACAACCGGCAATCTTGGTAGTTTCGCCAATGATTAGGCCTTGGCTATCGAATTTGGTCAGACCACGGATCCAAGATTTGACCGTGTTGTCCTATACAGAAATCCCAGAAGATCAATCCGTGAATGTCGTGGCAACGATATCAGCACAGATTGAAGAATCGAGATAAGGAACACCTTTATGGAACTCAAGCGCGTTATTGGCAAAGACAGCAAGCATGCAATGGAAATGGTTCAACAACAATTTGGTCCGGATGCGCTGGTCATATCAAGCCAAAAGGTCAATCAACGTTGTGAAATGATCGTGGCGGTGGATATCACACCCGATCCAGCTTTAATCGATGTTCCAGATCATCAATTACTTGAAACACCGAAATTACAGACGCCTCGTCAACGCTTCTCATCAGTTTTACACGGCGAAACACCGATGAAACCGACAACGGAGACCGATCGAGCCCATGAAATCGTGGAACTCTTTAAATCAGAAATGCATTTGCTGAAAAAAGAACTCGCTCAATTACGCGGTGCGTCCGCTTGGCGGCAGGAACTGTCTGAAGACGAAACTCCAATCCAGCAATCCATTGCGCAACATTCGATACCGAGCGCTTCGAAAATGTTGATCCTTGAGGCCCTCAAAGGCATCACTAATCCGACCGAGGCTGTGTCAAAGATTCGTTATCTGTTTGCGTCATCGTTGCTGGCCAATGATCACGATCCCTTGGACTTAGTTGGTGTACATGCTTTCCTTGGGTTAACCGGATCCGGCAAAACAACCTTAATTGGAAAACTCATCGCACAAGTGGTTGATGCTTCCAAAGCTGATGAAGTCACGGTCATTAGCTATGCGGACGAGAAGCTCGGCGCTTGGAACCAAATTCAATTGATGTGCGCCAAGTTTGGCGTGAAGTGTTTCCGCTGTGCCAATCCACAAATGCTTGAGACGGTACTCCGAGAAATTCCGAGTGATCACAGCGTCTTGATTGATACCTCAGGTCTCGGTCTTGATCAAACACATCAAGCCATTCAGGCCATCGTTCCCGATGCACTGATGCATTTGGTCGTACACGCAGAAATCGCTCGCTCGAGCTGTGACAAGCTCCTGGAGAGCGAAATTGCATGGGACAGCATCAACATCGCACAAATGACACATCAGTCAGACATGTGGGTTTTAATTGATGCGATGTCTCGCCAGCAGGACCTTCAGCTGTGGCTCAAAACAACCAATGCGGATTTACACACCCCTGCTGAATTGATTGAAGTCGACGAACTCTTAACGGAAGCCACTCAAATTTTTCAGTGGCCTCAAATCACGTCACGAGAACCCGAGCCAGCAGAGGCTGAAAGCGGTCGACAAACAGGCGAGGAGACGTCTACACTTGAGTATCTAGTTGGGTTGCGCGCGGATCCAGAGGATCGCAATCTCGTGTCCGATTCGACCCATCAACGACCTTGAGGCACGTTAGCCCATCATGAATGCATTGAAGATCATCGGCATCGCAAGTGGCAAGGGAGGAGTCGGCAAAACGACTGTATCCTCGAACCTTGCAATTGCACTGGCAAAAGCCCGTCATCGGGTCATGTTGTTCGATGGAGACCTCGGACTCGCAAATGTTCAACTCGCCCTCGGGATCCGCCCAGACTATAATTTCGGTCACGTCATTTCAGGTGAGAAATCCTTCAACGAAATTATCGTCCGTGGTCCTGAAGGCATCTTCGTCGTACCCGGTGCGTCGGGCCTAGGTAAAATGGCGGATCTCTCGGAAGCTGAACTGCGCGGAATTATTCAATTATTCTCAGAATTCAAAGAGCCACTCGATTACTTAATTGTGGATGTCGCAGCCGGCATCTCTCCGTCGGTCTTGTCATTTTTAAAAGCATGCCATCAGACGTTAATTGTTGTGCGAGACGAACCTTCGTCCATTGCTGACGCCTATGGAATTATCAAAGTCCTGGTCAATGAGCAGAACTACACCAACATCGGGCTAATCCCCAACGGCGTCCCCGATCAGCGCGCCGGACAATTGTTACATCACCGGCTGAATGCCGTTTGTGTGAAGTTTCTGAACTTAAATACCGAATACCTCTACAGCATTCAGAGCGATGATCTAATTCTTGAGGCATCTAAAAAATATCTGCCCGTGTTGATGCATGCCCCAGGGTCTGCGGCATCACAAAATTTCGTGAAGCTCGCCAAAGAAATTGGCTCGATTCCTATGGATACGAAGCAACAAGGTGGCCTTCAGTTTTTCGTTGAACGACTGGTCAACCAGGAGCCTGAGGTCGCCAATGGCTGATCTCGATTTATACACGCAAGTTCAGAAACAAGGACAAGACCCGATCCTCAAGCATGTGGGCCTCGTCAAGCGTACGGCTCTCCATCTCAAAGCCCGTATTCCCCAAGTGATGGATGTGGATGAGTTAATCCAAGTGGGGATGGTTGGTCTGATTGAAGCATCTCAGAACTTTGATGCGTCCCGTGGTGTTGAATTTGAAATCTTCGCTCGAACGCGAATCCGTGGTGCTATCCTTGATGAAGTTCGTCGGATTTCCGTACTCCCTCGGTCGGCCATCTCGCACATCCGTGAAACAAATGAAGCAACTCAGGACTTGGCCACCAGCCTCGGTCGAGCCCCAACTCAAACTGAGCTTGCCGACTTTATGGGAAAGGATGTCTCGGACTACCAAAAAGAACGCTCTCACGCTCACCAAATGTTAATGATTGACTCTGAAGCCGCTGAGGACGAAATGCTCAATGCGCCCGCACAGCAGGGATATGAGCCTGAAGAAGAAGTCAGCAGTTCTATGATGATGGCGCAGCTCACAGACAGCATCGCCCAGCTGCCAGAGCGTGACCAGGTCATCATGGCTTTGTATTACAATGAAGAGATGAATTTAAAAGAAATTGGTGCTGTCTTAGACATTAGCGAATCCCGAGTCAGTCAGTTACTTTCTGCTAATGTCCGAAAACTCAGAACTATGATGGCTTTACCAACAGGTTAGGAATTAGTTAATGGCACTATTCGGTCCAAATAAAAAAGATCTGAAACAAAACGCACGTAAGGAATACGACAATGCAGTGGCACTTAAAGGAGATTCACGCAAGGAGCTCGCTTACCGGATGCGCATTGGACTACGTACTCGGTCGCACATGGATAAACTATTTATTGAAGGAGCGACTAAAGCAAAATCTTATAATGAGACCGTGATGCTGAATATTTCACAAGGCAAAAAAGTTCCTGAGCTTCCCATCACCAGCGAGTACATGAAATTGATGACCACCAACGGTGAAGTTTGGTCCTATCTGCCAGACGAATACGCACAGCTCGTCTTTAAATACGGTATGCAGTACCAAAGTGTTCAAATCACAGGCCCTCAAGCGATCGATAGTGTGCAAAAAATTTCCAATGCCATCGCCATTGAACTCAAGCTCGAAAAACCGCTGGTCGCACTTGAATTTCTACGTGAGCAATTGGTCGCTGAAGGTGTCGATGTCGACGCTGAAATCGCAGCCTTAGTTGATGATGGAGAGGATGCTCTCTAACGGGAGACTCAATGATGGAGTGGATTCTAGGCATCTTAATTATGATCTTGGGCGCTGTTGCTGTGTTTGTGATTTACCTCAGCGAACGAGTAACCGTCTTTGAAACTCTGCTTGGAATCAATCCTAAAGTTACCGGAGATAAACTGGCTGAATATGTCAATTTTGGACCTAATCCCTTTGGCGAACTCTCGGGCAAAGATCTCTGGGACGCGATGTGTGGTGAAGAATTAGATAACCCCGAAATCGAGTTTGATCCTGCTGACCTGGATAAAAAGCGCCCTCGCTACGAATTTGTGCTGTCTAAACATTTAGAGTCGTTACTTGAAGAGGGACGGTTCGATGCTCGAAGTAAAGAACGATCAGAGGCCAAGGCTGTCCTTAGGATACAAATGCTTAGAGGGTCAGTTGAGTCTTATATCCCATTTGCAGAGGCATCAAGACTTTACGAGATCGGTCAAGAACTGGAGACACCGACAGCGAGTATTGAAAAATTGAGCAAAGAAACAACTGAAATCGTCGACCAACTGTTTTCAAAAGTGGGTATCGAAGTTCCCAAGAGTCTTGTTGATTCTATGTTATCGATGACTCAATCAATTACTGATTTAGATGATTTAGATGATTTAGATGATTTGGATAATGATGCAGTACAACTACTTGAAGAACTGCCCGCTCCGGATATCGATTCGGAATCCGGAGCGAACGACTCTAAAATCAATTAATCCGTTTGTTCTGGTAGAGGCAGTGGTGCGTCAGGATTTGGATACTGAATCAAAACCTCCTCTGGCTGCTCACTGGTCCCTGCAGCAACATTTCTAGTTACGGCCTGCTGGGCTTGTAACAACTCATAATACCGCTCACGTTGTAGAGTCACCAATGCGTCTACGTCTTTATTGAGTTCTGCGACGCTCGAAATTTGCTTTCGCAATGCACCCATTTGTCCAGCCAATCCCTGCATTGATTTTGCCAGATCAGCAGTAATCTTTTGTTGTGCCTGAATTTGACCTTCAACATCCGAGACCCGTGCTGTAAAGACTTCGCTCTGACGACCCACACTTTCAGCAGTCGAAATCGGCACTTCGGTTCTCACCGCTTGCAAACTCTCGGTCATTCCACCGACTCGCTCGGTTAAACGAAAGGTACTATCACGAAATGCTTCTTGAGTTAACCGTAACTGTTCGATCGAGTCATTGATGGTTGTGAATTGCTCTAATGACACATTCATCTCAACCACACGCTTACCAACAGCCATGACCATTGACTCAAGTTCACCGGTCCGCTGTGACAATTGCGCAGCCATAAACCCAAAGACCGCCACTGAAATAAACAGCATTGCTCCACCGACAGACAGCACAATGGTCGAGATTCTAGAACTTCGATCAGCTGTTTGCGTCAACCGACCCGCTGACTTGACCAAGTTTGAAGTCGAACTGCTCGCCGACGCCGAGGCTCGGGTAGCCGCCTCTGTCGCATCCAATACCGACCCAATCAGTGTCTCCATGGATTCCACAGCTTGTGATACTGACTTTTCTCCAGCTTCGTGAATTTTCTCAATTCGAGTTTTTACCAACTCATCCGCCAGCCGAATGGAATCCGTCAATGTCGCGTCCAATGGAGGCGCACTGGTCTGCCGTTGGGGGACTGCACTGTCGGTAGCTGCCATATTTTCAATAGCTTGAGCGGCATTAGGGTCGACTTCGAAATCGCCATCAACTTCAAAAGTTTCATCCACTTCAAACACATCATCAAGTGAATCATCATCAATCGAATCATCTCCTGGGGCCTGACTGTCAACCGTCTTATCTTCTGGATCGTCGCCGCTCATTTATCCTGCCTCTTAATCTTCTATTGTCTCATCATCTGAAGTTGTCAAATCGACTTCCTCACACAACACAGAAACCCGCTCCGAAAGCGTTTCAATCGTCCCATGAACCCTCGTCACAGCTGCCTCCGCATCCTGAATCCGAACTTGAATCTCACGACTCAGCGACCGGGGTTTCCATGGCTTCAGATTCCAGCCCACCGGCGTTAGTTCCGAGATCGCTTCGAGTTCAGCCTTCAGATCAGACGTACTGCGCATTCGTTGGCCTGCCAGTTGAGGATCCTGAAGTGACACATTCTGATGACTCACCTTCACGTTACGATCTTTCAGATGATCGACGTCAAAGCTCGACCCACCTTTCTTCGATGATGGATGATCCGGTAATAGTTTTTGATCAACGACCGCGCGCTCTTTGTGACCACCACTGTCTTGGCGGAATAACTCATCATCACTCATCACTCGTCCCCATCAACCGCAATTCGTTGTAAAGATCTTGCCGTTCTCACCCAATAATCGGCTGTTTGGTCCATTCCTTGAATGTATTCTCTGACCTCAGCCCGAGTTTCAAAGGGTCCGCTGACTACAGCGAATCGCGTTGCGTTATTGATGGACACCGCTACAACGACAGCGCGGTCAAGCCCAGATTGCGTACCAAGCCACTCTTCAGCCCGTGCAGCAGACGCTAAAACAATGTGCTGAACAAACTGACTCCCGGGATTTGCAGCACGAATTTTCTCGGCAACTGGGTCAACAACTCTCTCCGCTGGAACCGCCGAGGTCTCTACTGGTTCAGACTCCGCCACGGGAGGCGCAGTCGCAACCGCTGCGGTCTCAGTCGATGCTTCCGCTGGAGGGCTTACCGGTTCAGGCGCTTGCTCAGACACCTCTTGTTCAACTGAATCATTAACAAGCGCGGCTTGAGTGGGCTCAGTGGCCTCTTCAGCAATAGTAGACTCGTCAGATTGGGCCGCTTGTACCTCTGTGGTTTCCCCAGTGGCGATTTCCCTTGCAGCGATTAAACGTTCATTGACCTCGGCATTGTTTACAGCAGAGGCAGGCTCGACAACCTCAGTTTTCGGCTGCTCCATATCAATGGCCGGAGGTGTTTGCGTCAACGTACGATCGTAAGCCGCATCAACAACACTAAGTCCTTGATCTCCTCGATCAAAAAATGAGACATCCACACCTACCATTGCGAGAGTCTGATTGAGGAGACGACCAACCTCCGGATTTACCGTCGCCGAACCAAAAGCGCCCACGAGGAGGATAATCAACAGCATGAAGAACAACCGAAAACGTCCTTTGGAATGGACTGGCTCTTCGTCTTCCTCAAATAATGCCTTCATATCTTCAGCTTCGCGTTCACCAGCTTCAGTCCCTGAGTCAAGGGCACGATTGGCATCCAATTGAAGAGTCGGTTGCTCGTCATCGAGGTCGAAACTGGGTTCGAGTTGATCAGCAACTGACTGATTAATTCGTGACAATACACGCTCGACTTGAAATTCAAGACCGACTTGCATCGCCTCTCGACGTAAGGTCATTTGCTCTTCTGGCGAGGGAGGAGTGACATCCCAACGGATCAAGCGAGACCCCAAGCGCTCAAGGACACGCTCCATGTTCTTCGGGATTTGATCAGCTAAAAATACCAATCGCACGTTCAAACCTGGAAAATCAGAAATCAGCCGGAGCAACAACGAGAGACTCTCGCTGTCAATGGCATGCAAGTCATTGATGACGATCACACGTCCTTGCATCTCAACTGATTGATCTCGAGCCTCATCGACTGATACATCGGCCAGCATAGAATTAAAACGAGCGATTAAGGCATCGGTACTGACCGGCATAAAGGTCTCAACCGCTAGACCCGAGCGCATCTTCAAGCGATTCAGGAAAAGTTTGCCATAATGATCCACAGGTCCATGAAGGGAGCTCGTCATGACAAAATGCAATCCGTCATTGACTACCGTTTCAAAAAGCCTCGCCATACGAGCCTGATCACTTTCTCGAAAGAAAATTTCTCCGCTCTCTCCAAATAACAATTGATTTGGCATCGGTTGAGATTCCTGCATTACATTCCCTCTCAGTCGCCGAGGTTACCATCGGTATCGAAGCGGTATTGCTTCGGAATCTCTGGATCTGGCACTCGACTTGTTTGACCGTCTCTTCTCACACTGGCGAGGCTGAAGACATAAGCGATCACCTGCGCTACTGCATAATACAGCTCTTCTGGGATCGGATGCGCGAGTTCTGTGGTGAAATACAATGCACGCGCAAGTGGCGGAATCTCAACCTGAACGACGCCATGATCTTTGGCCTCATTCCGAATTCGTAATGCCACGTGATCGAGTCCCTTTGCGACGACAATCGGCGCACCATCAGACTCAGGATCGTAAACAAGGGCAACCGCGAAGTGTTCCGGGTTCGTGATCACCACATCGGCATCTTTAACAGCATCCATCATTCGCGCTTCTGCCATTTCTCGCTGTTTACGACGAATCTGAGCTTTGACTTCAGGACGACCCTCAACATCCTTGAACTCATCTTTCACTTCCTGCTTGGTCATGCGCATCCGCTTCGTGAATTCAAAACTTTGGAAGGGCACATCAATCATGGCAATCACCACCAAAGTGATCGTGACCAAAACTGAAGTCAGGCCAACCATGTGACCCGCCGCCGCTATCGCAGGCTCAAAGCTCATTGCCGACAATACAATTAAATCGTCGGCAAAGTCATAAACCATGTAGGCCAGTACAGCGGCAACTAAGCAAAATTTTAAGATGGATTTCACAAGCTCAATCACAGAACGCAATCCAAACATACGCTTCAACCCAGTGAGTGGATTCAACTTACTGGCTTTAGGTGCGGTAGCTTTCCACGCAAAATTCAGCCCCCCCATTGCGGATGAAGCGAGAATCGCAACAGCAAAGGTCAGCAATAACAGTGGAACAATGACCAAAAAGCTGTCACGTCCAATATCCGCAAATTGTTTAAGCCCGACATAAGGCGAAAAAATATCACGCCGTTCAATGATGAATCCCGAAGCAAAGAGTTTTGAGAGATGACCAATCAGCCAGCCGCCTGACAAATATAAAAATACCATTGATGAAATCATCACCGCGGCAATCCCCAATTCCTGAGAGCGCGGCACTTGCCCATCTTCGCGGGCCTTTTCTAGACGTCGGGCGGTGGGCTCTTCGGTTTTTTCTTGTTGATCTGGTGCATCTTCAGCCATTAGTAGAGTACTCCCGGTACCATGACAAAACTTTTCACCTGCTCAATTCCCTCCATCCACAGCCACTGCATCCGTGAGCCAATACCTGCCAACGAAAGGATCAAGACCGCATACCCGGTTAGAAAAAATACAGGGAAACCAACAGCGAAAATATTCAAACTTGGCGCTGCTCGGGTGATCACCCCAACACCAATATTGACGAGTAACAGGGCCACCATAATCGGTAATGCCAACAGGACTCCACCGATAAAAATCATCGCAGTCCATTCAATCAAAGTGGCGAAGTTACTCTGTCCAACGAAAGCAATCCCCACAGGGAAGGTTTCAAAGCTTCGCAACAAAATACCAATGACCAACATGTGACCACCGACACCCAAAAAAATTAGAGTTGCTAGTAGCAGCAGAAATTGAGAGATCAAAGGGACGTTCCCCATGCCTGGATCGACCATGGTAGCCATCGCAAGACCCATGGAATTCGAAATAGCCTGACCACCAAGAACGACAGCCGCAGACACGATCTGCAACAAAAATCCCATAACCAAACCAATCAGGATTTGATTGAAAATTTCACTCAAGCCTTCGGCAGAGACGGGATCAATAATTGGCCAATCAACCAATGGATAGATCAGAAGAGTTAAGAGTAAGGTCAGGAAGACCCGAATCCTTACAGTGACTGCATCAATCGACAGAACGGGAACAGCAATCAACATGGCGCCAATCCTTAAAAATGGCCACATTGCAGCATAAAACCGTTCAACCAAATCTGCGACGAAAAGCTCCACAGAATCCTCTTACATAAAAAATGTAGGAATGCGTTCAAAGATACGGCGCGTAAAATCAACGAGCACCGAAATCTGCCAAGATCCGATGCCAATCATGACCAACACCATAGCGCCAATTTTTGGGATAAATGACAAAGTCATCTCATTAATTGATGTAGCTGCTTGCACAACACCAATCACGAGTCCAACAATCAACGCTACCAAAAGCATCGGTGAGGCGACCATAACTGCGACAATTAACGCCTCGTTGCCTATCTCTGTAATCGATAAAGAATCCATCATTTTCTCCTAAGGCATCGCAAAGCTTGCTGCTAATGAACCCATGATTAGAGTCCACCCATCCACCAATACGAATAACATTAATTTAAACGGCATTGAGATCATCATGGGCGACAACATCATCATTCCCATAGACATCAGCACACTGGCGACAATTAAATCAAGTACCACAAAGGGGATATAAATCATAAATCCGATCATGAACGCACTTTTCAGCTCAGAGGTGATAAAGGCTGGAGCCAAGATGGAAAACGGAATTTCCTCAGGACTCGCAATCGTATCGCCACCTGCGATTTGCACAAACATCGCAATATCTTCTTGGCGCGTCTGATTCAACATGAACCCCCTGACTGGGATTTCAGCTGCAGCGACAGCCGCCTCGATCGAAATTTCCTCATTCAAGTAAGGTGCTATCGCCGTGTCATAGACCGATGTGAATACCGGACCCATCACAAAGAAGGTCAGAAAGAGAGCAATGCCCAACAACACCTGATTCGGTGGGGTCTGCATGGTGCCTAATGCCTGCCGAAGCAACGACAATACGATAATAATGCGAATAAAGGACGTCATTCCCAGTAACAGCGCAGGTAACAACGACAACAGAGTCATCAACGCCAATAACTGCAACGTCAAACTGTACTGTGTCGAACCCTCTTGCTCGACGACGGTAATCACGGGCAGAGCGTCAGCCATGGCAAGATCAGCAAAACCGATCATACCAAGAGCGAGAAAAATCACCCACCAAGTCGAGCGTCCACACTTCGGATGTTGATCCAGCATCACGTGACGACAATTTGACATAAGAATAAGTTCCTTTAAATCAGATACTTAGAATCAAAAATCACTGATTTCTAAGTTCGTCTTTAAGGAACTGCAATTAAGATGCCAGCTCGATTGAAGTGTATTCAAAACGCCATCATCTCTACTTTGTCAGGCGTTACTCGGAAGGCTGTTCCAACGCACGAAGTGTCTTGATGAAAGAGGCGTCAGGAGACTTGCCATCGGAAGTCCATTGACCCAGATGGGCAAAACTTTGGGGCGCCACACCAATCAAAATACGCTGGTTTTCGCAGTGCACGAGCACAATCCGTTGTCTCGGACCCATGGCGTGTGACTCGATAATTTGAATCGCCGCATCGCCATGCTTTTTAGGGAATTGCATTTGTCCATAACGTTTAAATCCCCACAGTGTAACTAGAGTCAGCCCTATGACTAATAAAAAGCTCGCGGCAAATGAAGCCCAGTCAACGTATTCCACAAGACCGACCGCTACAAATTCTTAATGCGGTCGGCAGCCGACACTACTTTGGTCAGACGCACGCCATATCGATCGTTCACCAACACCACCTCACCTTGAGCGACTACCGTATCATTAACGACAATGTCTAAAGGTTCACCAGCCAAGCGGTCCAGCTCAACAACACTTCCTTGAGTAAGTCGCATCAAATCTCGAATCTTCAAAGTGGCGCGCCCAACTTCAATTGACAAAGTAATGGGGATATTCTCAATAACTTCACGATTCATAGATTTCTTAGGTTCAGTCCCCTCTGGCGCTTGCTCTTGAGTGGCTCCCGCTTCTACTCCACTACCTTCCGTGTTCTCTTCTGTTTCCAATTCACTCATCGTTTATACTCCTTGAACATACCGATCATTCGTTCGAATCATCCGGCTTAATCGAATTTTCAATTC